>JAKFFO010000205.1:0-25569 GCA_036675035.1 Oxalobacteraceae bacterium
AGCGCGCCCGATGCGGCGCAGCGCACGTCGATGCTGACCAAGGGTGACGACTGGTTCGATTCGAACACCGTGCCGCACCGCGCGCGCTGGACACTCGGTTTGCCCAGCACCGGCGCGCTCAAGACCTACTGCCACGAAGTTCTCGATCGCGCACTGGATAAATTGAGCCGCGTTCCGAACGATGATGCGGCGCTGTACCCGTACCGGCTGGCGCTGGCGCATGAGGACATGCATGGCGAAGCGTTCGCCTACACCATGCAGACACTGGGTGTTGAGCTGCCCGGGCCATTGGCCGGTTGCACGATGCCGTCGTGGGCGCAAGGTGAAATCCGCTTCCCGGGCGGCACAATCCAGCTGGGCAGCGAACCGGGGCCGGGATTCATCTTCGATAATGAAAAATGGGCACATCCCTGTTATGTCCCGACTTTCACGATGGATTCGACGCTGGTGTCGAACGCACAGTTCACCGAGTTCATCGATGATGACGGTTACCAGAATCCGCAGTTCTGGACCGCCGCCGGGCGCGCATGGCTGATGCAGCAGGAACAATCGGCGCCGCTCGGCTGGTACCGTGAGGGAAGGCACTGGCGTTGCGAACGGTTCGGCAGGCAAACTGCGTTGGCGGCTAATGAACCGGTACGGCATATCGGCTTGTTCGAGGCGCAGGCGTACTGCATGTGGGCGGAGCGGCGTCTTCCGACCGAATCGGAATGGGAATTTGCCGCGCTATCGGGGCACCCGGCATTGCGCTGGGGCGATCTGTGGGAATGGACCTGCTCGCCGTTCGAGCCTTATCCCGGATTTTCGGCGGATGCCTATCGCGAATATTCCGAGCCCTGGTTCGGCACGCATCAGGTGCTGCGCGGGGCGTCGTACCTGACCCGGCCAAGGATGAAATCGCCGAAGTATCGCAACTTCTATCTGCCTGAGCGCAATGACATGTTTGCCGGGTTTCGAACCTGCGCGTTGTAGCCGGCGGGCAGGAGCAATCTTTCGATCGGGCTGCGTTCGCCGCCCAATAAAAAAGACCGCTTCGGCATCACCGAAGCGGTCTTTCAATTTCCTGCTTTTACAGCGTAATGCCGTTGCCGATTAACGGTCGTCGTAAGAGCGACGCGCGCCGGATTCGCCAGTGCGAGGTCCTTTGTTGAAGCCACCGCCATCCTTGCGTGGCGCACCCGGCTTGCTGAACGTACGCTGGCCCGGCTTGGCGCTATTGCCGCGATTGTCGCCTGGTTTCCAGCCGCCGGGCTTGTGGCTTGGACGCGCCGCGGATGCGGTTCTTTTCGGCTCGAAGCCTTCGATGACATTGACCGGAATCAATTGCTTGGTGAAGCGCTCGATCCGTTTCACATTCATGCCTTCCGCATGATTGACCAGCGACACTGCGATTCCATTGCGTCCGGCACGGCCGGTGCGGCCGATACGGTGCACGTAGTCTTCCGGAAACTTCGGCAGATCGTAGTTGAACACATGTGTGATCGCCGGCACGTCGATACCGCGAGCGGCAACGTCGGTGGCAACCAGTACCCGTACCTGGCCGCGGCGCAGGCTATCCAGCGTGCGATTGCGTGCGCCCTGATGCATGTCGCCATGCAGAGCGGCCGCAGCGAAACCGGCAATGTTCAGACGATCTGCAATCGTGTCGGCATCGCGCTTGGTGGCGGTAAATACCACCGCCTGATCCATCGTCGTATCGCGCAGCAGGTGGTCGAGCAGGCGGTTCTTGTGCGACAGGTCGTCGACGAAATGGACGCGTTGCGAAATGTTTTCGTGCTTGGTGGCGGAACCGGCGATCTGGATCACCAGCGGGTTTTTCGTGATGCGTTTCGCCATGTTGCCGACGACGCCGTCCAGCGTGGCGGAGAACAGCATGGTTTGACGCGATTCAGGCGTTGCATCGACGATCTTTTCGATATCGTCGATAAAGCCCATATCCAGCATGCGGTCGGCTTCGTCCAGTACCAGAATTTCCAGTTGCGAGAAATCGATCTTGCCTGATTCCATATGGTCGATCAGGCGTCCGGGCGTCGCCACCAGGATTTCCGGATTCTTGGCCAGCAATTGCATCTGTTTTGGATAAGGCATGCCGCCGAGGATCGACACGGCTTTTACGCGCCGCATGAATGAGCCGTACTTATCGGTTGCCGTCGTGACTTGCAGCGCGAGTTCGCGCGTCGGTGTCAATACCAGCATCTTCGGTTGCGCCGCCTTGAAACGCGGACGGTCGCCGCGCGAGCGTGCCGATTGTGCTTCCTGATTCGGAGTCTTGCCGCCGACAGCGGGTTGTTGCTCGGCGGCGGTTGCAAATTTGTGCAATGCGGGCAGCATGAATGCTGCGGTTTTTCCGGAACCGGTTTGTGACGAAACCATCAGATCGCGACCTTCGATTGCCGCCGGGACGGCTTGCGCCTGAACCGCTGTTGGTTTGGTGTAGCCGGATTCTGTCAGTGCTTTAAGAACGGACGCGTGCAAGCCTAGTGCTTCAAATGTCATTATTTTCTTTCGTAAAATCAGCGCGACACACATCATCGATGATGAAATGCGGTGCGCAAAAAATGCAACGCCAACCAACGAAACAGCTAAGAAAACTCAGAGAGATTTCGGCACAAAAGCGTTGCGCCGGGACGGTGTTCAAAAATCAACACCAGGAGGCGGGATGGCTTTATCGTTAATGCTAAGGGTTCGCGGTGCTGCAAAAGTGCGCTGCATGGTGCAGCGCACAGGCGGTATTCTACAGGGTAAATCATTTTGGCGCAGAACAATTTGTTGCGGATGCTTCTGACAACGGCTTTATTGTTGAATCCACATCTTGAGGCCGTTGGCCAAAAACGATCTCAAGGCTGTTCGCCGAGCAGGAGGTTATTCAAGCTCGCGCATGCCGCCGACCACATTTGAAAAACCGCCGTCGACATAAGTGATCTCGCCGGTGATGCCGGCCGACAGATCGGACAACAGGAATGCCGCGGCATTGCCCACGTCTTCGATCGTCACATTGCGGCGTAACGGCGCATTGGCCTTGACGAAATTCAGTATCTTGCCAAAGTCCTTGATGCCGCTTGCTGCCAGCGTCTTGATCGGGCCGGCGGAGATGCCGTTGACGCGCACGCCCTTCGGTCCCAGCGATTCGGACAAATAACGCACGCTCGCTTCGAGCGATGCCTTGGCCAGGCCCATCGTGTTGTAGTTAGGGAGCGCACGCATGGAGCCCAGATAACTCAGCGTCAGCAAAGAAGCGTTTGGGCGCAACAGTGGAAGAGCGGCTTTTGCCATTGCCGGAAAGCTGTACGCGGAAATATCATGCGCGATCCGGAATCCTTCGCGCGACAGTCCTTCCAGGAAGTCGCCAGTGATTGCTTCGCGCGGCGCAAAGCCGATCGCATGTACCAGTCCATCAAGGTGATCCCATGATTTGCCCAGGTCCGTAAATACGGCGGCGATTTGTTCATCGTTGCCGACATCGCAATCAAAGATCAGGCTGCTGTCGAATTCTTTTGCAAATTCGGTGATCCGGTCCTTGAACCGATCGCCGACATAAGTGAAGGCGAGTTCCGCACCTTCGCGCCTGCATGCCTGCGCAATGCCGTACGCGATCGAACGGTTGGAGAGCAAGCCGGTGATCAGGATTTTTTTACCTTGCAGAAATGCCATGAATGACTCCGAATGAATTTACTTTATGCGAGTTGCAATCCTGCGCTGTGTTGACGATTGCAGCATCAATATGGAAATCGGTTTTGTACGAACAGGCAATCTCTTGTGCCCTGGCTGGGCAAGATTGTATGGTGTCCCTGCGCTTAGGGCAACTTTTCACGGGATTACTTGCGATGATGGCTATCTGCAAAGCGCAAATCTTCAACCCTGCGCAACAATCCTTTCGGTAAAATAACGCAGACTTGCGGGGCGACCATGCTCAGCTGCAATGTTGATTTCAATATACAGGCGAATGGCTAAATTTCTGTTTTCATTTTTCTTGGCGTTGACCGGATCTCTCGGGTTTGGCGGCAGTGCAATTGCCGCACACGCATTCGCGTTATATGACACGCCGAAGTATCCTCCCGATTTCAAGCATTTCGACTATGTGAATCCGGACGCGCCCAAAGGCGGAGAACTATATCTTGCCAATCCGGATCGCCGCACCAGCTTCGATAAATTCAATCCGTTTTCGCTCAAGGGTGTCGCTGCGGCGGGCATATCGAACCTGATGTTTGAAACGCTGGCTGCCGGTTCTTCGGACGAGACCGCAACCATGTACGGTTTGCTGGCCGAAGACATGGAGCTGGCGCCGGACCGGATGTCGATCGTTTTCAGGCTCAATCCGAAAGCGCGATTCAATAACGGCGATGCGGTGCTGGCCGCAGACGTGAAGCACTCGTTCGACACGCTGGTTGCCAAAGGGGCACCGCAGTTCAAGTCGATTTTTTCTGAAGTGAAACAATGCGTGATCCTGAACGATCGTACCGTGCGTTTCGATTTCAAGACCTTGAATCGCGAATTGCCGCTGGTGGTTGGGGGCTTGCCGGTTTTTTCCAGGAAGTGGGGCGGCGACACGTCTTTCGACCAGATCCAGCTGGATCCGCCGATTTCAACCGGTCCTTACCTGATCGACAGCTACGATGTGGGTCGCTCGATTTCATACAAGCGCAATCCGGAATACTGGGGTAACGACATCCCGTCGCGCAAAGGCATGTTCAATTTCGGACGCATCTTTTACCGCTTTTACAAGGACGACGTCGCGCGTCTCGAAGCGTTCAAGGCCGGCGAGTTCGATGTGGTGGTCGAGTACAGCTCGAAGAACTGGGCGCGCAGCTATAACGGTCCGAAGTTCGACAGCGGCGAAATTGTCAAACGTACGTTGACGCACTCGAACGGCGCAGGGATGCAGGGTTTCGTGATGAACCTGCGGCGGCCACAGTTCCAGGATATCCGTGTACGCAAGGCGCTGGCGCTGGCGCTCGATTTTGAATGGATGAACCGGCAATTGTTCTACGGCCAGTACAAGCGCATCTATTCGTTTTTCAATAACAGCGACATGGCCGCGACCGGCATGCCATCGGAGGGCGAACTGGCGCTGCTGGAACCGATGCGCGACCAGCTCGACCCGGTTGTATTCGGGCTGGCACCGGTGCCGCCGCGTACCGATTCGCCGATGTCGCTACGCGCCAATTTGCTGCAAGCGGTCAAGTTGTTCAAGGAAGCGGGCTGGGAATACCGTGACGGCGCGTTGCGCAATGCGAAAGGCGAACCGTTCGCGTTCGAGATCCTGGACGATCAGTCCGCGCTATCGCGCGTGATCAGCGTATATGTGCGCAATCTGGAAAAAATCGGCGTCCAGGTGACGCAGCGCACCGCCGATTATGCGCTGGTACAGAAACGCATGGAACAGTTCGATTTCGACATGACCAGCATCCGCTTCCCGGATGTGACCAGTCCGGGCAATGAAATGTTCGACATGTTCGGTTCCGAGGCAGCGGACATAAAAGGATCGAACAATGCATGGGGCTTGAAAGATCCAGTGGTCGACAAGCTGGTCAATGCACTGGTTTCGGCAAATACGCGCGCCGAAATGATTGCGGCCGCACGTGCGATGGACCGGGTGCTGCTGCACAAATACATCGTCGTACCACACTGGTATTCGCCTACCCATCGCGTCGCATATCGCGACCGGTTCGGTATGCCGGAAAAGATGCCGCTGTACTATCAGGCAGATCCGTATGTGATATCGACATGGTGGCAGAAGGAGCCTAGATGAGGGACGCGCAATGAATCTGTGGAGCTATATCGGCAAGCGGGCGCTGCTGATGTTGCCGACGCTGATGGGTGTCATCGCCATCACGTTTGCGGTGATCCAGTTCGTGCCGGGCGGCCCGGTGGAACAGGCGCTGAGCGAACTGCGCGGCCAGCTCGGCTCGGGTGAGGCATCCGGCCGGGGCGCTTCCGAATATCGGGGGCGGCAAGGCATCGATGCCGAGCGCGTTGAGGAAATCAAGGCGCTTTACGGTTTTGACAAACCGGCGCACGAACGCTTCTGGCAAATGCTGAAAGGCTTTGCGACCTTCGACCTCGGGCAGAGCTTCTATCATCACATGGATGTGTGGGAGCTGGTGAAGTCGAAATTACCGGTATCGATCAGTCTCGGCTTGTGGACCTTCTTCCTGACGTATTTCGTTTCGGTACCGTTGGGTATTGCCAAGGCGGTGCGCGAAGGCAGCCGCTTCGATGTCACGACCAGCATTCTGGTGCTGATCGGCTATTCGATTCCCGGTTTCGTGCTCGGTGTGTTCCTGCTGGTAATGTTCGGCGGTGGCAGCTTTGTGCAATGGTTCCCGCTGCGCGGCCTGACATCGGACGATTGGGAAACCATGTCGACCTTCGGCAAGGTTGTCGATTACCTGTGGCACATCACGCTGCCGGTCACCGCATCGGTAGCCGGATCGTTTGCGGTCATGACGATGCTGACCAAAAATACCTTCCTCGAAGAAATCCGCAAACAGTATGTGTTGACCGCGCGGGCCAAGGGGCTCGACGAGCGAAAGGTGCTGTACAAGCATGTATTCCGGAATGCGCTGATCCCGCTGGTCACCGGTTTTCCTGCTGCATTCATCTTCGCTTTTTTCACTGGCAGCCTGCTGATCGAGACGCTGTTTTCGCTGGACGGCCTCGGATTGTTATCGTACGAGTCGGTCATCCGGCGCGATTATCCGGTGGTGATGGGCACGCTGTACTTATTCACGCTGATCGGGCTGGTGGTCAAGTTGCTCGGCGACTTGTGTTACGTGTGGGTTGACCCGCGAGTACAGTTTGAAAGCCTGAGCCGATGAAATCGCATTCTAGTACAACATCGCTGTCTCCCTGGCGTCGGGTGTGGCTGCGTTTCAAGCAAAACCGGCGCGGCTATTGGAGCCTGGTCATCTTCACGGTGCTGTTCGGTATCAGTTTGATGGCCGAGTTGATCTCGAACGACAAGCCGCTGGTCGCGCGTTACAACGGTGAGTTGGTGTTTCCGATCTTCAAAACCTATTCTGAAAAAGTGTTTGGCGGCGACTTTGAAACGCCTGCCGACTATCTCGATCCATTCATCCAGGACCAGTTCAAGCAGAACGGCAACTGGGCGATTTATCCGCTCAATCATTACAGCTTCGATACCTTGAATTATTTCGCCGAGGCGCCCAACCCCGCGCCGCCATCGGCTGAAAACTGGCTGGGCACCGATGACCGCGGGCGCGATGTGGTTGCGCGGCTGCTGTACGGATTCCGGATTTCGATCCTGTTTGGCCTGGCATTGACCATTACCGGCGTGATTCTGGGACTGGTGACCGGTGCGATACAGGGTTACTTTGCCGGCAAGACCGATTTGCTGTTTCAGCGTTTCATGGAGATATGGGGCTCGATGCCGGAACTGTACCTGCTGATTATTTTTTCGTCGATCTTCGAGCCGAGTATCGGTTTGCTGCTGATCCTGCTTTCGCTGTTCGGCTGGCTTGGCCTGTCCGATTATGTGCGTGCGGATTTCCTTCGCAACCGCAATCTGGAATACGTGCAGGCGGCCCGCGCGATGGGCTTATCGAACGGGCAGATCATCTGGCGCCACGTGCTGCCCAACAGTCTGACGCCGGTGGTGACATTCCTGCCGTTCCGGATGAGCGGCGCGATCCTGGCACTGACCAGCCTCGATTTCCTGGGTCTTGGCGTGCCGCCGTCGACACCGAGCCTCGGTGAATTGCTGGCGCAAGGAAAAAACAATCTCGACGCATGGTGGATTGCCGTGTCCACTTTTGCGGTGCTGACGATCACCTTGCTGCTCCTGACCAATATCGGCGACGCATTGCGCAATGCGCTCGACGTGAGGAGAAAGGCATGAGCCTGCTCGATATCCAGAATCTGCAGATCGCGTTCGGCGCATCGAGGGTAGTGTCCGATGTCAGCTTCAAGATTGCGCCCGGCGAAAAATTCGCGCTGGTCGGTGAATCCGGCTCCGGCAAGACCGTGACCGCACTGTCGGTGATGCGGTTGAGCCAGGATGCCGATTACAGCGGGCGAATTTTTTTCGAGGGCAAGGACATCCTGCAAAAATCGGAATCAGCGATGCGCGCGGTACGCGGCAAGGATGTTGCGATGATTTTCCAGGAGCCGATGACCGCGCTGAACCCGTTGTTCACCATCGGTAACCAGATCGCGGAAGTGCTGATGCTGCACGAAGGCTTGAGCGCAAAAATTGCCGCGCAGCGCACCGTGCAGTTGCTCGACAAGACCGGCATACCCGAACCGGCGCGCCGGGCGCTTGCCTATCCGCACCAGCTGTCCGGTGGTCAGCGCCAGCGTGCAATGATCGCGATGGCGCTGGCCTGCAAGCCGAAGCTGCTGATTGCCGATGAGCCGACAACCGCGCTCGACGTCACGATCCAGGTGCAGATTCTGGAGCTGCTCAATCAGCTGCAGCGCGAAGAAAACATGGCGGTACTGATGATTACCCATGACCTGAACCTGGTGCGGCATTTCGCCGATCGGGTCGGCGTGATGGAAAGCGGGCGACTGATAGAGACGGCAACAACGCAGGAGCTGTTTTCACAGCCGCGTGAACCCTATACCCGAAAGTTGCTGGCCAGCCGGCCGCATCGCATCGTGGATACGGTGGCCACCGGCGACGAGCCGATCCTAACGGCGGATAAGGTACGTTGTACCTTTGCGATCAAGCAGGGCTGGTTCGGCAAAAAACAATTCGTCGCGGTCGACGATGTCGACCTGGAACTGAAACCATCCGAGACGCTCGGCATCGTCGGCGAATCGGGGTCCGGAAAATCGACGTTAGGTATGGCGTTGTTGCGGTTGTCCTCGGCAGAGGTCGACGGCCGCATTACGTTCGGGCCCCATCCGATCAGCGACATGACCAGTGCGGAGTTGCGTCCGCTGCGCGCGAAAATGCAGGTGGTGTTCCAGGATCCGTTCGCATCATTGTCGCCGCGTCGTACGATTGAGCAGATTGTCGGTGAAGGGCTGGCGCTGCATCAGCCGCAATTGAGCCGGGATGGTTTGCGGCAGGCGGTCGCGGCCGGTTTGGCGGAAGTCGGCCTGTCCGCCGACATGATGATGCGCTATCCACACGAATTCTCGGGCGGCCAGCGCCAGCGCATTGCGATTGCTCGCGCACTTGTATTGAAGCCGGCGCTGATCCTGCTGGACGAGCCGACATCGTCGCTCGACGTGTCGGTGCAGCAGCAGGTTCTGCTGTTGCTTGCCGACCTGCAGCGAAAGTACGGAATCGCATATGTATTCATCAGCCATGACCTTGCGGTCATCCGCGCGATGGCGCACCGGGTCATGGTCATGAAAGATGGTCGTGTCGTCGAGAGTGGGACTACCGAAGCCGTGCTGTCTCAGCCGACGCAGGCCTATACCAAACGTCTGCTTGCCGCTTCAACCTATTCAACTGAAGCTGCAGAAGCATAAGAGCGACGAGCGATCAAGATCGGATCATTCAGCTCTGGTCCGGGGGTGGACCTTCCATCCGCTTGTGCCGGTACCGGTTTTGTATTGTGTCGGCCGGGAACGGATTTACCGCGACGACTTCGCCGCCGAGGAAGCGACGATGGTTTTCGATTTCGCCGCCGTGCCGGCGGTTTTGCTTGAGCCGGTCTTGTTTGCCTTGACCGTTTTGACAGATGCACGCGCCGGCCGGTTTTTCGCGAGCTTTTTGGCGGCCGCGCGCGTCGTTGTCGCAATGCGGGTCTGTGCATGCAAGCGAAGAGACTGACCGATTTTCACAACGTCTCGGCTCAATCCGTTCCATGTCTTGATTTGCGCAACACTTACCTTGTGACGCCTCGCAATCGACGACAGGGTGTCGCCTTTGCCGACTTTTACCAGCATGGATTTACCGTCAGGCCGGTCCGGAACGACCACCATCGTCGCGTTCTCCACAACCGAAGCAGAAATGTTGGAATCGCTCGCGTGCTCCAGTTTCGGCACCAGAATGGTGGATCCGGCCTTCAGCGCCATCTTCGGTGGAATATTGTTGGCTTCGCGGATTATTTCCGGCGTAGTCTTGAACTTGGCTGCAATCGTCTCGATCCGCTCACGCGCGTTGGTTATCTTGTGTGCAGTCCAGGATGACAGGGAGCGGCTCCACTTCGCCAGGTTTGCCTTGAATCTCTCTGCATTACTTTTGGGCAGCAGGATCTGGGTGTCCGAACTGCCGGTAATGATCGGGCGATTGAACTGCGGATTCAGTGCCTTGAATTCTTCCATCGGCAGTTCCGCCAGTTGCGCGGCAATCTTGATATCGATATCGCGGGTTTTGTTGATGGTGACAAAGTACGGCTGGTTTTCGACCTTGGGAAGCTTGATGCCGTACTGGTCGGGCGCGGTGATGATGTTCTTGACCGCCTGCAATTTTGGTACGTAATTGCGCGTCTCGGCCGGCATATAGATCGACAGGCCGTCGAAATCGGTAGGTGTGCCTGCCTTGCGCGCCTTCTTCAGCGCACGCTGCACTGAACCCTCGCCCCAGTTATAGGCAGCGAGTGCAAGTTGCCAGTCGCCGAACATGTCATGCAGTTTCTGCAGGTACGTCAATGCAGCGTCGGTCGACGCGATGACATCGCGGCGCTCGTCGCGGAATACGTTTTGCTTCAAATCGTAATGGCGCCCGGTAGACGGAATGAACTGCCACAGTCCGGACGCCTTGGCGCTGGAATGCGCCTGTGGATTGAACGCCGATTCGATGAACGGCAACAGCGCCAGTTCCGTCGGCATGTTGCGTTCTTCGAGTTCCTGCACCACGTGAAACAGATAGCGCGATGCGCGCGTGGTGGTGCGCTCGAAATAGTCGGGCCGCGAGCTGTACCAGGTGGTTTGCGTGGTTACCAGCTTCGTATCCAGGTCCGGGATCGCAAAGCCCTGGCGAATACGGTCCCATACATCGACTTCGCCCATCGCGACGATTTCCATGATCGGATCGTTTGGGTCGAACGGCTGTATCGGTGTATAGCGGAAGATGGAAATATCGTTGGCTTGAACGGCGGCAGGAGCGGCAAGCGACAACAACGCTGCGCAAACTAGCTTCTTCAGTCTGGTCTGATACATGGGTTCGATTGGCTGTTACCGACCCACGTTCAGCCGGTAGTTACGGAGGGATAGTGTGTTGAGTGTACGTAACGCCCTTTCACCACGTCAAGAAAATTTACATTTACTTGAGGAAACGCAAATCCAGGTTCTGACCATCCAATTAACGATAGGAATTTTTCCATTCACGCAATGCGGCAAACGCCGCGATGGAATCGCGAGTGGACAGATGGCCGGCTGACATTAAAGAATCGATAATTGCCGGTTCTTGATAACGCAGAAACGGATTCGTCGATTTTTCCACGCCGATGGTTGACGGCACAGTCGGTTCGCCTCGGTCGCGCTTCGATTGTTCGCGCTGAATGCGAGCATGGATCGCGTTATTCAGCGGCTCGACTTCGCGCGCGAAGCGCAGATTGGACAGCGTGTATTCGTGTGCGCAATAGACCTGCATCGCATCCGGCAATGCGGCGAGTTTGCTTAACGAATTGACCATTTGCTGCGGCGTTCCTTCGAACAGACGCCCGCAGCCGCCGGCAAACAGGGTGTCGCCGCAAAACAACCATCCGCGCTCTGCAGCGACATAAGCGATATGGCCGCGCGTATGGCCGGGTACATCGAGCACCGACAGCGTCAGGTCCAGTTCGGGTATCGTTGCATGGTCGCCTTCGGCCAGCGGCACAGTGATATGCTTGATTGCTTCGGTACGCGGTCCGAATACCGGAACGTCGAACCGCTGCAATAAACTTGGCACACCGCCAACATGGTCAGCGTGATGATGTGTCAGTAAAATAGCAACCAGCGAAAGTTCAAGCGATTCGAGTACCTTCAGTACCGGAGGCGCATCGCCGGGATCGACCACAACGGCGTGTACGCCATCGTGAATCAGCCACAGATAGTTATCGGCGAAAGCCGGAATCGGCACCACCCGCAATTGATTTTTTAATGGCATATCCATGGATCACCCATCACCGGAAAAGCCGATTATAGCGCTCGGTCCGTGGCTTGACAGCCCGGCCGGCAGCTATGTTCTGGCGTGGGAAAAGACTCGGCTCAATGCGTTGACTGCCGACATCTTCGGATTTAATGCGGTACAGATAGGGCTTCCGCAAACCAACGCACTGGAAGCCAACCGCATGCCGAATAAATGGTTGACCGACACCTGCCTTTCGCAAAGCGAAGAAATACCGATCGCGATGGTGCATGATTTTGCCGAGCTGCCGTTTGCATCGCAGAGTCTTGACCTCGTGGTTCTGCCGCATGTGCTTGAGTTTGCGGCCGAGCCGCATCAGGTGTTGCGCGAAGTCGAGCGAGTGCTGATTCCGGAAGGCCGGGTAATCGTCTGCGGTTTCAATCCTGCAAGCCTGTGGGGCGTGCGGCAAGGCGCGAGCCGGCTGACCGGTGCGAATTTTCTGCCTCATGGCGGAGAATTGATCAGTGTTCCGCGGATAAAGGACTGGCTCAAGCTGCTGAACATGGAAGTCGATCGCGGACATTTTGGCTGTTATGCACCGCCGTGCGCTACAGAAAAATGGCTGACCCGATTCTCGTTCATGGAGAATGCAGGCACTCGCTGGTGGCCGTACCTGGGCGCGGTCTATATTGTCCAGGCAATCAAACGAGTCAAGGGAATGCGTCTGATCGGACCGGCATGGTCGAAGCGACCGGCAAAAGTAGCGCGCGGCGTCGCAGTCACGAACAAAGTACACAGACACGAAAATAAACATGGACAAAGTTGAAATTTTCACTGACGGCGCCTGCAAGGGAAATCCGGGGCCCGGCGGATGGGGCGCCTGGCTGGTCGCAGACGGACATGAAAAAGAAATCTTCGGTGGCGAGAGCAACACCACCAACAATCGCATGGAATTGACGGCGGTGATCGAAGCATTGTCTGCGTTGACACGTCCTTGCGAAGTCATCGTGCATACCGATAGCCAGTATGTGCAAAAAGGTATCAGCGAATGGATTCATGGGTGGAAAGCGCGCGGCTGGAAAACCTCTGCGAAGGAGCCGGTGAAGAACGCCGACTTATGGCAGGCACTGGATGCGGCGCAAGCCAGGCACAAGGTTGAATGGCGCTGGGTCAGAGGACATAACGGCCACGCAGGCAATGAGCGTGCCGATCAACTTGCCAATCTCGGCGTGGAAACGGTGGCGCAGGCATAGGGCGGATTCTTGTTGCTTTATGTTACATTCGCTCGGCGCGATCGATGCGTTTTTACTCTTCCAGCTATAGATAGATGACGATGATTGTACGGAAATTGCTTTATCCCGCTATTGCGACAATGGGCATCATTGGGTTGGGCGCAGTTGCCTATCTTGCCCAACGCGCGCCTCTTGCACCGGTCGAAAAGATGGCAAGCGCCGAACTTGTCGCGACAAATAAAAAAGCCGGTGGCCCTGCTACCGGCGGTTCGGTCACCGTCGAAGTCGCCAAGGTAATCGGGATGAAACTGCAAGACGAAGTCAATGCCGCCGGCGCCATCCAGTCGAACCAATCGGTCATACTGCGCCCCGAAGTCGCAGGACGCATTACCAGCCTCAATTTCTCTGACGGGCAAAAGGTAAACAAGGGGCAGGTCCTGGTCGTGCTCGACGCGGCGGTCAATCAGGCGGAAGTACAGCAAGCGAAAGCCGAGCTCAGCATCGCCAAGGCCAATTTCAAGCGCAATGCCGAATTGGCGCAGCAGAAATTCATCGCCGAACGCGTCAAGGAAGAATCAGCGGTCAACGTGCAAGTGCTCGAAGCGAAACTGGCGCTGGCACAGGCGCGCCTCGCCAAATTTGAAATCCGGGCGCCGTTTTCCGGTGTCGTCGGTATTCGCAACGTCAGCGTGGGCGGCTATGTGCAGGACGGTGCGGATCTGGTCAACCTGGAAGATATTTCAAGCGTAAAGGTCGATTTTCGCGTGCCTGAGATATTCGTCGATCGGATTAAAAAAGGACAGGCAATCGAAGTGATGGTGGATGCGCTGCCAGGAGAATCGTTTCGTGCGCAGGTGGATGCAATCGATCCGCAAATCGACAATTCGGGCAGATCGGCTTTGCTGCGCGGCCGTATCGAAAACCCCGAAACCAGGCTCAAGCCCGGCATGTTTGCGCGCGTGAAGCTGATTCTGGATGAGCGGGAAAACGCGATGGTGATACCTGAAGAAGCGATTGTCCCACTCGGAAACAAGGCCACAGTCTGGAAAGTGGTTGATACCAAGGCACAGCGCACGGAAGTCAAGACCGGCCTGCGCCGCGATGCAAAAGTCGAGATCGTCGAAGGCTTGCGGCTAGGCGATATCGTCGTGACGGCTGGTCAATTACGCCTCAAGGCAGATGGCACGCCGGTACGTATTGCCCACGGCAGCGGGCAAAGCCACACTGGACAACAGCCCGGCGAAGGTAGTGCCGCGGACGGCAAAAGCGGTCGCTTGACCCTCGCGAAGAACTAACCGGAACCGGCCATGGTTTTATCGGATATCTGCATTCGGCGACCCGTGTTCGCGACCGTGATGTCGCTGATCATCGTATTGGTCGGACTGGTCTCGTACAGCAAGCTGGCGGTGCGCGAATACCCGAAAATCGACGAGCCGGTCGTCACCGTCAATACCCGCTATCCCGGTGCAAGTTCCGAAGTGGTCGAATCCCAGATCACCAAGCCGATGGAGGACTCGCTGGCCGGCATCGACGGGATCGATGTACTGAGTTCGATTTCACGCGCGGAACAAAGCCAGATCACGGTGCGCTTCCGTCTTGATAAGGATCCGGATTCGGGTGCCAACGATGTGCGCGATCGCGTGTCCCGCGTACGCTCGAAGCTGCCGCAGACGATTGAAGAGCCGGTCATTGCCAAAGTGGAGGCTGATGCCAGTTCGACCATCTCGCTTTCTTTTTCGAGCCATCGCTTGTCGCCGATGGAACTGACCGATATTGCGAACCGGATCGTCAAGCCGCGGCTGCAGTTGCTTCCGGGAGCCGCAGACGTTCGGATCTACGGCGACCGCAAGTATGCGATGCGCATCTGGCTGGATCGCAACAAACTCGCGTCGCTAAGCCTGACGCCATCGGATGTCGAAGATGCGTTGCGAAAACAGAATATCGAAGTACCGGCAGGCCGGATCGAATCGAGCCAGCGCGAATTTTCCGTGGTATCGCAGACGGATCTGACCAGGGTCAGCGAGTTTGAAAATATCATTGTTCGCAGCGTCAACGGCTATGCGGTTCGGATCAAGGATGTGGCCCGGGTCGAGCTGGGGCCGGCGCTGGAGCGTTCTTCAGTTCGCTTCAACGGACAAAACGCGGTGGCGCTGGGCGTGATCCGGCAAGCTACGGCCAACCCGCTTGAACTTGCACAATACGTAAAGGCTGAAGTTCCGAAGCTGAACGAGGAATTGAAAGAGCAAGGAATCTCGATCGCGGTGTCCAATGATACGACCCTGTTCATCGAGCGTTCGATTCAATCGGTTTATATGACCATCGCCGAGTCCGTGATCCTGGTGGCGCTGGTGATTTTCCTGTTTTTGCGGTCGTTCCGCGCGTCGCTGATTCCGCTGGTAACGATTCCGGTTTCGCTGGTCGGCGCGTTTGCGATCATGTCGCTCGCCGGCTTTTCAATCAATACCCTTACACTGCTGGCGCTGGTGCTTGCGATCGGTCTCGTCGTCGACGACTCGATTGTCATGCTGGAAAATATTTACCGGCACATTGAAGAAGGCATGAAACCGTTCGACGCCGCGCACAAGGGCGCCAAGGAGATCGGTTTTGCGGTAGTGGCGATGACGATGACGCTGGCAGCGGTGTATGCGCCGGTGGCATTCACGCCGGGGCGTACCGGTCGCCTGTTCGCGGAGTTTGCATTGACGCTCGCAGGGGCGGTGATCGTTTCCGGATTCGTCGCGTTGACGCTATCCCCGATGATGTGTTCGGTCATGTTGAAGCGCCAGAAAGAGCATGGCGCGCTGTATCGCGCGATCGAAAATGTCTTGAATGGACTGACAAGCGGATACGGCCGGCTCCTTAAAGCGGCGCTGAGCGCGCGCTGGGCGGTCGTGCTGGTCTACCTGGTAACGATCGCAGTATTGGTATGGCTAGGCCTCAGCATGAAAAAAGAGCTTTCGCCCATCGAGGATAGGGGAATTATTTTCGCGTCGATGGCAGGGCCGGATGGCGCATCTCTCGCGTATACCGAAAAATATGCAAACCAGGTGGAACAGGTCGTGTCAGGCATCAAGGAAATCGACCGGTACTTCATTATTTCAGGCTCGCCAACGGTCGATCGTGGTGTCGCGTTCATCCGCACCATCGACTGGTCGAAGCGGGAACGCAGCACGCTTGAAATAATCAAGGAGATGCAGCCGAAAATGGCAGCCATTCCCGGCGTGCTCGCGTTTACGAATGCACCGCCATCGCTGGGGCAATCGGCGCGCGAACGCCCGGTCAGTCTGGTGGTTCTTACCAATGATTCGTATGGCGAACTGCAGAAAGTTGTGCAAAATATCGTTGAAGAAGCCGGTAAAAATCCGGGCCTTGCCAACATCGATACCGATTTGCGCTTGAATACCCCGCAGGTCAGCGTGCAAGTCGACCGCGAGAAAGCGGCCGATGCCGGCATAGAGATTGAGACTGTCGGGCGGGTGCTTGAAACCATGCTCGGCGGACGTAATGTCACCCGCTTCAAAAAAGACGGCGATCAGTATGACGTGATCGTGCAGATCGAGAAAGACGAACGCGAGTCGCCGCAGGAGATCAACAATATTTTCGTGCGCGGGAAGGACAACCGGATGATCCCGCTGGCCAGCCTGCTGACCATACGGGAGACGGTGGCGCCACGTGAACTGAATCATTTCGCGCAACGCCGTGCCGCCACGATATCCGCGAACCTGGTCAACGGATATACCCAAGGTGAGGCACTTGATTTCATGGAGGCCACCGCGCAGAAGACACTCAAGGCTGGATACGCAACCGATTTGTCCGGATCGTCGCGCGAATACAAATCGTCCAGCGGAAGCCTGATGCTGACCTTCGTGCTTGCGCTGGCCTTCATTTACCTGGTACTGGCGGCGCAATTTGAAAGTTTCGTCGATCCGCTCATCATCATGCTGACCGTGCCGCTGTCGATGGCCGGCGCGCTGGCAGCGCTTCAATTGAGCGGAGGTACCTTGAACGTCTATAGCCAGATCGGGCTGATTACGCTGGTCGGCCTGATTACCAAGCACGGCATCCTGATCGTTGAATTCACCAATCAACTGCGCGAACAGGGAAAATCGATTCATGAAGCAATAGTTGAAGCGGCAGTCCTGCGACTGCGTCCGATCCTGATGACCACCGGCGCAATGGTATTGGGCGCGCTGCCGCTGGCACTGGCCACCGGCGCGGGCGCCGAATCGCGCATTCAGATCGGCTGGGTCATCGTCGGCGGAATGACGCTCGGCACCTTGCTGACCTTGTTTGTCGTACCGACTGTCTATACATTTTTTGCCCGCGAAAAGATTCAACCGGTTCCGGCGAACGTGCCGGCGAAACCAGCGACTGCGACTTAAGTACCCGCTCAGAATAAACTGTGAGATGGATGCGGTTTTGGCGGGATGGTGCAGCAGGGGTTTCGCATGGTATGCCATGCGCCTGCGTAACGGTATCGCCTTGCAAGGCGGTATTCCCGCAAGGCGTCTGGGTCGCCGCAGTGCGAGCACTGCAAGAGACGGATAACGCAGCAGCGCGCCGGCCAAAGCCGTAGACATGCACAATTTATTATGAACGGGTACTTAACATGCGACAAATTGTTCTCGATACCGAAACCACCGGCCTTAACCCGCGATCCGGCGACCGCATCATTGAAATCGGCTGCGTGGAACTGGTCAATCGTCGATTGACCGGAAATAATTTTCATCGATATATCAATCCCGAACGCGATTCGGAAGAGGGCGCGCTGGCGGTGCACGGATTGACCACCGAGTTCCTCAGCGACAAGCCGAAGTTCGCGCAGATAGTCGATGAACTGCGCGATTATGTGAGCGGCGCAGAGCTGATCATTCACAATGCACCTTTCGATATCGGTTTTCTTGAGGCGGAATTTGCGCGGCTCGGAATTCCGGCCTTTGCCACCCACGTCGGCACCATTACCGATACATTGATACAGGCAAAGGAAATGCATCCGGGCAAACGCAATTCACTTGACGCATTATGCGACCGCTACGGCGTGTCCAACGCGCATCGTGCGTTGCACGGCGCCTTGCTCGATGCGGAGCTGCTGGCTGAAGTGTACCTGGCCATGACGCGCGGCCAGAATAGCTTGACCATCGACCTTCACGTTGACGACGCCGATTTCGCTAACGGAGGTCGAGCCAACACCGTGCCGATGCCAGAGATCGTCGTATTGCGGGCAACAGGAGATGAACTTTCGGCTCATGAATCCGTGCTGAAAAACCTGGACCAGGCTGTCAAGGGAAACTGCATCTGGCACACCGTCGATCCGATTTGATTCGCTGTACGGGCTATGAGATAATCTGCCCCGCTCCGGGCGGTTAGCTCAGCGGTAGAGCACTGCCTTCACACGGCAGGGGTCACTGGTTCGAACCCAGTACCGCCCACCAATCGATCTATTCCCACAGCGGCTTCTGCACTGCGAATCGTGGAAAAGCGCCGGCCTGCCTCCTTCCCGACGCGACATGGTACGGCTTGCTAATTCAGTCATACCAATTGAGGTAAAGTCGCGCTTTTGACCGTCGCATAGCGCGTGATCCTGCCGAGCTTGATCTTTCAGAGAAAAATAATGTGAACCGAAGAATCAAGCGGCCATCATCGCGATTTTTTGCCGCGCACACGACAAATTGACTTTGATGCTCCAATGCGTTTGCTGCACGGCGGCTTTTACTCGGTACGCTCGATTCATTAGTCCGGCCAATTTCCGATTTGCTTGATCCAGGCCCAGCCAAGTTTGCGAATGCCTTGTTTGTTCGGGATCAATAGTCCTGCTACTTGACTTTGTTGGCCCATTCAACCTGTATTACGCTCGAATCTGACGTTCTGTGTGACTGACAGGCGCGCCGGAGCGCGGGATGTCGGGCAATATGCAGATCAATCAGCGAGTAAAAACGCCGGTCCGCTTCAACCTTCGGAGACAAAGAAAATGAACATCCTCAAAACAAGCGTTCGACTGCCTTTGTTCGTAGTGGTCTCGGCAGTCGCTTTTGCGATTTCCGGTTGTTCGGCAATGGGCGGAGACAGCAAGGAAGGAAAGTCGTCGATGGTTCAGCTTTCCGGCGCTCAAGAGGTGCCGCCGGTGTCGACAGATGCCGTAGGGCAAAGCACCATCAAGGTTGCGCCGGACATGTCGGTTTCCGGTACGCTGACGGTCAGCGGCATCGCTGCAACAGCGGCGCATATCCATCAAGGCGCGAAGGGAACGAATGGCCCAGTCATTGTCCCGCTTACCAAAACATCCGCCACCACATTCGTGGTCCCTGCGGATTCGAAGCTTACCGCGGCCCAGTATGCAAGCTACAAGGATGGCAATCTATACCTCAACGTCCACAGCGCGGCACATCCGGGCGGGGAAATCCGTGCGCAATTGATGCCAAAATAACCCGGCGGGCCGGCGGCCGCTCGATTTGACCGGACAACCGCGCGCATGTCGGGTCTTCGCGTACGCGCCGATACGGCGCTGTTGCTGCTCGTTCCTTTTGCGGCTATGACGTTCGGCGAGCGACGCAGCCAAAAGCACACGTGCGTTCATCTCCTGCGGCCGATTGATCGTCCTGTGTGCAGTTTGATCCGCAGTTGTCATTCGGGCAATCGGGATGTCACATTAATGCGCCCGGAATTTAACGATATCCTGACACGGCCTTCCTGCTTTCCTACACGAAAATCAGCACGCTTCCTATAGTGCAGTCGCAAGGCGATTGTTATGATGAATTTACCAAATGCATCGTTGCATTGCGGTTCTATTTATGGCGAGCGCAGTTTTTCGGAGGGGAAAATGAGTTTATTCATCTGGACTGTTGTTGCTGGTTTTTTCGGATGGGCCGCGAGTATTGCAATGCAAGGCAATGCGTCGAATCACCGAATCATGCACGCATCAATCGGGATATCTGGGGCCGTCCTCGGCGGGCTGTTGATGTCAACGCCAATACGCATCAATCCCTCCGCGCCCGACGAATTCAGTTTGCTTTCATTGATGGTATCTTTTTTTATGGCACTCGCCTTGTCGATGATCGCGAATCTGTGGCATCGCGTGAGCGTTCAGGACGATGCCGAAATGGACTTCTAGGGTTGTGGAGCAACCGGCCGTCGATCAACAAAATTGACGCAAGAAACAGAGGCAAGAAACATGACTGCCGGTTAAAACGCGATACAAAAACCATTGCCGGGAACCATTGGCAGAGGATGTGTCCGCGCCTAGAACGAATGTTCCCGCTTGATGCAATTCTTGATGATTTTTTGCGCATCACCGATCGCAATTTTTGCTTTTCCGGTGATTTGTCGCTGAAACCCTTTGGTCTGGAGTCGCTGGTTGCCGGTGAACCGGCCGAACGTCTGTTGAATTTTCCCGATGAAATACATCGTTGTTCCCTTTGCCTGATTCCTGTTCATTTCCTGTCTCCTGATTCCTGTGTCTTTGAGAGTGAAAGCACGGCGACCGCGTGTCGCGCGAAGAAATTGGCTGGCTGGGAAAATCGTATCGTCACAAGAATATAGTCTCCATCTGGATGGAATTAGTTGCGTTGACCGGCTAGCGGAAAATTTCAACGATAAAGATTCACAACATTGCGGTCTGAAAAATTGCATTGCGAGCCGCCGGCGATATATGGATTTCTTTAACATGCAAAGAAATAGCCTTTCCGACTGCGGCGGTCCTTGTACTTCGAGATCATCGATAGACATGCTCGCCGCGGCTATTGGTCCATGCCTGTTCGAAGCGCTGTGCATCTTCGTCAGAACGCGGATTAACGGCCATCAGGATGCCGCCTTCCTTGATACCGCTCTCGTAATGCTTGACCCGCTCTTCGGGAATTCCTGAGCCGATCAGGGCGCCGACCAATCCGCCGGTCAATCCGCCTGCACCGGCGCCGGCAAGAGCTGCCGCTATTGGGCCGGCCACAACCAGACCCAAGCCCGGTACGGCGATCGAGGTTCCTACTGCGGCGAGTGCAGCCGCGATGGCACCCAGCGTGCCGCCGATTGCGCCGCCGATTCCGGCACCTTCTGCAGCCTTCGAACCCAATTCCGTCTTCTTGCTTTGATCGTCCGAAAAATGACGCTTGCGGGTTTCATCAGACATCACGAGATTGACATCTTTAGGATCGTAACCGAGGTCCGATACGGATTTGTATGCCTGTTCTGCGCTGTCCCTGTCTCGGAACAGGCCGGTGACCATTCTTGATCTGCTGTCTGGCGTTCTAGTCGATTCCATGGAAATTTCCCTTTCGGTTAAAAGAGGCCTGCCAAGTTTGGGATAGATGCTTTTGTCAGTTGCTGGTTCTTATGCGTGGAAAAAATCGTGATTGAACTGCTTCCTCGATCCCGCGTACAAAATTATTTGAATCATCGTAACAACAATCATCTGGTTGCTCTATAGGACAGAGCCTGTTTGACTTGTAGGAAAAGATGAAGTTCGCAATGATCGGCTTAAATGCGGCGATGGCGGTGGACGATGCGAGAAGTGCGTTGCGGAAGGCAATGATTTTCTAAAGATTGTCGACGCGAGAATCTGCTGCGCGTGCGAACGAAAATCATCAGGCCGATCTCATTCGTCAGGTGTCGTGTATCCAAAATCCCGGCAGCGAAATTTCGGGCATGCGCTTCCTTGTCGTGGCTCTTGGTACCGCGAACGAATCCGGTTGAAGCAGAATTGGGACTGTAATGCGGAGTCCGAATCGACTACGCAAAAGGAAAGTCATGGACCGCAATTTTTCCTTGAACAGGAAGATGTCCCGGCAAGCGCATCGGACCTTGGCCTGTCCAGCAGTAAAGCCCTGTAACAAAACTAGCGATCACCAATCGGCAAGTCCGATGTAATATACAAAAAATGGTTAAATTGTTAACATGATGTTGAGTTTGCCTCGATATTGCTTGAAATTGAATCGCGGAGAATTTTAATGTCGCATCAAAGTGTGTGCCGGTTATAAGCCGGTCGTCGCGATTGCTTTGTAAAGGCAGTTTCCCGGGAGATTCGTGACCAGAGTTTTCCTGGATTAGCCTTGGAAAGGAGTGTGCGGGTTGAATGAAATATGGATGAACTGGATGGGGCTCGTAAAGGGTTCGCCGTACGGAGGCGGGGAGGGTACCGATGCGTTTCTTTCGAGCACCGCCCTGGTTTCCGTGATGCTGACGGCTCTGTCTTTTTACTCTATTTCTATTGCGCTCGTGTATTTCGTACGCAACCGGCGCGGCGTACAGCCGATGTCGCGTGTGGCGATTTTTGCGGCCCTGGCAATGGCGGTCGGAACCGCATTTCTTGTTTCAATCTGGATGCCCCAACATCCGGTTCACTGGTTTGATGCCACGGTAAAGTCCCTTACTGCGCTGATTGCAGTTGTGTCGACGTTTTTTTTGTGGCGCACCGTCATCCATGCTCCCGGCTCGACGCCGAAAAATACCAAGCAACTGCACGACGTCATTCGACAACTGGAACATGAAGTAAGTGAACGTCGACGAGCCGAGCAGGCGCTGCACAATTCTCAGGAAATGCTTCATCAACTGGTGGCCTATCAGGAGCGGGTAAAGGAAGATGAGCGGAAACGTATTGCCCGTGAAATTCATGACGAGCTCGGCCAGAATCTGATGGCTTTGCGCATTGACGTCTCCGTATTGCAGGCGCGCGTTGCGGATGTGCAACCGGCGCTTGACGAGAGAATCCGGATCGCGCTTGGCCATATCGATACGTCGATAAAGGCTGTGCGGACGATCATCAATAACTTGCGCCCGTCGGTGCTGGACCTGGGTTTGCATGCTGCGATCGAATGGCAAGTCAACGAATTCAAGCGACGCACCGGCATTGCGTGCGCATTGACGATGGACGATGAGAAATCGGGGTTCGGCCTGGAAGATAACCGTGCTACCGCGTTGTTCCGCATCTTGCAGGAATCGTTGACGAACGTTGCGAGACACGCTCAGGCGACCAGGGTCGAAATCGATTTGCGCAGGCACGATGATCTGTTCTGCATGAGAATCTCGGATAACGGCGTCGGTATATTTCCCGGTTGCCGCAGAAAGCCGAATTCGTTCGGCCTGTTGGGAATCGGTGAACGGGTGAGCACGCTTGGCGGCGAATTTTCCGTTGATAGTGATCCGGGTCACGGTACCGTGCTGAAAGTGACGATTCCGGTAGATGCACCGGTCGCGCTGGAAACCTGAACATCCTGCATCCTGCAGAGTTCGCGCTCTTGCGCTGAGACTGGTAGCGTCAGGCTCCTACTATCCATCCTTCCAGCGGATCGAAATCTGGCAGACCGTATCGCTCATGCTTTCGCTGCCATGCCCATGCGGCCAGCAGCCCGCACAATGCCGCATCGAGAAGATCTCCGCTGGCATCATCGATCAACGCATCGCGATGCTCTCCCGCCGCAAGCCGCATCCCGAGCGGATACATGCCGCTTTCAAGAACATCGACGATATGCGCGCGCGTCGCGTGTCGCGCCGGTGTTTGCCTGGCGCGTTCGTCGCTTTTGTACGATGCCCTGGTAATCGAACGGGCGACCATTCCGGGATAGCCTTCAAGCGCGATGCGCGCCGGATCACCGGCGTACAGCGTGTACACGGTGACGCCGGCTGACAGCAACAAGGGTGCGCCGGCGTGCAACATAAAGGCGACCGGTGGATTGACCCACTTCATCGGCGATGAGGATCCGGCTGGAAAATCGGTGGCGCGATGCGCGAATTTATTGCCTTTCGGGCGTGCATCGCAAAACGTCTTGAAGTACATGCGCAATTCGGTTCGCGACAATCCTGCGACATGCTTGATCAGCGGCGCCCAGCTGGTTGGCCAACCCATGTGCTCAATCAATTCGCGCGGAAATGAAAATGGAAAATCGAATGCGCCAAGCCATGGCCCCGGCCGACGCAGCCATGCATTGAAGGATTCATAGTCGTACAGGGAGGTCAGCGATTCCAGCACATAGGTATCGCCGCTCAGGCATCCGGAAGCGATCGTAATTGCCTTGCGTCTGGTCGGCGCCGACGTGAAGTCGATTCCATGCAGCTTCACCGTAACTGCAGCCTATTTGCGTCCGGCCCTGCTTGCTGTCGCCGACCCTTTGCGAAGCGGCCGTGCCGCCGCCGTATGCCGTTCGACCGCGCCGCCCGGACGCGGCCGGTTCTGTCCGAACTTCTTAGCCAGCTTGTCCGGTCCCGGTGTCTCCTTGCGCCGCTCTGCCGCGATCAACGCCGGCGTTGCGGAATGCCTGGGCACCAGGTGCCGTTCACTGCTGCCGATCAAGTCGGAGCGCCCCATGCGCTGCAATGCCTCGCGAATGATTTCCCAATTGGCCGGATCGTGATAGCGCAGCAACGCCTTGTGCAGGCGGCGAATTTTTCCGCTGCGTGCCGTTTCCACCGCTTCCGAATCGGCAGTGACCTTGTGCAGCGGATTCTTCCGGGAGTGATACATCGTGGTGGCCAGCGCCATCGGCGTCGGCATGAAATTCTGCACCTGGTCCAGCCGGAAATTGTTTTTCTTCAGCCACAGCGCCAGGTTCAGCATGTCTTCATCGGTGGTGCCAGGATGCGCCGCAATGAAATACGGAATCAGGTACTGCTCCTTGCCGGCTTCTTTCGAATAGCGGTCGAACAATTCCTTGAACTTGTCGTAGGCGCCCATGCCGGGCTTCATCATTTTCGACAACGGACCTTCTTCGGAATGCTCGGGCGCGATCTTCAGCAGGCCGCCGACATGGTGCGTAACCAGCTCCTTCACATATTCGGGCGAACGCACCGCGAGGTCGTAGCGCAAGCCGGAGCTGACCAGTATTTTCTTGACTCCGGGAATCGCGCGCGCTTTGCGGTATAGCTGAATCAGCTTGCTGTGGTCGGTGCCGAGGTTGGAACAGATGGTCGGATAAACGCACGATAAGCGTCGGCATGATTCCTCGATCTTCTTTTCCTTGCACGCCAGCCGGTACATGTTTGCGGTTGGCCCGCCCAGATCGGAAATGGTGCCGGTGAACCCCTTGGTCTTGTCGCGGATCAGCTCGATCTCGCGCAGGATCGACGGCTCTGAACGGCTTTGGATGATGCGGCCTTCATGCTCCGTGATCGAGCAGAATGTGCAGCCGCCGAAGCAGCCGCGCATGATGTTGACCGAGAACCGGATCATTTCCCACGCCGGAATGCGCGCCTTTCCATAGCTCGGATGCGGTGCGCGCGCATAGGGCATGTCGTACACATGATCCATTTCGTCCATCGCCAGCGGCAGCGGCGGCGGGTTCAGCCAGACGTCGCGTTCGCCATGCGCTTGCACCAGCGCCCGTGCGTTGCCCGGATTCGATTCGAGATGAAAGACGCGTGATGCGTGCGCATACAGCACCGGAT
>JAKFFO010000236.1:0-4792 GCA_036675035.1 Oxalobacteraceae bacterium
ATCGTCTACGGTCGGTCGCACGCCCAGGCTGGCCACACCGGGCAGGGCGCTTTCCGCCAGGCCGTGTACCTGCACCACGAAGATGCCGGACAATGCGGGACGCTTGTGTGCAATCCGCAGATTCATGGTCGGAAACCCGATTGAACGTCCGAGCTTGCGGCCGTGGATCACATGCCCTGAAATTGTGTAAGGATGCCCCAGCAGTTGCTCGGCGCGCTGCAAATCACCCTGTGCCAGCACGCTTCGTACCGCCGATGAAGAAATCCGCACGCCGTCATGCATGACGGTCGGCAGCGCCACGACTTCAAAACCGTATCGCTTGCCGGATTCGATCAGCATCGCCAGGTCGCCCGCGCGTTTGGCGCCGTATCGAAAATCTTCCCCGACGATGAGCCACTTGACATGCAGGCCCTGAACCAGCACTTTCTCGACAAAATCCTGTGGCGACAGTGCGGCGAACTTGGCATTGAAATGCTCCACGATCACGTGGTCGACGCCAGCGTCGGACAAGGACTGGAGCTTGTCGCGCAGGTTCGCGATACGCGCCGGGGCCTTGTCGGGGGCGTTGGCCAATTGCGCGAAAAACTCACGCGGATGCGGTTCGAAAGTCATCACCGCCGTGCTCACTCCGAGGCGTGCGGCAGCATCGCGCACGCGAGCCAGCAAGGCCTGGTGCCCGCGATGTACGCCGTCGAAATTGCCGATTGTCAGCGCGCATGGAGTGCGCGCTTCGGCATTGGGGAGTCCGCGAAATACCTTCATGGAGAAAGCTGAATGGGTGAATTGCCGCAAAACATTCGATTATAAATGCTTTCTCGTGCTTTCCCTGCCGGGAGTCTGTGTAGCGCCGATTTGTTCAGGTCGGGGCCAACGGATCCTGTCGATAGTAGCGTTTCAGCATGTTGTAGACTTCCGGATAATCGGAAGCCAAAGGTTGCGGCTGCACGAAAAACGCTTCGGATGCCACCGCGAAGAACTCTGCCGGATGTTGGGCCGCGTATGGATCCACCGGCAGTGTTGCGAACAATGCATCATATCGAGCGGCGTCGGCCGCATTTTCGGGATCGAAATCCTCCGGCAACTGGCGCTCCAGCGCATCGACTCGCGTTAAAAAATTTGCATATGCAGTCGAAAATACCAGTTGCCATTGCTTTGCCTGAATATCCTGATGAAAGTCGGGAAGCAACGGCGGGAAGCCGTTTGCGGCGCCTTGAGCCATATCGATCTTGTGTGCAAATTCATGGATGACCACATTGTGGCCGGCTCCGGATTGATGCCCGCTTTCGATATCTTCCCAGGACAGTACCACCGCTCCGCCGGCATGCACCGCTTCGCCGGAGAGAGGCTCGCGCCATTCGTGCACCACGCCGGCTTCATCGATGTCGGTAATCGGAACGATGAATGCCGACGGGTAGACGATCACGCCGGCCATATCGTCATATAGATCCAGCGTGAGATTCAATACCAGCAAAGACGCCTGTGCCGCGATCAAAACCGCTATTTCATCAGTCAGTTCAAGCTTGCCTGCGCCGGTGATGGTCTTGGTTGCAAGCAAGGTCTCGGACAGGGATTTGAGACGGAGCAGGTCGCTCGCCGGCAGGCGCCGCAAAAACGGCAGGCGGGTAATACAGGCTTGCCACAGCGCTTCCGGTATCTCCGGTTTGCTGCGGTGAAAAAGCTGACTAAGCCATTCCATTTCGGTCTACATCTCCCCCCAGGCGGCATTCAGCCCGGCCAGCGCAGCCAACCCGGCTGTCTCGGTGCGCAGCACGCGCGGTCCCATCGACAGCGGAAGCACGTTATGCGCACGGGCTGCTGTTTCTTCCGTCTCCGTGAAGCCGCCTTCCGGGCCGATTACCAACGTCAGTGCCTGCGGTGGATGATGGCGCGCCCAATCGGACAGGGATTGTTCGGCACGTGGCGTCAGCAGAATGCGCAGATGCAGATCATGCTGCCCGATCCAATCGCTGAAATCAGCCGGTTCCGCCAGATGTGGAAGGCGGTTACGCCCACTTTGCTCGCAGGCTGCGACAACAATGCCTTGCCAGTGGGCCGACTTTTTTTCTGCGCGTTCCGGCGAAAGCCGGACTACACAACGCCGTGCGGCCAGAGGCTGGATTGCCGCCACGCCCAGCTCGACCGCTTTTTCGACGATCCAATCCATTTTCGATGCTTCCGGCAACGCCTGCGCAAGAGTGATGGCGTAGGGCAGTTCCGTTTCACGCGGGGAAAATGCCTTGATTTCGGCGTCCACGCTTTTCTTGCCTATGCTGCCGAGCGTAGCGGTATATTCGCCACCCTCGCCATTGAACAGCGTAATCAGATCGCCCGGCGCCAGACGAAGTACCTGAACATGATGGGCAGTCTGGCCGGCGAGCGTCACAAGTGCGCCGATGGAAAGTGGTTGCGCGCAGTAAAAACGTGGCATTTGTAATCGGTTTGTCAAAGAGATGGTGAGTGCGGCATTGTGAAAGTGTCTTCATTATTGACCGGTTTTGAGATTCGGCGCCAGAGCCCGGATGCCAGTTGCCAAAAGAGATCCGTCGGACCGGGGGCTATTGACGTATCGCATCACGTAAATGCGCGATTGACGTTAAGCTAAATCCGAATTTTATGCAGCGTTGAATTGAAGTGAATACGACGGGCAACGGCTGTGGCCGAAAAAATGCCATGTGCTTTCTGATATCCAGGCAGGTATGCGCCTGCGTTACGAAACATCGCGCAATGAATGGGTATCTTTTGCGGGATAGGGCAGTCGATTGATCCGTTTTCAATTCCGGCTTCATTGCCTACGTCTGGTAAAATATGGCGCTTTGCAGCAACGCATTCCGATCTGCATTCCACGCTTCATATTTCACTTCTATATTCGATGACTTCCATGCTCTCAACCAACAGAATGGCCAATGCGATTCGTGCATTGGCAATGGACGCGGTACAAAAGGCCAATTCCGGTCATCCCGGCATGCCGATGGGAATGGCGGATATCGCCGTTGCATTATGGGCCAGACATTACCGCCATAATCCGGCGAATCCGAAGTGGATCAATCGGGATCGTTTCGTATTGTCGAACGGACATGGATCGATGCTGCACTATGCGCTGCTGCACCTGACCGGTTACGACCTGTCGATGGACGAGATCAGGAATTTCCGCCAGATGCATTCAAAGACGCCGGGCCATCCGGAAGTCGACATTACACCCGGTGTGGAAACCACTACCGGTCCGCTGGGCCAGGGATTGACCAACGCGGTCGGCATGGCGCTGGCCGAAAAACTGCTGGCAGCCGAATTCAACAAGCCCGGCTTCGATCTGATCGACCATCACACCTATGCTTTTGTCGGCGACGGCTGCCTGATGGAAGGGATTTCGCACGAAGCCTGTTCGCTCGCCGGTACGCTGCGCCTGTCCAAGCTGGTCGTTCTGTACGACGATAACGGCATTTCGATCGATGGCCGCGTCGAAGGATGGTTCAAGGACGATACGCCGAAGCGCTTTGAAGCGTACGGCTGGAATGTGATTCGCGACATCGACGGACACAGCGTCGATGCAGTGGATGCCGCGATCGCGGCAGCCAGAAAATCCGACAAGCCGACGCTGATCTGCTGCAAAACCGTGATCGGAAAAGGCGCACCGAGTATGCAGGGAACCGACAAGGTGCATGGCGCCGCATTGGGCGACACGGAAATCGCCGCCACGCGTGAAGCACTGCTCTGGACCGATGTGCCATTCGATATTCCGGTCGATGTATACAACGCATGGAATGCAAAAGAAGCCGGTCAGAAAATCGAGCAGGAGTGGACCGCACTGTTTTCCGCCTATAACGAGCGTTTTCCGCAGCAGGCAGGCGAATTGTCTCGACGCATGAAAGGTGATCTGCCGGCCAATTTCGATGAAACGGTCAAGGCCTATCTCGCAAGCTGCGTCGAAAAGAAAGAAACCATCGCTACCCGCAAAGCCAGCCAGAACGCGATCCAGGCTCTGGCGCCGATTCTGCCGGAATTCCTCGGCGGCTCGGCCGACCTGACCGGTTCCAATCTGACCAACTGGAAAGAGTGCGTCGCCGTGCGTGCCGACCAGCCCGGCAATCACATCAATTACGGCGTGCGTGAATTCGGCATGAGCGCAATGATGAACGGCATGGCACTGCACGGCGGCTACATCCCGTTCGGCGCCACCTTCCTGACATTTTCCGATTACAGCCGCAATGCGCTGCGTATGGCTGCGCTGATGAAAGTCCGTTCGATTTTCGTGTTCACCCATGATTCGATCGGGCTCGGCGAAGACGGCCCGACCCATCAATCGGTCGAACATGTGTCAAGCCTGCGCCTGATTCCAAACCTGGATAACTGGCGGACGTGCGACACGGTTGAATCGGCTGTCGCGTGGGAGCAGGCAGTCAAGCGCCGCAACGGTCCGACCGCACTCATCTTTTCTCGCCAGAATCTGCAGTATCAGGAGCGCACGGCGGAACAAATTGCGAACATCAAGCGCGGCGGCTATGTGCTGAAAGATGCGGCAAACGCGAAAGCGATCCTGATCGCGACCGGATCCGAAGTCGACCTCGCAATCAAGGCATCCGAAGAGCTTGCCAAACAAGGCATCGCGGTGCGCGTGGTATCGATGCCGTCGACCGACGTATTCGACCGCCAGGACGCTTCCTACAAGGCGAGCGTGTTGACGAAAGGCCTGCCGCGCGTCGCGGTGGAAGCCGGTGTAACGGATTTCTGGCACAAGTATGTCGGACTGGAGGGCGGCATCGTCGGAATCGATACCTTCGGCGAATCTGCACCGGCC
>JAKFFO010000221.1:0-4744 GCA_036675035.1 Oxalobacteraceae bacterium
AATACACCTGCACAGATCTTTGCATTGGGCGTCGATGGGCTGACTCCGTATATCCAGAGCATCGGCCTGTATCGGACCAAAGCCAAAAATATCATTGAAACCTGCCGCCTTCTGCTTAGCGAACATGGCAGCCAGGTGCCGCGCTCCAGCGAAGCGCTCCAGGCGTTGCCTGGGGTCGGACGCAAGACGGCCAACGTGATAATGAATACCGCATTCGGCCATGCCGCGATTGCAGTCGATACGCATATCTTTCGCGTCTCGAATCGCACCAACATCGCGCCGGGAAAGAATGTCGACGAGGTAGAACGAAAGCTGATGAAACTGGTACCGGAAGAATTCCGGATGGATGCCCACCATTGGCTGATTCTTCACGGACGCTATACCTGCGTCGCGCGTACGCCGAAATGCTGGAACTGCATGATCGCCGATCTGTGTGAGTTCAAGCACAAGACGCCGATGCCAACCAAGGGGATTTGACGGCTTTCGAGGCCGAATATCCGAACGATTCTGGCCCGCCTGCGGTTCAGGGCTGCATTCCAAGTCACTCTTTACTGTTAAACGCATGGAAGCTTTTTTCAACACCGCGCTGGTTGTCGCCCTAGGCGAAATGGGCGACAAGACCCAAATGCTCGCATTGCTGCTGGCGGCGCGTTACCGGCGGCCATGGCTGATCGTTCTTGGCATTCTGCTTGCAACCCTGGTATCGATGGGCATCACTGCATGGCTGGGAGCATTTGCATCGCATCTGTTGCCGACCTCGGTATTGCGCTGGATACTGGTTGCGATGTTCTTCGCGATCGCAATCTGGACATTGATACCGGAACATGACGACGACGATGAAGTCCCCCCGCTGAAATCGACGGCGGGTCTGATACTTACCGCATTCGTAACCTTCCTGCTTGCGGAACTGGGCGACAAATCGCAGGCCGCCACCTTTGTCATGGCAGCCAAGTACCAGCAGTTCGCGCCGGTGATGGCCGGCTCGACCGTCGGTGAAATGATTGCGATCGTGCCTGCCGTTTTGCTGGGAAAAACTACCGCCCAATGGTTACCGCTCAAATGGGTGCGGATCGCCGCGGCAGTGGTATTTGCGCTACTGGGCTGCTGGATTCTGATATTTGGACTGGGTGAATAATGCACCGCCCCGATCTGGTATCGGATAGCCGCCCAAGCTGCTTCAGTTCGCGAGTGACGAGCAGATAAGCGGCTAGATTTTTTGCCGCTGTTCGGGTATTTCGACCCCGCCTTTTGCACGATCGATATCCGATCCCGCAAACTTCGGAAGATCATCGCTGATTTCCCACCAATCGGCCTTGGAGTCGACAAAAAAGTGCGCCTCCGGTTTCGTTCCCAGCTTGCCATCGATCAGTCCGGCACGAATACGGATTACCATCGGCAGGGTATCGCGCTGGCTGTATATCGGCGAACCACAGCGGCCACAGAAAACGCGCTTCTTCCCCGGCGAAGATTCGAATTCATGCAACAAATCAGTGCCTGCCAGCAATCGGAATGAAGAAACCGAAACCGGAATATTGCTGGCAAACGGCGCTCCCTGCGCCTTCCGGCATTGCTGACAATGACAGACCTGAATCGGTGCCAATTCACCATCGATTTCGAATCGGATCCCGTTACACAAGCAGCTTCCCATATGCATGACGGACGTCTCCCTGTTGATCAAACGATTGTGCATGCCTCGTCGAACCGGAGGCGCGGCGAACGAGGAAACAATTTACTCCGATCGCCATAACCGAGACTGCAGACAAAATTGACCCTGACCGATGTTCCGGCAAAGAACGCTGCATTGACCTGGTCTTCATCGAAGCCCGACATCGGACCGCAATCGAGGCCGACTGAACGCGCCGCCATAATGAAGTAACCGCCTTGCAATGACGAATTGCGGAACGCCGTCGTTTCGATCGATTTCTGCTTGCCGGCAAACCAGGTGCGCGCATCGGTATGAGGGAACAGTTGCGGCAACTTCTCGTAAAACTCCATATCCATACCAATGATTGCAGTAACCGGCGCCTGCCTGGTTTTATCCGCGTTACCGGGCGACATGCACGTTGCCAGCTTCTCCCTTGCTTCCGCTGATTTAGCGAATACAATGCGCGCAGGCGAACAATTGGCCGAGGTCGGCCCCCATTTCATCAGCTCGTAAATTTGTTGTAATTGCTGTTCTGAAACGGGTTTATCCAGCCAGACATTATGTGTCCGCGCGTCGTGAAACAACGTGGCGAGTGCGGTATCGTTTAACATGGTCGCTCTCATGGTTTATTTTCGGGTTTTTCTCGTCGCGATGTAGCGTTGGTCCGCAACGAATTCCCTGTATCTTAATTGAATGCGTACCTGTGAGTACTTGCGTGGATGTTTTTCGGCAGCGAGAATAACAATCAGCACTCCTATTTTTTCCAGCCTTTGATGTTTACTCCTTCACAACATGATGTGCGCCGCTTTTTTTGCGAGACTTTTCGCAAGACGCGGAGCAATGAAATATTGACGCCGCTAGAGGCGATCGCCCGTGACTGGGTGATCCGGCATCCGGAATATGCCGATGCATTGACCGATCTCGATGCTGCTCTGGCAGCCGACTATTCGGTCGAAGGCGGACAGGGCAACCCGTTTCTCCATCTGTCGATGCATTTGTCGATTCAGGAACAGATCTCTATCGATCAGCCGCCGGGAATCCGGCAAGCGTCCGAAGCCTTGGCACAGCGATTGGGGTCGGAACATGAAGCACACCATCAAATCATGGAATGCCTGGGAGAGATGGTCTGGAATTCGCAGCGCAGTGGATTACCGCCAGACGGTGCGGCATATGTCGAATGCGTGAGGCGCCGCTGATTCGGGTATGCCGATCAAGCGCATAAAAGACAAAAGCCACGGCAATCCGTGGCTTTTGTCTTAAAAACCGGCATCAGCGAATAGTTATCTTCGCAAAACCAGCGAACCCGGCAGGCTATGCAGATAAGCTGCAATATTCTCAATATCCTGATCCGACAACGGCTTGACCTGCGCACCCATGATCGCATTGCTGCGACCGTTCGGGCCATCGCCACCGCGCTTGTAGGCGACTAACGCGTGCGCCAGATAATCCTTGTGTTGGCCGGCCAGCTTTGGATAACTGGGATCAATCGGCGTGTTGTAGTCCTTGCCATGGCAGGATGCGCAATTGTATTTTTCGGCTGCAGCCTTTCCGGCTTCGATTTTTCCGGCAGCGGATGCATTGAATGCAACGGCGGAAGAAAACAATACGACTGCCCATGCGAGAATTTTTTTCATAATCGGTCCCGGTTATTTCTGCTGTGAGTAATAAGCAGCGACATCGGCAATATCCTGGTCCGACAGACTGGCTGCGATTCCGCGCATGCTTGGATTGTTGCGCTCACCCTTTTTATAGGCATTCAGCGCGCTCTCAATGTATTTCGCAGATTGACCGCCAATCATCGGAACCGAATACACCTCTGGAAACGTGGCCTTGTAACCAGGAATGCCGTGACAGCCGATACACATTGCAACCTTGTTTTCGGCTGCCTTGGGATTGCCGACGACGTCCGCTGCTGCGGCGAAGTTTGCAATGCCCGCGAGCGCGACAAATGCTAATAGTTTTTTCATGATAGCTGGGGTAATTAAGACGAAAATGGCTTGACGCAAAAAGCACTTGCTGGCGACCTGTTCCGAAATCCCTGGAAAGCCGGATGGGAATTGTGTCTTACAGCGTTGCCCTGCCGCGCCAAAAACGGTTAATTTTACCGTAAGACGAACCCGTAGTCCAAGTGGAATCTTGCTCCGCTGATATTGCCTGCTTTACATGTTCACGACTTCGCGCGATTCCTGTAGCGCGCCAACGGCGCTGGCACGATGCCATTGCCTTCCTTTGCACGCATTACGGAAGAGGCGCCAGGCACTCGCAAACTCTTTCTCGCTTATACTTGAGACTATTTTCTTTCTGATGACAAGACACCATGCGACCAGACACACGCTTCGAAGGTTCCGAGAGTTATGTTGCCACCGCCGATCTGAAATTGGCCGTCAATGCGGCACTGACGCTGCAGCGGCCATTGCTGATCAAGGGCGAGCCGGGAACCGGCAAAACCATGCTTGCCGAAGAAGTGGCTGCCGCGCTCGACATGCCCTTGCTTCAATGGCATATCAAGTCGACCACCAAGGCCCAACAGGGATTGTATGAATACGATGCGGTGTCGCGCCTGCGCGATTCGCAGTTGGGCGATGAACGGGTCAAGGACATCCACAACTATATTGTCAAAGGCGTGCTATGGCAGGCCTTCACCGCGAATGAGCAAGTGGTTCTGCTGATCGACGAAATAGACAAGGCCGATATCGAATTTCCGAATGACCTGCTGCGCGAACTCGACCGGATGGAATTTTATGTCTATGAGACGCGTGAAATGGTCACCGCCAAGCATCGCCCTCTGGTGATCATCACATCCAACAACGAGAAGGAATTGCCGGACGCATTCTTGCGCCGCTGCTTTTTCCACTACATCAAGTTCCCCGACAAGGACACGATGCAGCAAATTGTCGATGTGCATTTTCCGAACCTGAAGAAGGAATTGCTGGCGCAGGCGCTGCAGACCTTTTATGAAGTACGCGACGTGGCCGGCCTGAAGAAAAAACCATCGACGTCGGAACTGCTCGATTGGCTGAAGCTGTTGCTCGCAGAAGATATTCCACCGGAAGCGTTGCGCAGCAAGGACGCCAAGACCGTGGTGCCACCCCTGCATGG
>JAKFFO010000069.1:0-24989 GCA_036675035.1 Oxalobacteraceae bacterium
CGGGTGGTGTAGCGATGCTGCCCATGTTTTCCGATGCCGGGATGCGCAGGCTGGATGAGATTGTGCAGCCTGGATTGCTGTGCGCGTTCGATTTCGACGGAACGCTGGCACCGATCGTAACGCAGCCTGACGCGGTGCTTCTGCCGCCGCACGTACGGCAGCGATTGACGGAATTGTCGCGCCATGCGCCGATTGCCATCCTCACCGGTCGCTCGATAACCGATATTGCACCGCGGCTGCAGTTCGACGTCGATTACCTGGTCGGCAATCACGGGCTGGAAGGCGTGCCGGGCTGGCAGGCGCGCAGCGATGCATACGAGGTTTTGTGCAGAGGCTGGAAAGAATCGTTGACGACGGCTCTTCGCGACCATGCGCGCTATGATCCGGGCATCGTGCTGGAAGACAAGCGCTATTCGCTATCGGTGCATTATCGGATGGCGCGCGACCAGGCCCGGGCGGAACAGGACCTGGCCGCATTGCTGGCAAACCTGCAGCCGCCGGCACGCATCGTGACCGGCAAGTGCATCTTCAGCGTGGTGCCGCAAGACGGTGCCGACAAGGGCAGCGCGCTGGAGGAGTTGATGCGCATCAGCGGCGCACCGGGTGCGATTTATGCCGGCGACGATGTCACCGATGAAGATGTATTCCGGCTCAGGCGCAGTGACGTGGTGACCGTACGCGTCGAACAGGCGTCCGCGAGTAACGCGGAATTTTTCCTGGAAGATGTGCATCGCGTCGCACAGTTCCTGGACCAACTGATCGGGCGCTTTCGCAAGCATCATGGAAACAATCCTCCGCGGCCGGTATCCGCCCGGCGCAGCTATTGATGCGGCACGAACAAATATGGAGCTGCATCCCCTCCCTTGCAGGGCGCCCCCTGTCTTGCAAGACAGGGTTGTTACGCAGGCGAATGGCATGCCATCCGAAACCCCTGCTCCACCCCCGGCCCTCTCCCAAAGGGAAAGGGTGAGAAATGAGCACGATGAAACGGAGACTTCATCGTGCCGGATCAATAGGATGTTATTTCTGCAGGGACGAAATCATGCAATCACTTCATATCGGCGCACTCGATATCGGCGGTACCAAAATGGCTGCGTCGGTAGCGAATGCGCAAGGTCCGCTGGCGCGCGTAACGCAGCCGACCGTCAAAACCGGAGCCCCGCGTACGCTCGGCGAACAGGCGATCTCATTGCTGCAGGCTGCCTGCGATGCGGCGGGAGTCGACTGCCAGTCGATCGATTCGGTAGGGGTCAGCTCATGCGGCCCGTTTGCGCGGGTGAACGGAATGCTCGGATTGAAAACCCCGAACATATGCGGCGGGCTCACCGAACAAAGCGATCTTCCCAACGACTGGACCTTCATTCCTCTTGAGCAGGTGCTGCGCGAGCGGTTCGCGCAGGTCGTGATTGAAAACGACTGCGTTGCCGCACTTTCCGCGGAACGGTGCTTTGGCGCGGTGCGCGGCGAAGCGGATTGCATTTACGTGACCTGGAGTACCGGTATCGGTTTCGGATTATGCGTCGATGGCCGGATACTGCACGGCAAACATGGCAATGCCGGTCACGCCGGCCACATGTTGATGAGTGAAGAGTCGGATGCGATATGCGGATGCGGCAACCGCGGCGACCTGGAAGCGCTGATTTCCGGCAGGGGTTTGGGTGGACGGCACCGGCAGTCGGTGCCCGAGTTGTTTGCCGCTGCCCGCAACGGCGAACCGGCCGCCTATGCGGCGATCGAAAAAGCAGCGCAACGATTCGGCCGCGCGCTGTATAACCTGGCGGCCATTCTGGATACGCATGTGTTCGTGATCGGTGGCAGCGTCTGGACCCATCACGGGGAATGGCTGTTGCCACTGGTGCAACCGGAAATCGAGCGCCGCCTGCCGGCCCTGACGCAAGGCGTATCGATCGTGCCGGCGGCGCTCGGTACGCTGGTCGCCGATGTCGGCGCATTGAGTCTGGCGATGCCGGCGGACTGGATGCCGCAATGGCAAAACACGCAGCCCTGGAAAGCACTCGCCGACGGCTGACGGTCGCCGTGCCGTTACGCACCTATTGATTCGGCATCGAAAAAGTTTGATATTTCGGGCCGCTATTCTCACCCTCTCCCTCTGGGGAGAGGGCCGGGGTGAGGGGATCGGGTTCTAACTATTCGTTCCCGATCTATAGAAAAATATCGCCAGCCGCCGCGGACCTGGTTCCATCGACCGGCATATTGCTCTTTCCGCGGTATGCATAGACCAGCGACATCTTGACCGAGGCCGTGGTATTTCGACCGGCGGCGTGGAACAGCCCGCTGTGAAAGAACGCCGTGTCGCCCTGCTCGAGTTCCAGCGAAATGCCTTGCGCAAACAATGCCTGATTTCGCGCCAGGTCGGGGCGCAGGAAATCCAGTTGATCCAGCTGTTCGGGTTCGATTGCGATCCGGTGTGAACCGGGAATGAACTTCAGGCCGCCATTGGCTGCATGCTCCGGGCCCAGCGCCAGCCAGACCGAAATCAGGTCCGGATGGGTAAACGACCAGTACCGGATATCGCGATGCCAGCCGGTCGCGGTGCCGAAATCCGGATGCTTGGTCATCACGCAGTTATGGTGCGCAAGCGACAGGCACACTTCTTCGCCGAGCAATTGCGCCAGCCTTGCCACCAGCGACGGGTCGCGCGCCCACGACTGGAAGCACGGGTCGCGATGGTATGCGTCGCGCAAGCGCCGCACGGTTTTTCCGCCCGGTGCATCGGCCGACCGCGGCGCGCCGGGATAGCCGACATCGGCTTCGTATTCGACGGGCGGCACGGCAGTGCGCAAATGCGCGCGGGCTACCGACAGCATGGTTTCGCATGTAGCCGGTGCAGCCAGTTTTCGCAGCACCAGGTAGCCATCCAGCCGGAACCGGTCGATTTGTTCTTTAGACAGCATCGTTGCCACTAATCATATGCGTACGGCGGAAGCCTGGCGCCACAGTTCTTGCAGAAGTTCGCGTTCGCTTCATGTCCTTCTGTCAGGCACTCGCGACAAGTGCGCGTGGTGGGCCTCGGGATAATCCGCTGTGCCGTCATCTCGGAACTGATGATGCCGGTGGGCACCGCCAGGATACCCCAGCCAAGCAGCATCATGAAGGATGCAATGGTGCGGCCAAAGTCGGTCTTCGGCACAAGATCGCCGAAACCGACGGTGGTCACGGCAGTGATGGCCCAATACACGGAAGTCGGAATGCTGGTGAAGCCGTTTTCTGGCCCTTCGACTACATACATCAATGTGCCATTCAGAAACACAACAATCATTACGACCGACAGGAAGATCAGGATCTTGCGGCGGCTGGCCATCAGGGCTCGCCCGAGCATTCCATACTCCTCTACATACGAGGCCAGCTTGAGAAGCCGGAACATCCGCAGCAGCCGCAGGATACGTACGTCGAGCAGCACATGCGCACCGGGCACAATGAATGCAAGATAGGTCGGCACAATCGACAGCAGGTCGATGATGCCGAAAAAGCTTTTCGCATAACGCGTCGGGTGTTTTACACAGGACAGGCGGGCAATATATTCGACTGTAAACAGGAAGGTGAAAAACCATTCCAGCGCATACAGGAAGCGATGGTGGCGCGCCGCGATTGCCTCGATACTGTCCAGAACCACGGCGGTCACACTGATCAGGATCGCGGCGATCAGCGAAAAGTCGAATGCGCGGCCGGCGCGCGTATCGGCTTCGAAAATGATCGTGTACATTTGTTCGCGAAAGCCATGTTCGGGCTTGCCGAAGTATCCGGTCGGATCTGAAGCGGAGGTCGGCTTCTGCGATGCGTTGGTTTGATGGGAATTGTTTCGCGACATGATTGCCGAATGATGCCGCAATGCGGCCGGGTACACAACCCACGCGGACATTTGCCCGCGCAGTTTCTGCGCGTTACGAATCGCCCGTGTTACGCATTGCGGACGCGTACACGATCTGGCGATGGAGGGCGAAGCTGAATCGCAAAGCGCGGTTGCGACATGCCGTCCTGTCGCCCCAACCGTTGCGCACGTTACTTGCGGCGCGCGACCGCTGCCGCGATATTCTGATCCTGATTATCCCTGACGGACGCAATGGTCCGGTTTCGCCCGGCGTTCTTCGCATCGCGCAGCGCCTTATCGATCCGCATGAAAAAACTGATTTGCGATTCCTGGAAACCGAACTGGGCGACTCCGAGACTGGTGGTGACTGCCTGCGGCGGCGACGGTAAACCGAAATCCTGCGATGCGATGGCATGGCGTAATTTTTCCGACACGCCGACTGCAATTTCAAGCGGGCATTCACGCAATAGAATCAGGAATTCCTTCCCGCTCCAGCGTGTGATGATGTCGTTGTCGCGGACCACGCCGCGCGCCAGTTGCGCAATGGTGCGTAATACTTGATCGCCGACCTGATGGCCATGCTTGTCGTTGACTTCCTGGAACGAGTCGATATCGAACAGGATGGCCGAAATCGGCTGGCCTGAGCGCTTGATGTCGAGCATCGATTGCTCCAGCACGATCTCGAACGCCTGCCGGTTCAGGAGTCCGGTCAATGGATCGATCGACGCCATCCGCTCCATCCGCTTCCGATCGCGGTTGGTGGCGAACAGCACGATGATCAGCGCCAGCATGATCGTTATCGCACCGATGATCAGGCTCAGCATAAGCGCCTGCTGCACCGGCCGCAGCCGGGTTGCAAGATTTTTCTCGATCACCAGATGCCAGCCCAGCTCCGGAATAAAACGCGAATTGACCAGGACGGTCGCGTCGTCCAGTCGATATTCGAGCTGAATCGGATTGTTGCTGCCGTTCAGAATACGGCTTGCGATATCGCGCATGCCCGGGCGTTCCTGCAGTGGGGCGGCCGCAGGTTTGCTCGCTATTCCCGTCAATACGGCATTACCCTTGGCGTCGACCAAGTAAATGCTGTGGCCGGGTCGCGATTTATCAGACTCGATCAATCTTGCCATCGTATCGACCGCGATGCGCAGGCCGACGACGCCAAGGTAATCGCCGTTGGCATCGGATATGCGGTGACGGATCGCAATATTCATCGTGCCGCCGCTGGCCGGATCGGCCGCGATACTGGTTTCATACGGCTCTTTCATTTCGCGTATACGAAAGAACCATGCATCGTCAGGCTCGCTTTGCTGCAGCGGTCTGGCGGTACCATCGGCTGCGTAATGCAGAAGCGTTTTCCCGGACGCCAGAAAGACGCCGGTTGCACCGTTCTTTTGTGCAATCTCGTTCAGGTAGCGAGCGATCAGCGCGGGGTCGGTTTCGCCATTCAACATCCAGTCGCGCAAAAAGATGTCTTGCGCCATCATCGAAGCGGTCAATACCGGGCGCAACAAGTCCTTCTGAATCTCGGCTTGCAGCGTATCGCCGGCGCCCGCCAAAACCTGTGCGGTATTTTCGGTGATGCGATCGCGCGCATCCGGATAGCCGGTCATGGTGGCGGCAAGGAAGCCGGCGATCAGCACCAGGCCGAGCACGCTGAGCAAACGGTATTTCTCTGAAAAAAATCGCATGGAACCCACTTTCATTGGTCGGCAGTCGTCGCTGTTCGGGTAAAGCCGGCTTTCCGGCTTCAGGTCAGCTTCAGGCCAACTCGAAACGGCTGCGTCGGCATGACAGAAACGATGGCAAAAAGTTGCTGGGAAGCAGTATGAGGCAAGCCGCATGGCAAACGCAATAGATTGCGTCTTCGGAGTGTGGCAAAGCGTCATCGCGCTTCATTCGAATTAATTGCAATATGGAAATATTTTCTATCGACGGTAAAAGCCCGGAAAGGCGCTGCACCAATATGGCGATGGAATATGGGTGAATTTTCCCGTTCCCGGCATGCCGGACAAGGCTCGCGCTGCTGATCCGGGATGTCGTCAGTTGCAGCTTTTGCACGATTCAGGGGAACTACGCCGATGGAAATCGGTACTAATTTGGCACTCGTTTCCACCGCATTCCAGCACCGCGCGACCACAGTCTTTATCCGTTAGTTTGCGCCAATGCGTCCGGGCAAGTCTAATGTAACGGAGATACCAAATGCCGATTTCGCCAACCAGTACCCCATCCTTCTTACCCCGCCGCATCCGCTCCGGTCAGTTCGATATTTCTCCCTTTTCGCATCAGGCGGTGAAATTGACGCGCAAGGTCAATCGGGCCCGGACGCTGGCAAATGCGCTCGGCTGGTTCAGCATCGGTCTCGGGCTATCGCAGTTGCTTGCACCGCGCGCGATTGCCCAGGCGGCCGGTGTGGCCGGTCCGCCGATATTGTGGCGCGCCCTCGGGGTGCGGGAGATTGTCAGCGGTGTCGGGATTCTCAGCCAGAGCAAGCCCACCGGATGGCTCTGGACCCGCGTCGCCGGCGATGCGCTCGACCTCGGATTGCTGGGCGCGGCCGCTGCATCGGCGAACACCAGGCGCGGCCGCATCGCGATTGCCGCCGGGACGGTAGCCGGTGTGACGGTATTCGACATTCTATCCGGCATGCAGCACCGACAGCTTGAGAACGCCGGGCAATTGCCGGATGCCGAGGATGCTCCGGTCCATGTCGAAAAATGCATTACCGTAAATCGCTCCGCAGAAGAATGTTATCGCTTCTGGCGCGACTTCGAGAACTTCCCGCGGTTCATGAAACACATCGAATCCGTCAAGGTTGCCGACCATAAACGGTCGCACTGGATCGCAAAAGGTCCGGGCGGAATCCGCGTCGAATGGGATGCGGAAATCACCGCCGATCAACAGGGTGAGTTGCTCGCATGGAGTTCGGCCGACGGCGCCGACGTGGAGAGCGCCGGCACCGTGCGCTTTGAACCGGCACCGGGCGGACGGGGCACGATCGTCTGGGTCGACGTGTATTACAAACCGCCGGCGGGCAGGGCAGGCCCCATGGTTGCCCGGGTGTTTGGCGAAGAACCTTCACAACAGATCGATGAAGACGTGCGCCGCTTCAAGTGGCTGATCGAAACCGGCGAGATTCCAACCAGCGTAGGACAGGCAGCGGGCCGTCGCAGCCCGATCGCCCGCCTGCTTTTCAGGAAAGGGGCGCCAGGATGAGAGCGACCGTATGGCATGGAAAAAACGATGTGCGCGTCGACAATGTACCCGACCCGACGATCCTGAATCCGCGCGACGCAATCGTCAAGATTTCATCGACGGCCATTTGCGGATCGGATCTGCATCTGGTCGACGGCTTCGTGCCGACCATGGAGAAGGGCGACATCCTCGGACACGAGTTCATGGGTGAAATCGTCGAGCTTGGCAGCGGTGTGAGCAACCTGAAAATCGGCGATCGGGTCGTGGTGCCGTTTCCTATCGCATGCGGCAACTGTTACTTCTGCCATGAGAAACTGTATTCGGTATGCGAAAACTCGAATCCGAATGCATGGATGGCGGAAAAAATGTGGGGCCATTCGACGGCCGGCATATTCGGCTATTCGCATCTGACCGGCGGCTACGCCGGCGGACAGGCGGAATATGCGCGGGTCCCGTTTGCCGATGTCGGTCCGCTCAAGGTTCCGGACGGCATGACCGATGAACAGGTGTTGTTCCTGTCCGACATTCTGCCGACCGGTTACATGGCAGCGGAAAACTGCGATATCAAGCCAGGCCACGTGGTTGCGATCTGGGGCTGCGGACCGGTCGGCTTGTTTGCGATCCAGAGCGCGTATCTGCTGGGCGCCGAACGAGTGATTGCAATCGATCGTTTTCCGGAGCGCTTGCGCATGGCGCGCGACCTGAAGGCCGAGACGCTCGACTATGATGAAGTCGACATACTTGCGGCCCTGAAGCAGATGACCGGCGGGCGCGGACCGGACAGTTGCATCGACGCAGTCGGCATGGAAGCGCACGGTACCGGTTTCATCGCCGCCTACGATCGCGCGAAGCAGGCGATGATGCTGGAGTCGGACCGGCCGATCGTGTTGCGCGAAGCGATGATGGCATGCCGCAACGGCGGCACCATTTCGATTCCCGGCGTCTACGGCGGGTTCGACGACAAGATTCCGCTGGGTGCAATGATGAACCGTTCGCTGACAATCAGGACCGGCCAGACCCATGTGCATCGCTATATGCAGCCGCTGCTGGAGCGTATTCAAAACGGCGATATCGACCCGGCCGTCATTATTACCCATCGTATGCCGCTCGACGATGCGCCACATGGATACGACATGTTCAAGAACAAGCAGGATGAATGCATCAAGGTGGTTTTGAAACCCTGATCGGGAGATCCCTTGCCCGGCTCGCGCGGCGTTTTCAGCGGCCCTGGATTGCGGTCAATAGCGGAGCATCGCATCCGATTTCATCAGCCGTTCCAGTTCGGGCGCATGAACCGGGCCGCTGAAGTAATTTCCCTGGATCTGATCACAACCGCAGCGCTTCAGGAAATCCAGCTGGCTATTGGTTTCGACGCCCTTGGCGACCACCTCCATGGCGAGATTGTGGCCCATCGTGATGACGGTCTTGCTAATCATCGCGTCGGCGCCTCCGACGCTGAGATCGGCAATGAATGACTGGTCGATTTCAAGATGGCTGACCGCGAATTTTTGCAGGCAACTCAGGCTGGAATAACCGGCGCCGAAATCGTCGATCGCCAGTTTGACGCCGAGCTGGTCCAGCTCCGACAGTACGCCGATGCTGTATTGCGGATTTCGCATCAGGTTATGTTCGGCTATTTCGATTTCCAGGCGATCTGCCGCGATGCCGGATGCAGTGACCAGCTCGTCCAGCATGACAGCGTAATCCGGGCGGCTGAATTCGTTAAGCGAAACGTTAACCGACACAACAAAGTCGTCGAGGCCATGCCGCTGAAAGCGATTCAGCGTGGAACAGGCAGTGGCCAGCACCCATTCGCCCAGAGGCACGATCAAGCCGCTTTCCTGCGCCAGCGGCATGAACGATGCCGGGTGCAGCACGCCGCGTTTCGGATGCCTCCAGCGCAGCAACGCTTCGGCGCCGATGATTTTCGATGTTTTCAAGCAGAGGCGGGGCTGGAATACCAGGAACATTTCATGGTTATCCAGCGCTTCGCGCAGGTTGTTTTCCAATTCGTGCTTCGCGTCCATGGTGGATTTCATTTCGTGCGAAAAAAACTGCGCACTATTCCGGCCCGCGGCCTTCGCGTGATACATCGCGGCATCGGCCGCTTGCAGCAACGTGTTCCCGGATGCGCCATCATGCGGGAATACGCTGACCCCGATGCTGGCGCCGACATTCAACTCCTTGTCGCCGGCGCGAACCGGTTGTGAAATGCTTTCGCGCAAACGCTCGATCATCTGCAACGTATAACGCAGCGAAGGCTGGTTGACCAGTACCAGCACAAATTCGTCGCCGCCCAGCCGCGCTACCGTATCGTTTTCGCGCACCGATGCCTTCAATCGCTTCGACACGGCGCGCAGCACTTCATCACCGGCTTCATGGCCTTCGGAGTCGTTGATGATCTTGAATCGGTCCAGATCGATAAATACGACCGCCACCAGTGTCCTGTTTCGCGTCGCGGTATAAATCGCCTGTTCCAGCCGATCCCAGAACAGATTGCGGTTCGCCAGTCCGGTCAATGGATCATGGTTGGCTTCATGTTCCAGGTGGAAGGTCCGTTGTTTGGATGCGGTCACGTCGTTGATGACGCCGATGAAATGCGTCACATCGCCTTTGTTGTTTTGCACCGGTGCGATCGTCAATTCATTCCAGAACAATTCGCCGTCTTTGCGCAGGTTTCGGAAGATAACGTGGGTTTCCTTGCATTCGTCGATTGCGCCGCGGATTTTTTCGCGTTCGATATCATCCAGGCCGGGCGCAGCCATGAAGCGCGAATCGCGGCCAATGGCTTCCGCTTCCTGGTATCCGCTGATGCGCTCGAAAGCAGGATTGATATACACAATCGGATTATCCTTTCCCTCGGCCCGGGTGATCACGATGCCGTTGACGCTGGCATGAAGCGCCCGGTTGGAGAGTCGCAGCATCTCTTCCTGCTCTTTCTGCTTCGAGATGTCCAGCCCCATGCCGCACAGATATGCCTTGCCGTTAAGTTCGATGCGGGAGCCGTTGAAAAGATATGGTGTCGCGGTGCCGTCCTTCGCGATCATAGCGGCTTCTAAGGACGCATCGCCATGTTCATATACCTGTTGAATTCTGGCTTGCACAATTGCCTTGTCCTGCGGATCGAATAAATCCAGCACATGGGCTGCGCGCACTTCTTCTCTGGTCATTTGCGAAACTTGTTCCAGCTTCCTGTTCCAAACCAGCATCTGGCCGGATGGATCGACGACAGCGAAGGTGCCGGCCAGCGAGTCCAGCACCTGCTGGAATATGCCTTGCGACAATCCCGAAAGCATCGGTTCCGGATCGAATTCGGTGATTGCGTCCACTATGATGTCATAGCCATCGAAACGCTTGTCCCGGATGAATTGCGGAACGAATGTCAGATAGAGGTCCAGCCGGCGTCCGTCCGTGCGGAGTGCTGCCGTCCTCCACCTGCAGGCGCTTTCCCGTGACCTGGCCAACCGGTCCTTGCATTCCATTTTTGCCGACGGTTCGAGAATGCAAGCGATCGACCGGCGCAAAACCGCGTCGCTGGTGTATCCGAGGAGATTTTGGCAATCGGTATTCCAGGTTCTGATTCTCCCGGTGGCGCTTGTTTGAAAGGCGACCGGCGCAGCCGCGGATGTCGGGTCCATGCCTCCTCACGAAATCGATGCTTGTTCGAAATCCACACGGCCTCCGCACCGTAGCGGCATTTTTTTCAGCACATTGGTTCAACATAGGACAAATATGCGGAAAAGGCCGTGTTTTATGATCAAAAGCTTGATGTAGACGAATGTACTTTGACGAAAATCGCCAGATTTCTGGCCGTGCCGGATCGATAGGACGCAGATGCGCATGCGATGCCATGCATGCACGGCAACATCGCTTGAGTCGCCACCGAAACGCGTGGCGTGTTGAGCGCGATCACGATGTGTTTCAAACAAAATCAGTAAAGTCGATCGGGAAATTTTGCGCTTGCAGCGCTGGCGCGCGTCCTTGGTGCGCGTACCCGCGGTATCAACCAGGCATGGAGTCTTTTCGATATGCTGGACAAGGCAACGCCGGATCCGTCTTCGCAGCCTTCCGTCAATGCCGATGCGGTCATATCCGCACGGTCGGTCGGTTTGCGCTATGTCCGCGACGATGTACCAGGCATCGTGCGCGAGACAGGAAAGGACGATTTCCGGTACATCGATACCGGTGGCAAAGTCTTGCGCGACGAAGTGGCGCTGGCGCGCATCAAGGCGCTCGCGATCCCGCCGGCGTGGACCGATGTGTGGATCTGTCCCTGGGATAACGGCCATATCCAGGCAACCGGTCGCGACGCTAAAAACCGCAAGCAGTACCGCTATCATCCTCGCTGGCGCATGGTGCGCGATGAAACCAAATACGATCGGATCGTCAATTTCGGAAAGGCGTTGCCTTCGATCCGCAAACAGGTCGATGCGGATCTCGCGCTCGCGGGCTTGCCAAAGGAAAAGGTGCTGGCGACGGTAGTGAATCTATTGCAGGCCACCATGATGCGAATTGGTAACGAGGAATACGCGCGCACGAATCGCTCGTTCGGGCTGACCACGCTGCGCGACCGGCATGCAAAGATCGACGGCGCCGAAGTCGAGTTCCACTTCCGCGGCAAGAGCGGCGTGCAGCATGCGGTCAAGGTCAGCGATCGCCGCCTGGCGCGCATCATCAGGAAAACACGCGATCTCCCCGGCCAGGAGTTATTCCAGTATGTCGATGACGATGGCGGCCGCCATGCGATCGGTTCGTCGGACGTCAACGACTATCTGAGAACGCTGAGCGGCGAGGATTACACCGCGAAGGATTTTCGCACCTGGTCCGGCACGGTGCTGGCGGCGATGGCGCTGCAGGAGTTCGAGAAATTCGATTCGGAAGCACAAGCCAAGAAAAATATCGTGCGTGCGATCGAATCGGTTGCCAAGCAACTCGGCAATACGCCGTCGATCTGCCGCAAGTGTTATGTACACCCGGCCGTGCTGGATGCGTATCTCGACGGCGAGATGCTGGACGCGCTTCAGCAGAGGGCGCAAAGAAAACTGGAAAACGAAATCCAGGCGCTCAGTCCGGAAGAGGCGGCGGTACTGGCGTTTTTGCAGGCGCGCTTGCAGCCGATAAGCGTAGGCAGGCGCAAGAAAAATTAAAGCCGATACCGTAGGGTGAATGAGCGCAGCGCTTTCCGCCGTGCGCAGTGACTAACCGTTGCCGATCCCTGTTACCTGGACCACGCCAACATCACCGTGCAATCGGCTTGTACCGAATCCGCTTCGGCTTCGCGCCTTCTTCACCCAGCCGTTTCCGCTTGTCCGCTTCATATTCCTGGTAATTCCCATCGAAGAACGACACTTGCGAATTGCCTTCGAACGCCAGGATATGCGTGGCGATCCGGTCGAGGAACCAGCGATCGTGCGAGATCACCATGACGCTGCCGGCGAATTCGAGCAGTGCATCTTCCAGCGCGCGCAGCGTTTCCACATCGAGATCGTTGGACGGTTCGTCCAGCAGCAGCACATTGCCGCCTTGCAGCAGCGTTTTCGCCAGATGCAGCCGGCCGCGTTCGCCGCCGGACAGGTTGCCGACGATTTTCTGCTGGTCGCTGCCCTTGAAATTGAAGCGGCCCAGGTAGGCGCGCGACGGCATTTCGAAACGGCCGACGGTCAGGATATCGGCGCCGTTCGACACATCTTCAAACACGGTCTTGTTGTTCGCCAGTTCGTCGCGCGACTGGTCGACCAGCGACACCTGCACCGTGCTGCCGAGCACGATTTCACCGCTGTCGGGTTGCTCCTTGCCGGCGATCATTCGGAACAAGGTCGATTTGCCGGCGCCGTTGGGGCCGATGATGCCGACGATCGCACCGGGTGGAATCTTGAAGCTGAGGTTGTCGATCAGCAGCCGGTCGCCATAGGCCTTGCTGACGTTCTTGAATTCGATGACTTCATTGCCGAGGCGCTCCGCCACCGGAATGAAAATTTCCTGGGTTTCGTTACGCTTCTGGTATTCATGTTCGGACAGTTCGTTGAAGCGCGCCAGACGCGCCTTGCTTTTGGCTTGCCGGCCTTTCGGGTTCTGGCGCACCCATTCCAGTTCCTTGGCAATGGTTTTCTGGCGCGACGACTCGGTCGCTTCTTCCTGTTTCAGGCGCGTGCTTTTCTGTTCCAGCCATGAGCTGTAGTTACCTTTCCATGGAATGCCGTGGCCGCGATCCAGTTCGAGGATCCATTCGGCGGCATTGTCGAGGAAATATCGGTCATGGGTAATGCCGACCACGGTGCCCGGAAAGCGCTGCAAAAACTGTTCAAGCCAGTCGACCGATTCCGCATCGAGATGGTTGGTCGGTTCGTCCAGCAGCAGCATGTCGGGTTTCGACAGCAGCAGCCGGCACAGCGCGACGCGGCGTTTTTCACCGCCGGACAGCACGCCGATCTTCGCGTCCCATGGCGGCAGGCGCAACGCATCGGCCGCCATTTCCAGTTGCTGTTCCGGGTTGTCGCCGGCACTGGTGGAGATGATCGCTTCCAGCCGCGCCTGTTCGGCAGCCAGTGCGTCGAAGTCGGCATCAGGTTCGCCGTAAGCCGCATACACCGCGTCGAGCTTGGCCTTGGCTTCGAATATTTCACCGAGTCCGCCTTCAACCGCCTGGCGTACCGTCTGTTCCGGATCGAGCGCCGGTTCCTGCGGCAGGTAGCCGATGTTCAGGCCTGGCATCGGCACTGCATCGCCGATGATGTCCTTGTCGATGCCGGCCATGATCTTGAGCAGCGTCGATTTGCCGGAACCGTTCAGGCCGAGCACGCCGATCTTGGCACCGGGGAAAAACGATAACGAAATATCCTTGAGGATCTGGCGCTTGGGCGGAACGATTTTGCCCACGCGGTTCATGGTGTAGACGTAATTGGCCATAGGAATCGATAAGAGGTTGCGTATGAAGGAGAAGAATCCGGAATGGCGAAAGGATACCCGATGGGGCGGGCAGGGTACAGCGCGGCATGAGGAATAGGCGACCGGAAATCGCCCGGCAGGCGAATCTTGGCAAAAAGGCGAACCGGCGTGTGGGTGCCGGTTCGCCTTTCAATATGCGACGAACTGTTAGTTCTTTTTGTCCGCAGGCTTGTCTGAAGACTTGTTGGCAGTTTTGGCTGACGACTTGTCCGAAGACATGCTGGACGATGCGCCCGATGACTTATCCGAAGACATGCTCGACGATGCACCCGATGACTTGTCGGACGAGGCAGGTTTTTTCTTGGCGACAATCTGATCCTTGACCGCTTCATACTCGCTCTTGGTCAGGATTTTCTTGTCTACCAGCGCATCCTTGCCGCTATAAGGACGGTTTTTTACAATGGCTTTTGCCTTGGCGTCGCCGATTTTAGGCAATGCTGCCAGTTCCTTTTCAGAGGCGGTATTGATGTCGAGCGGGGTCGATGCTGCGCTGCTCGCGGTTGAACCTGCGGCGGAAGAGCCGGAAGTTTTCGCGGCATCTTTCGCAGAAGGCTGCTTCGAACTCTGCTTCGATTCTTCCTTGGCCGAGGTCTGTTTTGATTCTTCCTTGGCGTAAGCAGTCCCTGCCATCAGTCCCGCAATGCCCAGTGCAAGAAGAAGGGATTTCAACAGTTTAGTCATTGTGATTCTCCGTATCGAATGGTTGATTTTTGCTTTCAGAAACAGAAGTACAAACTTCAACTGTTTAGTAAATAACAACCCGATAAGGTTCAATTTTGCAAGTGGATGTTTGTCGCGCGACAAGAAGTGCAATCAAGCTGAAACTATCCGGCGAGCGCCGGGGCAGCGAAATGTCGGTCAGGAAATCAGTTCGAGCCCGGACTGGTCGACCAGGCGCGCCACAAACCCTCGATCGAATACAGCGCGAGAGCAGTCCAGATCAGCGCAAAGCCGGCCAGGCGCGAGCCGCCGAACGGTTCATGGTACAGCCACACACCGAGCAACAGCTGGAGGGTAGGGGCGATGTACTGCAGCAGGCCGAGCATCGACAGTGGAATGCGGCGAGCAGCGGTAGCGAACATCAGCAGCGGTATCGCGGTGATCGGGCCTGCTGCGGCGAGCAGCCACTTCGATGATGCGGACGCCGCCACAAAAGCATTGCGGTCGTCGAGCACCAGCAGGAACAGATATCCGATCGCAACCGGGAACAGAATCGACGTTTCCAGCGACAACCCTTCGAGTGGGCCGAGCGCCGCAGTTTTGCGCAACAAGCCGTAAGTGCCGAAGCTGATTGCAAGACTCAATCCGATCCAGGGCAGGTTGCCGCCCTGCCAGGTCAGCCACGCGACGCCGGTCGCCGCCAGCGCGACGGATACCCACTGGCCGGGGCGCAGGCGCTCATGCAACAGCATCGATCCAAGCAGCACGCTGACCAGCGGAGTGATGAAATAGCCGAGGCTTGCATCGACCACCCGCCCGTTGTTGACGGCCCATATGTAGATGAACCAGTTGGTCGACAGCAGCAGCGCGCTTGCGCAAAATCCGGCAAGCACCTTGGGCTGGCGCAGCAAGCTGGTGATCCATGCCCATTGCTTGCGCCACGCGAGCACCAGCAGCAGGAACCCCACCGACCAGATGATCCGGTGTGCCAGAATTTCAACCGCCGGGATTTCCTGCAATTCCCTGAAATACAATGGAAACAGCCCCCAGATCGCGTAGGCGGTCGATGCGAAGAGCATGCCAAGTTGCATGGTGGACTAATCAAAGATAGACGGTGGAACGGCGGAAGAGAAAACCGGAAGCTTCTCTTGACGGGGAAATTTCGAGCGGCAATTATCGCAGTAATCGGTGCCCCCGGTTTGCTGCCAGATGTTTTCGCTAGGCCGGTTCCGCAATCAGCTTCTGAAAATAATAGGGCGTTGAGCCGAACTCCGCAGGCGCGTCGTAGCGCACTACGCGATCGCGCCTGAACGCCACCGGATTGGCGAAAGCAGGGCCGTCGTGGACGAAGGTATGGAATTCACCATTCTCGCCGCACGCATCGACGCCGGGTGGCAGGTCGGCGATGAATGCGGCATCGAATTCGCGGCCGCAAAACTCTTCCGGCAAGTGGTTGCCGTTGATGCAAACCACGACAGCCTTGAAGCCGAGCGACAGGAATTCCTCAACGAGTTTGAGGCGTGGTTCGCCCCATAACGGTAAATTCGCTTGCAATCCGGCTTGCGCGCACACCTTCTCTTCCCACTCGCGATGCGGCACCAGGTCGATGTCACCGAAGACCGCATGCCGGATGCCGTCGTTGTGCGCATCCTTCAGCACTGAAACGAACTTTTCTTCGTAGCTTTTCCACGACGTATCGTAAAAGCGGATCTGCGCGCCCAGCGCATGCGCTTGCGCCCTCAGCAGTTCCGGCGGCACGCCATGCGAGCGGGAGCTGGCGCCTGATTCGTCCATGGCGGTAATCAGGCGCGCGATCGATATCCCGGATTGCCGGGCACGCCATAACGCAAGGCAAGAATCCTTGCCGCCGCTCCACGATACGAGCGCGGAATGCTGTTCTTCTTTTGTCATTTTTATTATTCGCTTACATATTGCGCCGGTATTGCCCGCCTACTGCAAACAATGCATCGGTGATCTGGCCGAGCGAACAAACGCGCACCGCATCCATCAGTCGCGCGAACACATTCTCGTCATCGATGACTGCCTGCTGCAACGCCGCCAGCATCGCCGGCGCCTGGGCCGCATGCCTGGCCTGGAAATCCGCCAGCCTTTTCAGTTGGGACTGCTTTTCATCATCGGTCGAGCGCGCCAGTTCAATGATCTGCGGCACATCCGACGCGTTCGGATTGCGGAAGGTGTTGACGCCGACGATCGGCAGACTGCCGTCATGCTTCTTGTGTTCGTACAGCATCGATTCTTCCTGAATCTTGCCGCGCTGGTAACCGGTTTCCATTGCGCCGAGCACGCCGCCGCGCTCCGCGATCCGCTCGAATTCCTGCAGCACCGCTTCTTCGACCAGATCGGTGAGTTCTTCGATGATGAAGCTGCCCTGGTTCGGATTTTCATTCTTTGCCAGACCCCATTCGCGGTTGATGATCAGCTGGATCGCCAGCGCGCGACGTACCGATTCGTCGGTCGGCGTCGTGATCGCTTCGTCGTACGCATTGGTATGCAGCGAATTGCAATTGTCGTACACCGCGATCAACGCCTGCAGCGTGGTGCGGATATCGTTGAAATCGATTTCCTGCGCATGCAGCGAGCGGCCCGAGGTCTGGATATGGTATTTGAGCTTCTGCGCGCGTTCGTTGGCACCGTATTTCTCGCGCATCGCGACCGCCCAGATACGCCGTGCGACGCGGCCCAGCACCGTGTACTCCGGGTCCATGCCGTTGCTGAAAAAGAACGACAGGTTCGGCGCGAAATCATCGATGTGCATGCCGCGCGCGAGATACGCTTCGACGAAGGTGAAGCCGTTCGACAGCGTGAACGCCAACTGTGAAATCGGGTTCGCGCCCGCTTCGGCAATGTGGTAGCCGGAGATCGAGACCGAATAGAAATTGCGCACCTGATGATGCACGAAATATTCCTGGATATCGCCCATCACCTTCAAGGAAAACTCGGTCGAGAAGATGCAGGTATTCTGGCCCTGGTCTTCCTTCAGGATATCGGCCTGTACCGTACCGCGCACGTTCTGCAACACCCAGGCCCGGATCTTCGCGACTTCGTCATCGGTCGGTTCGCGCCTGTTATCGGTGCGGAATTTATCGATCTGCTGATCGATCGCGGTGTTCATGAACATCGCCAGGATGGTCGGTGCCGGGCCGTTGATCGTCATCGATACCGATGTGGTCGGATCGCACAGGTCGAAGCCGTCGTACAGTACTTTCATGTCGTCCAGCGTCGCAATCGATACGCCGGAATTGCCGACTTTGCCGTATATATCCGGCCGCAGCGCCGGATCGGCGCCGTACAGCGTTACCGAATCGAATGCAGTCGACAGTCGTTTCGCATCCATGCCTTGCGATACCAGCTTGAAGCGTTTGTTGGTGCGGAACGGGTCGCCTTCGCCGGCGAACATGCGGGTCGGGTCTTCGTTCTCGCGCTTGAACGCGAACACGCCGGCGGTATACGGGAAGGAACCGGGCACATTCTCCAGCATCAGCCAGCGCAGGATTTCGCCGTGGTCTTCAAAGCGCGGCAGCGCCACCTTGCGGATCTTGGTGCCGGACAAGGTGGTCGCCACCAGTTCGGTCCGGATTTCCCGGTCCCTGATTTTGACCACATACTGATCACCGGCGTAGGCAGTCTGCATATCGGGCCACATCGCCAGCAGTTTCTTCGCGCCGGAATCGAGCCGGCTGTCGCGGTCCGCGATCAGGTCATCCAGTGCGCCGGAGATTCCCTCCCCTTCAAGGGGAGGGTTAGGGTGGGGATAGGTTGCATCTTCTGCAGTCGAGCCCATCCCCATCCCAACCTTCCCCTTGAAGGGGAAGGAGCTGAATTCCAGCAGCATCCGCTTCGATTCCTGCAGCTGCTGCCGCTCGCGCGCGAGCCGGACTTGCGTACCGGTGAACTTGTGATAACCGCGCACCGTGTCGGCGATCTCAGCCAGATAGCGGCTGCGCGCCGGCGGCACGATTGCGTTCTTGCCGGAAGAATATTTAACCGCGACCGATGCCAGCTTGCCGGGCTTTGCGTTCAAGCCGAGCTCAACCAGCTTTGGCAGCAACCCCTGGTACAGCGCAGTGACGCCATCGTCATTGAAGCGCGATGCCTGGGTACCGTACACCGGCATGTCGTCCGGGCGCCTGGAAAACAATTCGCGGTTGCGCTGGTATTGCTTGGCCACATCGCGCAGCGCATCCTGCGATCCCTTGCGGTCGAACTTGTTGATTGCGACAAAGTCCGCGAAGTCCAGCATGTCGATTTTTTCCAGCTGCGAGGCGGCACCGAACTCGGGTGTCATCACATACATGCTGACATCGACATGCGGCACGATGGCCGCATCGCCCTGGCCGATGCCTGAGGTTTCGACGATCACCAGGTCGAATCCGCACACCTTGCAGGCGGCAATCGCGTCCGGCAACGCCTGTGAAATTTCCGATCCGGCTTCCCGTGTCGCCAGCGAGCGCATGAACACCCGCAGCGGCCCTTGCCATGGGTTGATCGCGTTCATCCGGATCCGGTCACCCAGCAGCGCACCGCCGGATTTGCGGCGCGATGGATCGATCGAGATTACTGCAATGTTCAACCCATCATCCTGGTCGAGGCGGATGCGGCGGATCAGCTCATCGGTCAATGACGACTTGCCCGCGCCGCCGGTGCCGGTAATGCCGAGCACCGGTGTCGCGATGGTATCGGCCGTCTGATGCAGTTCGCCTTTCAGCGCCGCGCTGACCGTGCCGTTTTCCAGTGCGGTGATCAATTGCGCCAGCGGCCGGTGCCGGGCGACGATCTCGCCTTCGGTCAGAGCCGCCAGCGATGTCGGCGCGTGCGGCGACAGATCGGTATCGCAAGCCTGGATCATCGACAGGATCATGCCGACCAGTCCCAATCGCTGTCCGTCTTCCGGGCTGAAGATGCGCGTCACGCCATACGCATGCAACTCGGCGATCTCGTCCGGCACGATCACGCCGCCGCCGCCGCCGAACACCTTGATATGTGCGCCGCCACGCTGCTTCAGCAGGTCGATCATGTATTTGAAATATTCGACATGGCCGCCCTGGTAACTGGAAATCGCGATGCCCTGCGCATCTTCCTGCAGCGCAGCGGTGACGATCTCGTCGACCGAGCGGTTGTGGCCGAGATGGATGACTTCGGCGCCGTTGGACATCAGGATGCGGCGCATGATGTTGATCGATGCGTCATGCCCGTCGAACAGCGAGGCGGCCGTCACGAAGCGTACCTTGTTGGCCGGCTTGTATTCGGTCAGTTTTTGCGAAATGGAAAGATCAGTCATGAGCGGCCCCGGAAGTGATTGCAACGGGATGCAGCCGGGCCGTACCGGCCTGGAATCCCGCCAAGATGACGTTTACGTTAACGTCAATCAAGGCAAGTATAGCGCGATATTTTTCTATCGAGTGTCGTTCCAATGTCATTCAGCCATCGGTCGGCATGGCGATACGGCGATTTTTAACGGAAGCGGGATGCGGTATTGCAATATTTGCCGGGCGCTCAGGCCGCCTGCATACCGTTCGCAGTTGTTCGCCGGAAGATATCCGCGGTCCGTGCCGGGCTTTCAGCCAGGCGAAGGATCGTCGAAAAAAAACTCCGCCATATTGTCCGATACTTTCGATTGCAGTACGCCGGTTCGCACCAATTCGTCGTAATGGCAAATCTGGTTTCGTCCGTTGGTTTTGGCGTGGTATAGCGCCTGATCGGCATGGCCGAGTATGACGACCGGCGTTTCGGCCGGGTTGATGCTGACGAACCCGAGGCTGACCGTGACCTGCCCGACTTGGGGAAATTTGTATTCTTCAACGCTGGTACGGAAACGTTCGAAAATCGCGAGCGCATTTTCAAGCGTCGTGGCGCGCAGCAAAACCACGAATTCTTCACCGCCGAAACGAAAAATCCGGTCTTGGGCACGGAACGACGAGCGCAGCAGATTGGCGATCAGAATCAGTACTTCGTCGCCGTATAAATGGCCGAAAGTATCGTTTACCATCTTGAAGTGATCGATGTCGACCACGGCCAGCCACTGCGCCTCGATATCGCCGTCGTGCCGGCGCTCTTCGCCGGTGTCCAGATTTTCATGCGGTACCGCAATTGACACGATTCTGGAAAACTGGTCGTCGAAGGTTTTCCGGTTATACAGGCCGGTCAGCGAATCGCGTTCGCTGTAATCGATCAGGCTTTGATAATTGCGGTAGACGCTGAGCACGCCTTCGATGACCGGCAGGCTCTGGCCGGAATACTGGGTCGGGCTGGTGATTTCAATGCAGGTGCCGACCTTGTCGTTGGACCATACCGGAAGCCAGAGCAGGTGCTCGCCGTGGTCGGTGATTTCGGCCGCGCTGCCTTTGCGTTGTTCTATGCATTCGACCAATGCCGGAAAGTCGGTAATTGGCGTGCCCGCATGCTCGGTTGCGGCATCGGCGCTCGATGCGATTTTTCCATCCTTTATCCAGGATCTCGGCCGCATCAGCAATTCATCACGGAACTTGAAAATTTCGAGTACGCGCACCTGTTTCGCGCCCACCAGTTCATGCAGGGCGGAAATCACCGATGCATCGAGCAAGCCATGGTCGCGATGGCAGGTAATTTCAACCAGATGTTTGAGCAGCGCATCCATCATCGGTTTGCGTGTCGTATTCAAGATGGCGTCGTATCAATTAACAATGTCGAAACAGGGCATATGCGGAAGGATCTTGCTTGGACAAGCAAGAAACAGGCTATCGCGCTGCCGGCGGTCCCATGAGTTCTTAAATATTTTTATTGTAAAAATCTACATAAACGGCTTTTTGGCTGTCGCCGCCTATGGCTTTCCATTCTACGTGAATCCGGTAGGGATTCCGCCGCTGGTTTGCAGATTGAACGGATTTCGTGCTGAAATGTGTCTCCCACGCAATCTTCTGCTCCGGCAAAGCCTTTTTAATGCAATGGATTGTTTTCCTGCAGGAAATTTGAACCCGTTTTGCCGGCCTCGCCTTGCCATCAGGGTTTTTTCCCCCGGCGCAGTTTTGCGATTTCCTTGTTGAATGCACCCAGCTGATGCCGTACTGCTTCCTGCCCGTTTTCGATCACGTATTCCTGGAACGCAGCGGCAACCAGGGGGATCGGTTTGTCGGCAAGATGCATCACATACCAGTCCGCTTCAACCGGGTTTTCAGCCAAGGGAAGCATTTTAACCAGGCCCGCCTCGAATTCCAGTGTGCACGTATGTATCGAAAGAAACGCCACGCCAAGTCCGGCCACTGCCATCCGTTTGATCGCTTCATTACTGGAGAGCTCGGAACCGATTCGCAATGTGTAACCGGCTTCCTTGAACAGCCGTTCCACCGTTGTGCGGGTGCCGGAACCGCGCTCCCGAACCAGGAGATTGGATTCCATCACATCGGCCAGCTTCAGATGTTTTTTTGATGTCAATGGATGATCGGCGCTCGCGACGAACGCCATCGGGTGGCGGGCAAAGCGCGTCGCGTTCGTGCGCAATTCGCGCGGCGGCGTGCCCATGATCGCCAGGTCGATCTCGTGCTTGGCCAGCATGCTGACGATTTCGTTGCGATTCCCGACTTTCAGTTTGATGCGAACATCCGGCCGCTCGGTCGTGAACTTCACCAGCATCGGCGGCAGGATGTACTCTGCAGTCGTGATCGCTCCTATGCGTAGCGTGCCGCTGATGATTCCTTTCAGCGCCGCTACTTCGTCGCCTGCCTCTTCCCAAAGTGCAAGAATTTTTTCGGCGAAACTCGCAAGCACCTCGCCAGCCGCCGTCAATTGAATATTCCTGCCGGCCTTGCGAGTCAATGGAGTGCCGGCGGCTTCTTCCAGTAGCCGCAACTGCAGCGACACGGCAGGCTGTGTCACATGCAATGCGTCGGCCGCTCTCGACACACTCTCATGTTGCGCAACCAAAAGTAGCGACTGAAGTTGCTTCAGGCTCGCGTGATACATAAGTAGAACCTTATTAAATATATAAAAAATTTAATTTTTCTTTTCAATCGCCGGCGCCTATATTACAGCATTCGTTGACGGAAGATTAACTTTCCCGTCAGCATATCAACCAGGAAAGGCGATGAATCATGGCAATCGATCTGATCGTGTTCGGTCTGGACGACGGACTGTTTGATACCGAGGATGCACATTTGCAGTCATCCAACCACGCGTTTGAAAATTGCGGCCTGAGCTATCGATGGACCATCGAACAGTATCGCAGTGCCGCGCTCGATTACGGCGCGAGCATGGCGATCGCCGGAGTCGTCGAACAGATCGGACTATCGAAATCCGGGCCGGAGGCAGCGGCGCTTCTTGAAGAGAAGCAGCGCCTGTTCCATGAGCTGGCGTGCCAGGGCCGCATAACTCCGCGCTCCGGTTACGCAAACCTGATCGGCGACGCGCTCGACGACGGCTGCAAGCTGGCGGTAGCGACCGATCTCCCGGCTTCGACGGCAACTGCGTTGCTGGAGCAGGCCTTCGGCGGCAGGCTGACCGAACTGTTTGCCGCGATCGCAAGCGAGGTGAATTTCGGTTCATCCAAGGGCAACAATCCGTATCACCTGATATTGCGGACCGTCGGTGCAGATCCGTGGCGCTCGGTTGCCATCGAATCATCGACACCGGCTTTGCTGGCGGCGCAACGTGCCGGATTGTGGACTCTCGCGACCACGCCGTCCATCGTTGGACTTGAAAGCGTGGCTGGCGCCGATAGCTGGTGTCCGCATCTTCATGCACCGGGAAATTCTCTCCGAAATACCAGCATCGCGGAACGTGCAGAAGTGCAGCTTGTTTCATTCGACGTGCTCGATTCGATGCAAGCCGCTGCGAGGATCAATCCGGCGTTCGCTGCATCGGCTCCTGCCGCGTGGGCATGAAACACATGCGCGCGCCGATCGGATTTGTACAGGTATCCGCCAAAAGCTTCGGGAGGGGAAAATGCCAACCATCGTCATCGTAGGCGGCGGAGCCGGAGGCCTTGAGCTTGCGACCAGGCTGGGTGACCAGTGCGGCCGATCGGGTAATGCGAAGATTATCCTGATCGATCGTTCGCCGACGCACTTCTGGAAGCCGATGCTGCATGAAGTTGCGTCCGGAAAGATTGACCCGAAAACCCACCAGATCGAATATTCCGCACAGGCTGCCGAACATTACTTTCAATTCATCTGCGGCGACCTGGTCAATGTCGACAGGAGTACGCATGCGGTTGAACTGGCGCGCCGGTGTGACGAAAGCGGCATGGAAGTCTGCCCGGCACGGCGCGTCTTCTACGACAAGCTGGTGCTGGCCTTCGGCGCGGTGACAAATTTTTTTGGCATACCGGGCGCTGCCGAGCACTCGCTGTCGCTGGATACGGTCCACGAAGCCGAGCATTTCCAGAGGCGCCTGATCAACACCTGCGTTCAGGCGACCGATCGAAAGACCAGCGGCGCTGATCCAGGCGCAACCGTCAATATCGTGATCGTCGGTGGCGGCGCAACCGGAGTCGAGCTGGCAGCAGAATTACGCCATACCGCGCGCGCGCTCGCAAAATATCGGATTCACGATCTCGACCCGACGCGCGACATCCGCATCAAGCTGGTCGAGCGTAGCGGAAGGTTGCTGCCGCACCTGGATGCAAGGCTATCCGGGACCGCGGAAAAATATCTACGCAAGCTGGGTATCGACATATGCACCTCGACCAGCATTGCCAGCGTGGATGCCGACCAGGTGCAAGATGATGCGGGCCTGGTTCATCGTTCGGACATCACGGTTTGGGCGGCCGGCATCGAAGGTCCCAAAGTGTCGGCCGGATTGGGTTTGCCATTGAACCGGCTGGGACAGATCATGGTCTCGGGTACCCTGCAGACCGCGGATGATGCCGACATTTTCGCGCTCGGCGATTGCGCAAGCTTTCTGTGCCCGGCAAATGGAGTGCCGATTCCACCGCGAGCGCAGGCAGCGCACCAGCAGGCGCTTTTTCTGGCCGGGGTGCTCGCGCAACATGCAAACGATCCGCTTCCACATTTTCAGTATCGCGATTATGGATCGCTGGTTTCACTCGGACCAACCGCTGCGACCGGAATGCTGATCGGCGGCGCGTTGGGAAGCGGGCTTTTCGTCGATGGCGCGCTGGCCCGCGTGCTGTACCGCCTGATGTATCGAAAACATGTGCTCGCGCTGCATGGATTTGTCGTGATGGCGTGGCAGACGGTGGGGCACTGGATACGCGGCAAAAGCGGGCCTCCGGTAAAGCTGCATTAGAATCTATCCGTAAATAATGTTGGCCTTCATCGGTACCTTGCGAAACACGATGATGGCCGCTGCCAGATGGTTGAGCGCCATGAAGCTACGCTCCAATTTTTCATACCGTACCAGGAGCTTT
>JAKFFO010000155.1:0-89468 GCA_036675035.1 Oxalobacteraceae bacterium
GCTCAAACAGTTCAGGGCCATTGCCACGCGCTATGATAAGACCGCTCGCAATTTCCTCGCCGCCGTTCAACTCGCTTCAACAACCATTTGGCTTAACTGAACTTAATTGAGGACACGCCCTAAGACTTCGGGGACTTTCGCTTCGCCGCAGAAGCCGGCTTGGCGGCAGGCGGTTCCGGTTCCGGCGTCATCGCGGTATTGACCGCCTGCTTGAACTGGTCCTGCAGCATGTTCCACCATATCGCCGGGTTGGAGAATGGTGGCGCCGTACCGTCGGGGTTGCCGGCAGACTGAAATTGCGGCGCAGCAGTCTCGGTAGCAGGTTTATCACCGGTACCGGATGAAGCGGACGAAAACGGTGCTGCAAAATTGGCGGCCGGGTCGGGTTTCTCTTCCTCGACTGCTTTACCGGTCTGCATCATCGAGCTCATGTTCGCGCTCATCGCTTGCAGAGTTGCGATGGTCGCACTCTGTACTTCAAGTGCCTGGATCGTGCCGCGCAGCATATTCATGTTCAGCGTCAGCCACGATTCAACCGCCTTCAGATCCGCAATCTGCTTGTTGATATCGTCGACCGACATGGAAGGCATCACCATGCCGGGAATTTTCATGCTGCCCCACATGTTTTTGACAAATTCGAGCGTATCGGTCATGGTGCCGGCGCCCGGAGCGCCGTTCGGAGTACCGGAATTTGACATGACGCATCTCCAATATTAAGTGGCTCTAGCGTAGCAGATAAAATCGCTGGAAAAAACCGGAAACCGTCTCTTCCCGGACATATATCATGCGTGGAAATCGGAATGACAACCGCGTCTTGCCGCCTCGCAAGTTCTCGGGCACATAGCTGCGTTTTCTACAGTGTACGGCTCTCACTCCGAACATCCCAAGCTTTCCTGGTTTGCAAAATGCGAACAACGCGAGAGTAGCGCATGCCGGTGCCGATGCGTTTACACTTGCGGACATGCTTTCCGCTCCGTTCCAACATACGCTTCGCCGCACGCCTGCTGTCAGGCGCTGGATCGGCTTGCTGGTTGCATCATTGTTGCTGCACCTCCTGCTGCTTGGCTGGCTTGGCGGAAACTTCCGTCTCCCGGCGTTTTCCAATGAAGAACCGGTCGTCATCACTGCGCAGTTGCGCCCCGCGCAGCCGCCGAAGCGGACTGCGCCGCCAAAACCGGCCGCAAAGCCGAAACCACGGGCGGTGCCGGTCGCTCCCCACCCACCCGTTGCCGCTATCGACGAAGGCAAGGCGACCGCTACGAAAAGCGCCGTCGCGCCGCAATTTGATCTGGCAGAAATGAGCGAAGCCTTTCGTGCGATGGAAACCGGCGCACCGCCGAGCGACGAACAGGCAGGCGAGCGAGCGAAAAGCGATGCGCCAACCATCGCCTCGGCCGAGCCGGATTCGAATTCGGATCCAGAAATGCAGCGCTACAAGGTAGCAATACCGCCGTCCGCAGAATTGAAATACGATGTGGAAGCGCTGCGCGATGGGCAAATGGTTTATGGCAGCGGAGAAATCAGTTGGCAATCGGATGGGAGCAATTACACGGTCAATGGTGAAGCCAGCATACTTTTCTTTACTTTGCTGAGTTTCAAAAGCACCGGCACGATCGATGACTTTGGGGTAGGGCCGGTACTTTATTCGGAGAAGCGCTTTCGCAGACCGGAAACCAACACGCATTTTCATCGCGAGCGAAATACCATCAGTTTTTCTGCATCGACCGCGACATACCCACGCAAAGGCGGAGAACAGGATCGTGCCAGCATCATCTGGCAACTGACTGGAATCGGTCGCGGCGCAGGTGAAAAATTCAGCCCTGGCGCCGAGCTCGAATTCTTTGTGGCCGGCGTGCGTGACGCAGCGCCCTGGAATGTTCGCGTGATCGGCAAGGAAGAAATCGAAATCGACAGCGGCAAGGTAATTGCCTGGCACGTGGTGCGCGTACCCAAGCCGGGATCGTACGATCAGAAACTGGATATCTGGCTGGCACCGCAACAGGAGTGGTATCCGGTAAAACTGCGCTTTACCGAAACGAACGGCGAATACCTGGATATGCTGTTATCCGATTTGACGCCGATTGCCGCCAATTGATTCTTCCTCCCACCTTTTATTATTGGATATGATGCCTCGCATTCCCTTACGTTTCGCGTTGTTGTCCCTGTTGGCATGGGGAGCCTTTGCCATTACTGCATCGGCGGCCGAGCGAACTGCAATAAAGTACAAAATCAATCTCCCGCCGTCCGCCGATCTCGCCTATACGGTCAAGGCAAAACAGAGTGGCTTGACGCTCGATGGCACTACGACGATCCGGTGGCGTGCCGCAAACAAAAAATTCTCGATCGAGACGGAGACCCGGGCTGCGCTGGTCGGCAAAATTCTCGAAGCGAAAAGCGAAGGCACGATCGATGAATACGGTTTGGCGCCAGCCGTGTTTACGCAAAAACGCTTTCGCAAACCGCAGACTACGACAACGTTCGATCGGCGAACCAAGACAATCACTTTCACGAAATCCAGTCAGACTTATCCGATCAAGGGCGGCGAACAGGATCGCAGCAGCGCCGTATGGCAGCTGGCGGCAATTGCCCGGGGAGCTCAGTCAAAGTTCAAGCCGGGGTCAACCTGGACTTTTTTCGTGGCCGGAGATGACGATGCGGAGTCATGGACATTCAAAGTGATAAAGCAAGAAAAAATCAAGACCCCGCTCGGAGACTTGAACGCATTTCATGTGGTCAGTATGCCGGCATCCGATTCCAAGGGCCAGCAACTCGATATCTGGCTGGCACCGTCGCAGGAATGGTATCCCGTGCGCTTGCGCTTTACCGAAGACGACAAGGAATCCATCGAACAGATACTGCAAAAAATTTCAAGGAAATAAATTCCTGTGCTTTCGGCACGCGCATTGAGCACGAATGACCAACTTAACCTCAATATTACAAACATGACGACTTCTCCAGGAGCACTGGTATTGTTCAGCGGCGGCCAGGATTCGACGACTTGCGTTGCGTGGGCATTGTCGCGCTATGCAAAAGTCGAAACGATCGGATTCGACTATGGCCAAAGGCACGCGGTGGAACTGGCCGTGCGGCCGGCGTTGCTGCAGGAATTGAAGGGCTTTTCGCCGCAATGGGCGCAGGCATTGGGTGAAGATCACCTGATCGACTTGTCGCTGCTTTCAAAAATATCCGATACGGCATTGACGCAAGACGTCGAAATCGCGATGCAGGAGAACGGATTGCCGAACACGTTCGTGCCTGGCCGCAATCTGCTGTTCCTGACGGTGGCAGCGACTGTCGCTTATCGGCGCGGCTTGAATCTGCTTGTCGGCGGAATGTGCGAGACCGATTTTTCCGGATATCCCGATTGCCGCAACGATACGATGCGATCGCTGGAAACGACCCTCAATCTCGGTATGGCCACTTTACTCAAGATCGAAACGCCGCTGATGTGGATCAACAAGGCGGCAACATGGAAGATGGCGCATGATCTGGGCGGCGAACCTCTGGTCGAGCTGATCCGCGAGGGAACGCATACCTGCTATCTTGGTCAGCGCGGAAGCATGCATGACTGGGGCTACGGCTGCGGCACATGTCCGGCATGCGAGCTGCGGGCGCGCGGGTATCGGCAATTCCGGGATAAATCCTGATTTTTCCTGTGCAGCGCTTGATCGGCCGGGCACGACGCACGTCAATATGCACCCAAACAAACGACCAACGCGAAACGGATACCCATGCCTCTTCCCCGATTCAGGGGAAGAAGATGCGATAGCACAGCAGAACTGATCTGGGGCCCGCTACGCCACATGCCGGGCACCGACCGAATTGGCACTGGCCGACAGCGGCGCCTTGAATTCCGCCAGAAGCTTCGCCTCCTTCTCTTTCGCCGCTTTCAGATGCCGGTCCTTGACATGGCCATAGCCGCGGATGTCTTCCGGGATGGACGCAATTACAACCGCCTTCGGCAGGTTCTCTAAGGTAAGCTGCGGCAATAGCGCGGCAATTGTTTCCCGGTATTGCCCGATCAAACTGCGCTCGATCTTGCGCTCATGCGTATAGCCGAAAATATCCAGAGGCGTGCCGCGCAACGGTTTCAGCCGGGCCAGCAACCTGAATGCCTGCATCATCCACGGGCCGAATTCCTGCTTGATCAAATGCCCGTTGGCATCGCGTTTTGCCAATAGCGGCGGAGCAAGATGAAACTTGATTTTGTAGTCGCCTTCGAACATCCCCGCGATCTTTTCCGAGAATGCGCGGTTCGCATGGAGGCGCGCCACTTCATATTCATCCTTGTAAGCCATCAGTTTGAACAGATATCGCGCGACTGCCTCGGTCAACCGCAAGGATTTTGCGGTGTCGCCAAGCCGGATTTCCGCAGACCTCACCTGCTCGACGACATCGCGATACTGCCTGGCATAGGCTGCACTCTGATAATCGGTCAGGAAATCGATGCGTGTGGCGATAATGTCGTCAAGGCCTGGCGCCCGCTTGAATTCGATGACCTGGGCTGGCCCGGTCGCCCTCGCCAGCTTTTCGACCGACGCCGGGTCATGCGCTGCGGTACGCCCCCAGACAAAGGCTTTCTGGTTGAAGTCGATCGATACGCCGTTCAATTCGATGGCTCTGACGATCGCAGCTTCCGACAGCGGTACCCAGCCCTTTTGCCATGCATAACCGAGCATGAACATATTGGTCGCAATGGTATCGCCCATCAATGCGGTGGCAATCCTGCCGGCGTCGATGAAGTCGACGCGGTCGCTGCCGCATGCTTTCCGAATGTTGTCTTCGGCGGCAGCGCCTGGGTATTTCCAGTCGGGATTTCTGACGAACGCCGCGGTCGGCGTGCCGGTCGCATTTACCGCCGCATGCGTGCGGCCCTCGCCCATGCGCGATAACGCATCGCGTCCGGCGGTAACCACGACGTCGCATCCGATCACCAGATCGGCCGCACCGGTTCCTACACGTGTCGAATGGAGATCGTCAGGATGGTTGGCCAGCCGTACATGCGACATCACCGGCCCGCCCTTTTGCGCAAGTCCGCTCATGTCGAGTACGGAGCAACCCTTGCCTTCGACATGGGCTGCCATCGCGAGGATTTGTCCGACCGTGACTACGCCGGTGCCGCCGATGCCGGTAACCAGAATGCCGTACGGCTGTTCAGTGGTCGGAATTGACGGTGACGGCAGATCGGCCATACCGCCGCTGCCAGGCAACGAAAGAGATGCTGCCGCAGCCTTTTTCGGCTTCTTCAGTTGCCCGCCTTCGACCGTGACGAAACTCGGACAAAAGCCGGTGACGCAGGAAAAATCCTTGTTGCAGGACGACTGGTTGATCTGACGCTTGCGGCCGAACTCGGTTTCGAGCGGCTCGACCGACAGGCAGTTCGATTGCACGCTGCAGTCACCGCAACCCTCGCACACCGCTTCGTTGATCACGACGCGCTTGGCCGGATCGGGATATTCATTGCGTTTGCGGCGACGCCTCTTTTCCGATGCGCAAGTCTGGTCGTAGATCATCGCCGATACGCCTCTGACCTCGCGCAGCTCGCGCTGCACCGCATCCAGTTCGCTGCGGTGCCGAATCGTCACGCCGGGCGCCCAGTTGGTATCGCGCGGATACTTGTCCGGTTCGTCGGTCACGACGATGATCGGACTCACGCCCTCGGCTGCAATCTGGCGCGAAATCATCGCCGGATCGAGCGGGCCGTCAACCGTCTGGCCGCCTGTCATCGCAACCGCATCGTTATAGAGGATCTTGTAAGTGAGATTGACTTTGGCCGCGACCGATGCACGAATTGCCAGCAGCCCGGAATGGAAATAAGTACCGTCACCGAGATTGGCAAACACGTGCTGTTCACTGGTAAACGGCGCATGACCGATCCAGGTCGTCCCTTCCGCGCCCATATGCGTGAACGTCGCGGTTTCGCGATCCATCCACAGTGCCATGTAGTGACAGCCGATACCGGCCAATGCACGACTTCCTTCCGGCACCTTGGTCGACGTATTGTGCGGACAGCCTGAACAGAAATGCGGGATCCGGTCCATGTCGGGGTCCGGTTTGGCACTGACTTTCAGCACTGCTTCCTTCGCTTCCAGGTAAGCGATACGCTCCTTGATGCGTTGCTCGATCGGATGCCCGGCGAAATATTTTGAGATACGGGCCGCGATCGCACGCGCGATCTGCGCCGGATTCAGCTCATAGGTTGCCGGCAGCAGCCAATGGCCATGTCCCTCATGATGCGGATTGCTCCATTCGCCGGTATCGTCGAACTTGCCGACCACGCGCGGGCGAACATCGTCACGCCAGTTGTACAGTTCTTCCTTCAATTGATATTCGAGAATCTGGCGCTTTTCTTCGACCACCAGGATTTCCTCGAGTCCTTGTGCAAACTCGCGCACGCCTTCCGCTTCCAGCGGCCATGTCATGCCGACCTTGTACAAGCGAATTCCGATATCGCGAGCGACCGATTCATCGATGCCGAGGTCCGCCAGCGCCTGCCGAGTATCGAGATACGACTTGCCTGCGGTAACGATGCCGATGCGGGCACGCGGACTGTCCCAGATGATCCGGTTCAGCTTGTTGGCACGCGCATAGGCCAGCGCTGCGTACCACTTGTAATTGTTCATCCGCGCTTCCTGATCGAGCACCGCATCAGGCCAGCGTATGTTCAATCCTCCGGCAGGCAATTCGAAATCAGTCGGCAAGGCAATTTGCACGCGATCCGGATCGAGATCGATCGACGCGCCGGATTCAACCACATCGGTCACGCATTTCATCGCAACCCACAGCCCGGTATAACGGCTCATCGCCCAGCCATGCAATCCGTAGTCCAGATATTCCTGTACCGAGGACGGATACAGCACGGGAATGCCGCATGCCTTCAGGATATGCTCGCTTTGATGCGCGGTGGTCGACGACTTTGCGGCGTGATCGTCACCGGCCAATACCAGTACACCGCCGTGAACTGCACTGCCGGCCATGTTGGCATGCTTGAAAACGTCGCCGCATCGATCGACGCCCGGCCCTTTGCCATACCACATCGAGAACACGCCGTCATATTGCGCATTTGGAAACAGATTGACTTGCTGCGTGCCCCAGATGCTGGTGGCTGCCAGATCCTCGTTGACGCCGGGATGGAATTTGACGTGGTGAGCGTCGAGATGCTTTTTTGCCTTTGCGGCAGTCTGGTCGACGCTTCCCAATGGCGAACCGCGATAGCCGGTAATGAAGCCTGCGGTATTCAAGCCTGCGCGCACATCGCGCTGTCGTTGCAGCATAGGCAGGCGAATGATCGCTTGCGTGCCGGTCAGGAAAGCCCTTCCCCGCTCCAGTGTGTATTTGTCGTCAAGGGAAATATCAGTCGTCAGCAATTGCTGATCCGGCAGTAAAGGCGCGTTCATGGTGTCTCCAGGCCAAAAATTGTGTCTTTGGTTGCGTTGATGTCGTTCGTCAGTCGATTCACTTCGTGGGCGAATTTCCCTGACGCTTGCATTCTACACATTAGAACGCGTGCGCGTTTTATTCCAGAGCAGTTTGGCCCGATTTCAACTTAGGATCGATTGCCAAAAAGATGTAACAACCGGTAAATAAATTGGTGTGCGCCCCTGGTCATGGCTACATTAAAACCAACCCATTCAAGAGGTTGCTCGACAATCGATCCACGGAGAATCCCCATGCATGTGAAATTCGCTGCAACGGTTATCGCTGGTTTTTTGGCGACGGGGATTGCGTTTGCACAATCGAAATCCGGTTTGTCGCCAGACCGTGCCGCGAGAATGGACCGGCATTTTTCGTATACCGACAAAGATGGGAACGGATTTATCGAGCGCGCCGAAGTGGCGCCTTATCCAGTCTTGATCAAGCACTTCGCAATCATCGATTTCGACAACGACAATCGTCTGAGCAAAGAAGAAATGCGCGCATATCGAATGGGAACCGCTCGCAAACGCAATGCCGCGACTGCCAAGAAGAAGTTCAAGGCGCCCGGAGAGAACGATGCCGCTGCGCTCACCAAAGCGGACGATGACGACAGCTCCGGATCGCGCAAGAATAACTGAGGCCTGAGGCCGGTTTGCGTCAAAAGGCGGCGTAATTGCCGGATTTGCAATCCGGTGGACTCCCGTTTGCCAGCGGGATGCAGGCAAGGTTTTGAGTTGATAAGGCTCCAGTTGCGGATTCCACATTTTCTGTGTTCGGAATCCGTTTTTTTGTGCAGTGCTGCCGTCAGCCGCGCGTCAAATTCACTTCGCCTTGCAACAGGCGGTCCGCCGCCAGAGTCTCCGCTCGCTTCAGTCTTTCATATAACGGCGAAAAATCTGGCGACGTTTCGTCGAACAGTTGTTGAAAATCGCGAATTACGAAATAACTGGCCTGGTACGTGTCGATCCTGTATTCGGTCCGCATCACCCGCTCGATATTCAAAGGAATGCGGTTCGGTTCCGGGCTGGCCAAGCAGTATTCGATTTCTCCGCCCGAAGACAAGATGCCGGCACCATAGGCGCGCAATCCCTCGGGACTCTGAATCAAGCCGAACTCAATCGTGTACCAGTACAAACGCGCAAGATATTGCAACCCGCCCAGAGCAAGCGCCTTCAAGCCGCCCTTTCCATATTCTTGCAAATGGTTTGCAAAAACCGGATTAAACAATAACGGCACATGTCCGAAAAAATCGTGGAACAAATCCGGTTCGACGATATAGTCGAATTCATCCGGCTCGCGCAGCCAGACCGTCACCGGAAAGCGGCGACTTGCCAGATGCTCGAAAAAAATCCGGTCGGGCACCAGTCCCGGCACCGCCACCAGGCGCCAGCGCGTTGCTTGGTATAACAGTTCTGAGATTTCATCGAGACATGGTATTTCGCTCCCGGCGTTGAGAGCATCCAGGCTTTCAATGAAAACATCGCATGCGCGACCCGGCAGCAATCTGGCTTGACGCTGATACAGCCGGCGCCACAGAGCATGCTGCTCGGACGTGTAGTTTTCCCACTGTTGGGCAACTACATAATGTTGATCCGCAGAAGAGTAATCGCCACGCAAATGGGCGTCGCCGGATTTTTCCGCAAGCGTTTCGAGAAATTCCGCTTGATCATTTTTCGTATCCACTTGTTTTCTCGGCTTTTTCAGTTTGAAATCCGATCATCTTTCAACACGCCACGCTTGATCTGGTCGAGTTCAATCGATTCAAACAGCGCGCGGAAATTTCCTTCGCCGAATCCCTGGTCGCCTTTACGCTGAATAATCTCGAAAAAGATCGGCCCGATGACAGTTTGGGTAAAAATCTGCAGCAGTAATTCGCGCTCGGTCGAGTTGCTGTTGCCGTCGATCAGAATGCGCAAGCGCTTCAGGTCGTCCACATTTTCACCATGGCCGGGCAAGCGCTTGTCTATCAGATCGTAGTACGTATCGATCGTGTCCTGGAACAGCACGTTTTGCGCTTTCATTGCTGCGACAGTCGCATAAATATCGTCGGTACCGAGCGCGATATGCTGAATGCCTTCGCCATGGTACTGATCGAGATATTCTGCGATTTGCGACTTGTCGTCGGACGACTCATTGATCGGAATCCTGATCTTTCCACAAGGCGACGTCATCGCTTTTGATTTCAGGCCGGTCAATTTCCCTTCGATATCGAAATACCGGATTTCGCGGAAATTGAACAGGCTTTCATAAAACTCTGCCCACTCCTTCATGCGCCCGCGATGGACGTTGTGGGTGAGGTGATCGATGTAAGTCAGGCCATGCCCTTTGGGATTCGGATCGGCGCCGGGAATGGCGAAAAAATCGACATCGTAAATGCTGATGTCGCCAATTGCGCCGGTACCGGGTGTACCATCCTTGCCACGCCACCGGTCGACAAAATAAACGAGTGAATCGCCAACACCCTTGATCGCCGGGATATTCAGTTCCATCGGCCCGGTTCGATTGTCGAATCCCCATGCGCCCATTTGCAACGCTCTTTTGTATGCGAAGGCAGCATCCTTGACTCGAATCGCGATCGCACAAACCGAGGGGCCATGCTGGCGCGCAAACCGCTGGGCAAACGAATCCTGTTCGGCGTTGATAATGAAATTGATTTCACCCTGCCTGTACAGCGTCACATTCTTGTGACGATGGCGCGCGATCGCAGTAAAACCCATTTGTTCAAACAGCGCTCCCAACGCCTTCGGATCAGGCGCCGCGTATTCGACAAATTCGAACCCGTCGGTCCCCATCGGGTTATCCCATGGTTGGAAGTCCATGCATGTCTCCTGTGTTGATATCAAGGCAGTATAGACTTGCAAGGGCGGCATGTTGTTTCAAATTCTCGCGCTTTATTGCTTATTTAAGCAATAAAATAGCTCTAGTTTTGTAATACGAGGTGAATAATGACTCCTATAGAACTTGACAAGACGGACCGCAAAATCCTCGCGATATTGCAGGCCGATGGGCGCTTGACCAACCAGGAAGTCGCGGAAAAAGTGAGCCTGTCGCCGTCGCCATGCTTGCGCCGCATCAAGCGCCTGGAACAAGCTGGCGTGATACGACAGTACGTGGCATTGCTGGATGCGGGCAAGCTCGGACTGGGATTACTGGCATATGTGAACGTGCGCCTGGAAAAGCATGGCGATTCGCAAGCCGCAGGCAGTGCGCATTCGCCGCGCGCCAACTTCGCCGCCTCGGTTGCGAGCTGGCCGGAAGTAGTAGCCTGTTATGCAATGACCGGCGACATGGATTATCTGTTACGCGTCCATGTCGAAGACATGGATCACTTTTCGCATTTCATGATGGAGACCCTGTTGCGGCACCCGGCAGTACTAGACGTGAAATCAAGCTTTGCGCTGCAGCGCATTAAGGATACGACCGCCTTGCCATTGGCATGATCTGCATCGGCTTTCAATTGCTCCCGACTTGCAGTTCGGTTACTTTCCTTTGGGCCGTGATGACATGATCTCCAGCCATTTCGTTGCCGCGCGGGTATTGGCCTTGAATGCATAATCCAGGCTGGCAACTTGTTCGTCAACCGCTTCCCGCATTACGCTGGCCGGGTTAGCCGGCAACAGCTTCAGATAGGCATCCGCTTCACCGTGCAGCCGATGAATTTCCATCCCGGCCTTTTTTGCAATATGGATCATCGTCTGGTTCGAGGCCAGGCACTGCATATATAGAGTGTCAACATCGGCGTTGCGGCAATGAATTGCGGCCCGCTCGAACAGCTTCGACCCGACACCCATTCCCCGAGCGGACGTCGATACCGACACACCGAACTCCGCAATTTTTTCCTTTACGGTCGCGGCACCCACTACCGGGATCACGTCGCGCGGCGCAAACGCAAGATGTCCGACACCGACCAGCTTGAAGTTGCTGTCATGGACGCCGAAAACCGAATCACGGGAAAAATCAATTGTCTGGACATATTTTGTGATCAGTTCATCGGACAAGACTGAGCCGAACCGGAGATAGCGGTCATTTTCATCGAGTGCCAAAAGATGCATCAGCAGCCGCCGGCGGTCGCGCTCCGACAATTCCTTGACGCGCACGACAAATTTTTCAGGTGCCGATGGAAGATTGCGATCTTCCTTATCACGACGATCGGCAGCGCCAGAAAGCTGGTCATTCGATTTCATGAAAATCCTTTTCAAAGTCGCGTGTCATGTTGCATCGCACAAATCCATTGTAGGCTATTTGCTGCGTCCGTTCTAGCGCTATCTTCGACACACGCTATGCCTTCTGACAATCAACTGTGCGTTGCGTGAAAGATACTTTAATGTTTCTAGTAGTAACCACAGTTGCAACATTGCTGGCTGGCATTAATAATGAGGCCCATTTCACTCAAAAAAGCTGGTTATGAATCTCACTCGTCTTTCGGCCATCTTAGCCTTGAATATCTTTTTCCTTACAGCCGCTGCTACGGCTGAAGACGGTGTCACCAATACCAGGATTCTGATCGGTCAGACCGTCGGTCTGACAGGAACGGTGGCAGCTCCGGTCAAAGAGATGAACGAAGGCGCAAACGCTTACTTTACTGTTGTCAACAACAATGGGGGTGTGCACGGGCGCAAGATCGAACTGCTGACCCTTGACGACAAGTTCGATCCGAAGCTGACCTTGGCGAACGCCGAAACACTGATCAAGAAAGAGCGGGTGTTCGCGCTGTTCCTGGGGCGCGGGACGCCGCACACCAAGGGCATCGTTCCGATTCTTGTCGAGAACAAGGTGCCGCTGCTTGCACCGAGCACCGGATCAACGATATTTCATGAACCGCCGATCCGCTGGATTTTCAACATACGAGCCAAGTATCAGACAGAAGTGATCAAGGCTGTCGAGCATTTCTCAACGGTTGGGATCAAGAAGATCGGCATCCTGCATGTTGACGATGCCTTCGGTCAAGACGGGCTGGAGGGATTCAACAAGGCAATGGCCCAGCACAAACTGACGCCCGCGATCGTGACCAAGTTTGCCCGGGTCAAGCCGGATTACGCGGCAACGGCGGCCACTGTCATCAAGGCCAATCCGAGTGCGCTGATCATCGTCAGCTCTTCCAAGAATACGATCGGCGTAATCAGGGCAATCCGGGCGCAAGGCAATCAGATGCAGATCATGACCTTGTCGAACAATTCGTCACGGGCCTTTGTCGACGAACTCGGCGTTGCGGGAGCAGGCGTCATCATGTCGCAAATCACGGTTGCGCCGCATTTGATCTCGACCCGTCTCGGGCGCGAATTCGGCCTGGCTGCAAAAGCCACCGGCGCAACGATTTCATATCCTGCGATTGAAGGCTATGTGAACGCGAAAGTGCTGGTGGAAGGTTTGCAGCGCGCTGGCCGCAATCTGACGCGTGAAGGCTTTATCCGCGCGCTGGAATCGATGCAACACGTCGACATGGGCGGGATACTCATCACGTACAGCGAAAACGATCACAGCGGCAGTGAGTTCGTCGAGCTCACGATGATCGGCAAGAACGGACGCTTTATACGTTAATTCCGCAGGTTACACAGAAGTCGGTAACTTAGACGACAGTTCGGCGACCTCGTGCCCTCCCCTTCAAGGGGAGGGTTAGGGTGGGAATGGGTTAAGCCCGCAGCATATAACCCATCCCCATCCCGACCGAGGAGATTGCGCTTGCAAGCGCAATCCGTTACGCAGGCGAGGTGCAATGCCCCTCGAATTCCTTGCCCCCCCCTTGAAGGGGAAGGAGTAACCGTCATGCGACCGTCGTCTTAATTTCTGACTTCTATGTAATTCACTGAATCCTGTCAATCCCGTCCGTCCGGCGCATCTGAAGCTGCCATGTGCTTGACGGCCGCGATCCGCGCGGATTGGATTGCATCGCGAATCCGTTGCGGTTGATCCGGGAATTGCTTCGCCACTTCACCGGCATCGACCGATTGCGCCGCTTTCAAGGCAGCCGAAAGATAGGCCGCCTGCGGAAAAGGCCTTTCCGAAAAACCGGTGCGGCCCCGATGATCGCATTCCGCCGCGCGCAGCATATCGATAAATCGTTGCGGCTTGCGGAACGCATCGCACCGCTCCAGCAAGGTGACGACCGTCGATGGCCGCAATTCCGGCGCGCGGCCGACATTCCCGTGTTCACGAGCCGTCATCAGTGCAAGATCGCGGCATTCGTTCGGAATCTTGAGTCTCCTGCATACCGCGTCGACCAGCTTCACGCCTTGTGCCTCGTGCCCATGGTGCCGCGGCCATTCCGACGCAGGCGTAGCTCCTTTTCCAAGGTCGTGCATCAGTGCTGCAAACCGGACCGGCAGCGAATATTTTTGCTGTGCCGCGAGATCGACCACCATCATCACATGCACCCCGGTATCGATTTCAGGATGATGCTGTGCTGGTTGGGGCACACCCCACAACGCATCGAGTTCCGGCAGGATGCGCGCCAGCGCGCCACAGGCGCGCAACACGTCGAACATGCGCGACGGTTTCGATTCCATCAAGCCGCGTGACAACTCTTGCCAAACCCGCTCCGGCACCAGTGCATCGACCTCACCGGCATCAACCATCTGCCGCATGAGCGCATTGGTTTCGGGTGCGACGGCAAATTCATTGAAGCGCGCGGCGAATCGCGCGACGCGCAAAATCCGCACCGGATCTTCTGAAAATGCCGGCGATACATGGCGAAATATTCTGGCTTGCAAGTCGTTCTGGCCGCCGAACGGATCGACCAGAGTCCCGTCTTCAGCTTGCGCAATCGCATTGATTGTCAGATCGCGACGCACCAGATCCTGTTCGAGCGTGACGTCGGGCGAGGTATGAAACACAAACCCCTGGTAACCGGGCGCCGTCTTCCGTTCTGTACGCGCCAGTGCATACTCTTCATGCGTCGATGGATGCAGGAATACCGGAAAATCCTTGCCTACCGGCGTAAAACCCCGTGCGATCATGTCGTCGGGCGTTACCCCAACCACTACATAATCATGGTCCTGCACCGGCAAGCCGAGCAGCCGATCTCGCACCGCACCACCGACGATATAAGTTTTCATTCGAGTTGCATCGAAAGTGCCGCGTATGGAAATTCGCGAGCGATCGCGCGTGAGACGATAGAGGACATCCGCGTTCTCGACTGGCCCATCAAATCAATCCGGCGGCGATTCGTATTTGGCAATGACCTCCGTTTCCGCGACCGCATCACTGACCCATTGCGCGATGGCCGGATGTGATGACACTCGGTCGGCATAGGCTTGCAGGGCCGGTGCCAGAGATACTCCGTAGGTTCGAAATCGCATCACTACCGGCGCAAAAAACGCATCCGCGATCGAGAAACCGCCGAAAAGGAATTGGTGATGGCCAAATTCGGACAGGCAGGTTTCCCATATTTCAGATATACGGCCGATGTCCGCCTGCGCTTCGGTTGTATGTCCTTTGCCCGGAAAACTGGCGCGTATATTCATGCTCATTGCCGAACGCAAACCGGAAAATCCCGAATGCATCTCCGCGCACACACTTCGTGCGACGGCACGCGCATCCGTGTCTTGCGGCCACATTTTCTTATCGGGAAACTGCTCCGCCAGATATTCGCAGATTGCCATCGAATCCCATATCGCCATATCGCCGGCAATCAGTACCGGAACCCGTCCGCCAGGTGAATAGCGCGCAATCTGTGCTGATGTGTCTGGCTGATCCAGCAGGAGCCGAACTTCCTGAAATGGAATTCCGAACGCTTTCATGGCTATCCATGGGCGCATCGACCATGACGAATAATTCTTGTTTGCGATGACGAGTTTCAAGCCGGTGTTTTCGGCAGCGTGAAGCGTTTGCGAAAGCGTTGGCTCCAGTTGTGTCGTTTGCATTGTTTCCCCTGGCAATTTTATTTTTTAGAGCGCCATTCCGGCGCGATTTTCTTGCAAACGGAGCGGTCAAACATGTAAGTCAATTGCTTGTTCGCCCGCCTGCGCTTTTTTCTGCAGAGTCAGGGCAGTTCGGATGGAACAAACCCTTTTGGTGCTACGGTTCCTAAACGTGCTTTCAATGACTGCGGCTTGTTCTCAAACAACGCCGCGTAATAAGTTGCGTTCGACAATACATTTTTTACGTAACCGCGAGTCTCGGTAAACGGGATCGATTCGGCAAAAATTGCGCCTTCAACGGAACCGGTCAACGTGGAGCGCCACGCGCGCGGCCGCCCCGGACCCGCGTTATAGGCAGCGGAAGCCATCGCCTGCGATCCATCCAGGTCGTTCAGTACCATGTTCAGGTAATTCGTTCCCAACTGGATATTCACGTCGATATCGTTGACGCGGCGTGGATGAAAACCGCTCATACCGATTTTACGCGCGACATAGCGTGCGGTTGCCGGCATCAACTGCATCAATCCAGACGCTCCGACATGGGAACGCGCGGCCTGGATGAACCGGGACTCCTGCCGTATCAATCCATATACCCAGGCTTTATCCAGTCCCAGCGCTTGCGTATGCGTATTCATGATGTCTCCAAACGGCGTTGGAAAACGCTGCTTGAAATCGAATTCTGCCTGGGTACGGTCTGAAGTCTGAACCATCCGGTCGAGAACATTGTTCTTTCGTGCAAACTCGGCCGCCGCCAACAGCTCCCGGTCGCTCATCCGGCGCAGCTGCCAGTTCCATTCGCGCGTTCCCTCGAAGCGCAAATCCATTTCGAAAAATTTCAGCGCGCGGTGCAAGCCCTTGTTCGCTCCTGCCAGCGCAACTTCTTCCGGAGTCGGCGCAATCGCCGGCTGCGGAATCGTGATTTTCCGCCCCAGTTCCTCCAGCGCCAGTTGCCCGTAAAAGCTGGTCTGATTCGCAATCGACTGAAACAGGCGCTGCGCCTGTTCCGGCTGCTCTTCCTGCAGCATCGCGCGTCCCAGCCAATAAATCCAGGTCGGATCGGCCCGCAGCGCGGGCGGCATCGCGTCGATGGCTGCCCTGACCAGCTTCCAGTCACCGGCCCGGAGCCCCGCGCGCGCTTTCCATTGATGTCCCTCCATGGTCAAGGGCGCAGTGCCGGCCTTGTACCAGTATGCGGGCGCGTCCGGTGCCAGCTTAAGGGTGATCTGCAATGCAATATGCGCCCACCCGAGCGCTTGAAACTGCGGCGACAACTGCCCATTCGCCGCTTCGAGGGCGGCAACCGCTTGCGCCGGACTGGTTTTGGCTACACGCCCGAGAGCAATGACGAAAGCCTCGTGAGACGCGCGACCGCTACCGGCGCCGCGAGCGACGACAAGAGCCGGCTTGTCGATTGCCTGGGTAATCAGCTTTTCGGATACATCGGTTCGTCCGGCAAGACGGCGCACCAGATCCGGAAAATTATATTCGGCGGAAAGCCGGATCTGCGACCACAGATCGTTGATATCAAATTGCCCGCTTTCAGACAGTACCTCGATCAGTTGCGGGCACGCCTCGCCATAATCCTTGGGTGACACCAGCAGGACCCTAGCTTCGTCCACAACGTTTTGCCCCTTGATCGCTTTCGACATCAGCGCATAACATTTCAATTGCGTGTCGTCGTCCAGTTCGAACAATGGATATTGCTCGTCGAAAGTAACCCAGTCCCTGATCTTGCCCAACTCGAGCAGCCAATCGTTACGCAAACGGTCGGCAATCGCGCTGCCGTCGTAACGCTTCAGGTATTCACGAATTTCAGCGGGCGGCGCACTAGCGATACGAGGTTTCAGCCGATAGTAATCGACATAGGAAGGAACCGGATAATCCGCCAGACGTGCGGCCAGTTCGCCGGCCGCAGCCGCATCGTCGCGCCGTGCCGCATCCCGCAGGGCCAGGAAAACATCATCGCCGCCGGAAGAAGTGGCCTCGCGTTTTTGCGCATAAGCCGCCGGCAAAAACAGACTTGCCGACGCGGCAAGAAGTACGATATTGGCAATCCATTTCTTCGAAGACATCAATTTACGGCCCTATCTTATACAATGACTGGACCACCTAGAATAGCATGCGATCCCAGCCGATTCACGTTATGTGTCGCAAACAAAACGCTGTTAAAAAAATGGAAAACAAAAACAACTTGCGTCGCACATTGCTCGCGAAGCGCTCATCGATATCGGCGCAGACGCGGTGTCAATCGGACGATTCGATCCGGGCGCAACTGCTCAACTGGTGGATGGAGCAGCGGGTGCGGACATTAGGAATTTACTGGCCGGTTCAAGGTGAACCCGATCTGCGCCCGGCCTATACCGCACTATCCGAAATTGGCGTGCAGTTGGCGTTGCCAGTCGTGGTCGGTCAGGATGCTGCATTGAAATTCTCCGTCTGGCAGCCTGGCGACGATTTGATAAAGGACAAATTCGGGGTGCCGACACCGCTCGTTTGCCGCGAAACCAATCCGGACGCCATCCTGGTGCCCTGCGTCGGATTCACTGAACAAGGATTTCGGCTCGGTTACGGCGGGGGATTTTATGATCGCACGCTGGCCTCATTGCCGCGCCCGATCGCAATCGGTATCGCTTATGCCTGCACGCTAACCGAATTCGACCCGGCACCATACGATATCGCACTGGACAGGATCATCACGGACCAAGCTTCGATTCAGGCAGCATGATCTCGATATCGATCGAGGTCATGCGTTTGTACCGCCTTTAATCTGATAGCCGGAGCCGGCGCCAGATCGACGTTGTTGCAAGCGACTGGTTCAATGTATAGAAATGCAGCCCCGGTGCGCCGCCTGCAAGCAGCCGCTCGCATAGCTGGGATACCACGTCCAGTCCGAACCCGCGAATCGCCTCACTATCGTCACCGAAGCTGGCGAGCTTCAGGCGCACCCATCGCGGAATCTCGGCGCCGCACATATCGGAGAAGCGCATCAGTTGCATATAGTTGGTGATCGGCATGATGCCGGCCACAATCGGCACGTCGATTCCGATTTTGTGCGCATCGTCGACAAAACGAAAATAAGCATCCGGGTTATAAAAATATTGCGTAATGGCCCCGTTGGCACCGGCTTTCACCTTGCGCGCAAAACTCTGCAAGTCATCCTGCGGTGATTTCGCCTGCGGATGCGTTTCCGGATACGCCGCCACTTCGATATGGAACCAGTCGCCGGTCTCGGCACGAATGAATTCAACCAGTTCGTTGGCATAACGAAATTCGCCGGATGAAAAACCGGCAGTGCCGTAGCCGCTGGGCAAATCGCCGCGCAACGCGACCAGCCGCTTGATGCCGTGCGCCTTATATTCCTGCAGCATCGCACGAAGATTGTCGCGCGAGGTGCCCATGCATGACAGATGCGGTGCCGCATCATGTCCTTCGCGCCTGATTTCCAGCACGGTGTCGCGCGTGCCTTGCTGGGTCGATCCGCCGGCACCGAATGTGACGGAAAAATATTTCGGCTGAAGTTCGGCAAGTCTTGCTCTTGTCGCGCGCAACTTTTCTACGCCGTCCGGCGTCTTCGGCGGAAAAAATTCAATGCTGAATATTTTTTGAGACATGTTATTTTTTCAGTAAAAGCGCGGACAAGGCCCAGGAAATAATGCTGTACACCAGCGCACCGCCGACCGCCGACCAGAATCCGTCCACCTGAAACCCGCCCAGCAAGCTGGCAACTGCCCAGAACAGCAATCCATTGATCACCAGAATAAACAGACCCAGCGTCAGCAGCGTCACCGGCAACGTCAGCAATACCAGTACCGGACGAATCAGCGTATTGACCAGGCCGAGAATCAGCGCGGCAATCAAGGCCGTGATGAAAGTATCGACCTGCACCGATTGCATTACGAAAGTGACGCCGAACAGCGCAAGCGTATTGATCAGCCAGGTAACGAGCAATCGCATGATTTCTTCCCTGTAAATTGGAGTTGAAGCCTTCCCTGACGCAGCGATACACGCCGCACCAGGGAATTTCACTTTGCTATCGGACTGGATCAGTAGCGGTAATGATCCGGCTTGTACGGACCTGTCAGTTGCACGCCGATATAATTCGCCTGCTCCTCGGTCAGTTCCGTCAATTGCGCATTGAGTTTGCGTAACTGCAGGCGCGCGACCTTTTCATCCAGGTGTTTCGGCAAGGTGTACACGCCGACCGGATAGGACTTTGTATTCACGTACAGCTCGATTTGCGCAATCGTCTGATTGGCGAATGAAGAGCTCATCACGTACGATGGATGACCGGTGCCGCAACCCAGATTGACCAGACGCCCTTCAGCCAGCAAGATAATGCGCTTGCCGTCGGGAAAGATCACATGATCGACTTGCGGCTTGATGTTTTCCCAAGTGTATTTCTTGAGCGCCGCGACTTCGATTTCATTGTCGAAATGGCCGATGTTGCAGACGATCGCCTGGTCTTTCATCTTCTTCATGTGCGCTTCGGTGATCACATGATAGTTGCCGGTACAGGTGACGAAGATATCGCCATACTCAGCCGCATAATCCATTGTCACGACACGGTAACCTTCCATCGCTGCCTGCAGTGCGCAGATCGGGTCGATTTCGGTTACCCAGACTTGCGCCGACAACGCGCGCAACGCCTGTGCCGAACCCTTGCCTACGTCACCATAGCCGGCAACAACCGCTACTTTTCCTGCGATCATCACATCGGTTGCGCGCTTGATCCCGTCAACAAGCGATTCGCGACAACCGTAGAGATTGTCAAACTTGGATTTGGTGACTGAATCGTTAACGTTAATCGCCGGGAAAGCCAGCTTGCCTTCCTTGTGCATCTGGTACAGGCGATGCACGCCAGTCGTGGTTTCTTCCGTCACGCCCTTGATTTGCGCCAGGCGAGTCGAATACCAGTTCGGCGATTCCGCGAGCTTCTTCTTGATCGAGTTGAACAGGCAAATTGCTTCTTCGGAGTCCGGATTGTTCAGCACGCTTGCGTCGGTTTCCGCACGTGCGCCCAAATGCAACAGCAAGGTTGCATCGCCGCCGTCGTCGAGAATCATGTTCGAATATTCGCCGTTCGGCCATTCGAAAATGCGATGGGTAAAATCCCAGTACTCATCCAGCGACTCGCCCTTGAATGCAAATACCGGCGTGCCTTTGGCGGCGATGGCAGCCGCCGCATGGTCCTGGGTTGAATAGATGTTGCAGGATGCCCAGCGTACTTTTGCACCGAGCGCTTCCAGGGTCTGGATCAGCACCGCGGTCTGAATCGTCATGTGCAGCGACCCGGTGATGCGGGCGCCCTTGAGCGGTTGCGACGCGGCAAACTCTTCGCGAATCGCCATCAGGCCGGGCATTTCTGTTTCGGCAATCCGGATTTCCTTATGGCCCCAATCGGCCAAGCCGAGGTCGGCTACGAGATAGTCCTGGGTGGGGGAATTTGAGGAATTCAATGCTACGGCGCTCATCACGCCCTCCTTTCGTTAGAAAAAAAGAAACGTGAGCGCGGTTGCAGTGTTGACCGTATCAAGCCTGGCAGAATGAAAACTCTGTCGCAACGCTCCTTGACACGGCGCTATTTTAAATCAAATTGAAGTGGCGGGCTATTTTCGAAACCATATTCCGGACATGTGCCACATCAACACATAGGCAGTTCCGGCGAATGCGCCGTACCGGTGTGCTGCCGAAATTACAGGCGCTCCTATCATCTCTTCGGTGTAGCGCGATGCGCCGAACCAGGCCTCGAGAATCAGTTTTAGCGCCAACAGGGCTAACGCCCCCATCAGGAAATAACGCGAGGATGCGCCCCGTATCGATGGCACGCCTCCTATCGCAGGAATCGTTCCATCCATCGAGCGCTTGCCACCAACTTGCAATGGCCACCAGCCTGCTAATGCACATCCGGCCCATAATCCGTGCAGCGCGCCCGACAAGCCGGCATACCAGGACAATTCCGGATGCTGCCAGCAAAGCAGCGCACTGGTTCCGACGGCAGAAAAAAGCAACAAGGCAAAACCATGCAGCAATGGCAAGCGATGCCACAATAGTTCGCAGATCAGCAGCAGGCCGGCGAGGTTGAGCAACAGATGGGCGACATTCAAATGAAGCAAGTGTCCGGTGACCGCGCGCCACCACTGGCCGGACACCAATGCTGCCCTATCGTAGCGGAAATCGATGAACGCATCGGGAACGGCCGCCAAGCCAATCGCACAAACAGCAACCGCCGTAAAAAATAACCACCGGTCCTGTCGAACGGCCGCACATAACGTTCCCATGTCTCGCGTATTGACGAGTTAAGGCGCTGCCTTGCGCAATCGACGCAAGCGCAGTGCTACCGCCAGCAGCGCCAATCCGGCCAGGTAGCTAAGATCCACGCTGCCGCCGCCACCGGGTGACGACACGGTTATGTTTACCGTTCCTGCAGCCGAAGCACCATCCCGGTCACTAGCGCGATACACCAGCGAATAGGTGCCGGCCGTGGCATCCGGCCAGCTAAAGGCACCGGTTGCCGGATTCAGAGTAGCGCTCGCATGCGGAAGCGAGTCTGTCGAAAACACGACCGCATCGGAATCCGGATCGGTAGCGCCAACAGTAAAGCCGACCGTGCTTCCCGCCGCCACAGTCTGATCGGAAACCGGTGTCAGGTTCGGCGGTGAATTGACGCGTACAGTCGCGGTCGCCGTACCGGTTTTTCCCTGGTCATCCGTGACGGTATGTCGAAAGGTAAAGATTCCCGTCATTGGCGCGGTAAACGTGGCATCTTCAGCATTGCTTCCATTGATTACACCGACGCTCGCGCCCGATTGTTGTGCCCACACGTAACTGGCGATGGAGCGCCCGGCGGCTGCCGATGCGGTATCGGTGCTTGACAGCGGCACCACTGCGTTCGGTGCGACGACTTGATAGGCATTGGCCAAGCTGATGACCGGCGCATGATCGTTCGCCTTGGTCACCGCGCCGAATGCATCCAGCAAACCCTCTCCGCATTGGCCGAAGTAGCGGCTTTGCGTGCAAGTGGTGCCGCCCGGATGTGCACGGGCCGAGGATTGCAGATGGGACTTGATTTGAGTTGGGGCCAGCGCCGGCTTCAATGCCAGCATCAGCGCGATCACTCCGGAGACATGAGGGGCGGCCATGCTGGTGCCTTGGCGCACCTTGTAGTCATCGGCTCCGGCACCGCCGGTGCCGGCATTCGAAAGCGAATAGACGCCGGGACCGTTTGCCGACACCAGTGCCGCGCAGCCGGTGGCCCTGGTTCCGCAACCGCCACCAGGCGCGCTTATTGTCGCCTGCGTGCCGATATTGGCATAGTTGGCGTTATCGCCGTCGATCGCATGCGCAGTAACGGCGATGACGCCGGTACAGTTCGCCGGCTGGCTGAGGCCGACCGCGCCGTCGTTGCCGGCCGCAACCACGATAGTCTTTCCCGCCGCGATTATATCGTTGACCGCGCGCTGAAACGCAGCGCTGCATGCACCGCTGCCGCCCAAACTCAAGTTCAATACCTGCGCAGGATTCGCGTTCACCGGCGCACCGGGAACGCCGATGCCGGGGATACTAGCGGCCCAGTACATTCCATCGATAATATCGGAGGTCGGACCGCCGCATTTTCCAATGACCCGTACCGGCAGTATCGACGTCTTGGGCGCGATGCCTGTGCCATGATGCCCGACGGCGATCACGTTGTTCATCAGTGCGCCGATCGTGCCAGCAACATGGGTCCCATGCCAACTTGATTTCGGTACGGTATCGGTGCTGCACAAATCGCCGGGATCGGTCGCATCGGCGTCACGGCCATCGCCATCGTTGGCTCTGGCGCTGTCGGTGATGAAATCGTAACCTGGCAGGATATTTCCGGGTGCCGTGCCGAAATCTTCATGTTGGCGATAACCGGTATCGAGTACCGCAACGCGAATCGAAGCAACTCCAATCGTACCCACTGTGTTTTGCGTCAGCCACCATGCTTCCGGAAGATTTGCTCCGCCGAAATTACCGATGACCGGTGCCTTGTAATGCCATTGGTGAGTAGCATAAGCCGGGTCGGTAGGCGTGACGGTGGTCGTCACTCGCATAATCTGGTCCGGCTCGGCCAATTCGATATCGCTATTGCGCCGCAGGCGATCCGCAATTTCCTGCGCCTGCGCCAGCGTGACCGGCTGGTCCAGTGATATTACATGTGCGCCTCCCGACATCGGACGAAGAATCGTCATCTGCAGCGCCGACGATATTGCCAATCCATTGGTATCCGTCGCTTGCAGCGCTGTGTTCAGCTTGTCGCTGCGACGCGCACGATGCTTGACAATCAAGCGCGACACCATTTGCTCGTCGGCCATGCTGGAATATGCTGACCTGACGCTATTTCCTGTTTTCGGAAATGCCTGCGAACCCGGCGTTGCGCTGTTCGCATTTGCATGCACCAATACAGCCGCCGAGGCGATGGTCAGCAATATATGCCGCCTTGTTGTTTTTGTTGTCATTACTACCTGCTTCCCTGATTATCTGAACCGGCTTTTATTCGCGAAAGTCGTAAAACCGCCTTTTGTCATTGCAGCGGCTTCATTACCGAATCGGGCTCGACCCATTCGATCGACGGATGTTGTTGCAACTTTTTTCGCCCTTGCGAAAAGCCTTCCGATCCGTGCATCTGCCGTATTACACACGCGTTCCCGGACATCGGTCGGACAACTTCCAGGCGTACGCCAATTTGCTCGGCCAGGCGAGCGATGCCAGCAGCGTCGCATCCAAAGGTTGCAGGCTTGAACCTGACGATCAGTTGCTGATACGGTGCCGCATTGGCGCTCGCCTCTCGCGTGCGGGGGCCATCGTTAATGGCAAACGAATGACAAGCAGCCAATCCCGCGAGGAGGCTCGACTGAAAAACTGTCGCAATGGCTTTTACGATGAAGTGATGCATGGAAGGTTTCGCGAAAGTAAAATTACCGTAGCGAAAATGTACCATCTCCGCATACCGGACGGACTGCTTTCGCCCGTATTCGAAGATTTTTACAACACGTCCTGCGTCCGCCTCAATCCGTCGAGTTCGAGTGCGAAGCGATTAATACGGTGACGGTTATAAAAAATTGAGACGCAGCCAGTTGGATATTCGGTGCCGGAAACCGGGCTCCACTTCCTGCTTACGCGAAGTCCGCTGATCGGTTCGCTGCTCGGCTACATCGCCCTTTGCCTTATCGGACAATGGGGGCAGCGAAGCAGCCGGTGGGTTGCCTGTCTTTTGCTGTTTTGGCACATTGAGCTGGATCCAGCTCAGCATATCGCGCCATATGCGCTGTGCCTCTGCATCTGATGGCAAGGTCCGGGCATTGGGAAGTTCGATCGTGATTACCGGAACATTTTTGTGCAGCCCACTATAGTTGCCGAGAGATCCGGGGTATACGCCTACCTGATTGAGAACCAATCCGCCAAAACGGCGCGGCGGCTCCGCCGGTCCATCAAAGTCCAGCACGCCGAACGGCGCATGGACCGAGATGATCACCTGCGGCTGAAACCGCTCCATCTCGGCATTGAGCCAACGGCTTTCGGGCTCGGAAAGCGGCGCCTTGCCGGGGAAGCGCCGCGGATCCTTGCGGGTTCTCTTGGCCCAGTATCGCGGTGCGTCCTGCTGCCAGCCGGGCGTAGGGAAATTGCGGTTCAAATCAACGCCATTGGCGTTGACGCGGTTCGGTTTGCGCGCCAGCAAACCATCCGGGTTGAGAACCGGAACCACGGTCCAGTGGAATTCGCGTGCTTCAGCGCCGTGCATGAGCTGCATCCACTTGAAAACGATGGACGACGAGGTCAGCTCGTCGCCGTGTATGCCTCCGACCAGCAGGATTCGTACCGGCGCCGTGGCCGCGCCGGCCGTCTGCATTGCCGGTATCCGGCGCGCCAGGATCGGAAACCCGTTGACCGACGTGGCGTCGGTCGCAGTCAAGTCGCTAGTGAGGCAGTGCGCCGCCGACACGCCGGGCAAGCGCATTGCAAGCTTTTTGCACCATTCCGCCTGGCTCGGGGAGGTAGCGGCAAAAGCGGACATCATCGCGCATGCAAGAAATCCGCCTGCGACAATCATGCGCCATGGAAACGGCGCATGCTCGCTCCTGTTACTTACGCCGGATACGTCGCCAATAAGCACCTTACGCGCCCATGCCCTCGTGCCGCACGCTGGCGCCTATTGACCGGCGCCGGCGCGCAAGGCAGCGGCCTTGTCGGTACGCTCCCAGGTGAATTCGGGCTCTTCGCGACCGAAGTGACCATAAGCTGCAGTCTTTTGATAAATCGGCCGCAGCAAGTCCAGCATTTGCACGATGCCTTTCGGACGCAGATCGAAATGCTCACGTACCAGTTCTGCGATTTTTTCATCGCTGATCGTGCCGGTGCCAAAGGTAGTAACCATTACCGATGTGGGTTTCGCAATACCGATCGCATATGAAATCTGGATCTGGCAGCGCTTGGCCAGGCCGGCTGCAACGATGTTTTTGGCGACATAGCGACCGGCATAAGCAGCCGAGCGGTCGACCTTGGACGGATCCTTGCCGGAAAATGCGCCGCCGCCGTGCGGCGCAGCACCACCGTAGGTATCGACGATGATCTTGCGGCCGGTCAGTCCGCAATCGCCTTGCGGGCCGCCGACCACGAAGCGCCCGGTCGGATTGACCAGGTAACGCGTGTTTTTCAGCCACTCCTGCGGTACGACCGGCTTGATGATCATCTCGATCACTGCCTCTTCAATTGCCTTGTGCTCCATCTCCGGCGCATGCTGCGTGGAAAGCACGATGGTATCGATTGCGACCGGGCGCCCATCGACATATTTCAACGTAACCTGCGATTTGGCATCGGGACGCAGCCACGGCAAGCGGCCGTCCTTGCGCAATTGCGACTGGCGCTCAACGATGCGGTGCGCATAATAGATTGCAGCCGGCATCAGTTCCGGCGTTTCATCGCAGGCATAGCCGAACATCAATCCCTGGTCGCCGGCGCCCTGGTCGAGATCGAGGCCCTTGCCCTCGTCCACGCCTTGCGCAATATCCGGGGATTGCTTGTCGTAGCACACCATGACCGCACAGCTCTTGTAGTCGATTCCGTAATCGGCATTGTCATAGCCGATGCGCTTGATGGTGTCGCGTGCAACGCCGATGTAGTCGACATTGGCATGGGTGGTAATTTCACCTGCCAGCACCACCAGGCCGGTATTGCAAAGGGTTTCGGCTGCGACGCGCGCCTTCGGATCCTGCGCGAAAATCGCATCCAGGATCGCATCGGAAATCTGGTCGGAAACTTTGTCGGGATGGCCTTCGGAAACGGATTCCGAGGTAAAGAGATATTCGTGTGCCATATGCAGGCTCCTATGAAAAGATAAACCATGTCGCGGTCGATCAAATGAGCCTGCGACGCTTTAGCGAAATTTTTAGGCCGCCTCGCAAGTTGTCTGTTAACTCGGCGGATAGTGCATCTGTGCTATTTTACCCGTCTTGCAAAAAATCAGCAAAAATTCCCGGCCTTTATTTCGATGCTTGTCAATTTATTCCGTCTCCTGTCGAACTTGCCATTGCCTGTCCTGCATGCAACAGGTATTGCGCTTGGCTGGCTGGTTTATTTCGTTTCGCCGTCTTATCGAAATCGCCTGAAAGACAATATCAACCGAGCCGGATATTCCCGTTACCGCAACGCGACCATCGCCGAGTCGGGCAAGAACATTCTCGAGTTGCCTTTCGTCTGGTGCGCGCGCCCGGAGCGGGTGCTGGCTACCGCGTCAATCGAAAACTGGGAACTGGCGCAAGCTGCATTGGACGCCGGGCAAGGGGTGATTTTCCTGACACCGCATCTCGGCTGTTTCGAGATTATCGCGCAGGCCATCGCAGCCAAGATTCCGTTGACTGCGTTATACCGCCCACCTCGTAAGGCGGCGCTGAGGCCGTTGATGGAAGAGGCACGTGCGCGCCACAACCTGGCGCTTGCGCCAGCCACGTTAACCGGTGTGCGCATGCTTCTCAAAACCCTGAAAAAAGGCGAAGCAATCGGTCTGTTGCCCGATCAGGTCCCGGGTAACGGTGAAGGCGTCTGGGCTGACTTTTTCGGCAAATCGGCCTATACGATGACATTACCCGGAAAACTGCATCAGATGACCGGCGCACCGATCATCCTGTCGTATGCGGAGCGTCTTTCACGCGGTCGCGGCTATGTGATCCGGTTCGTCAAATTCGAAGAGATTCCCGGCGAGACGGCCGCGCAGCAGGCACGGGCAATCAACGCCGCGATGGAAAAACTGATCGCGCGATGCCCGGCGCAGTATTTCTGGAGCTATGCACGATACAAAACGCCTGCGGGAGTTGATACTGCCCCGCCGCATACCGGAGTCGCTGGATGAAATTATTCCTATTTTTGATGTGGTTGCTGCATTGGCTGCCTTTGCCGTTACTCGGCCGACTGGGAAAGCTGATCGGCAGCCTGCTGTTTCCGCTGCTTCGCTCGCGAAGGCATATCACGCTGACCAATCTGCGGCTATGCCTGCCTGACCTGTCGGAATCGCAGCGCATTGAACTGGCGCGGGAACATTTTCAGGCATATGTGCGCAGCGTACTGGAGCGCAGCATCCTGTGGTGGGCGCCGCAGGCACGCTTGAGAAAACTGATCGTCGTTGAGCCGCGCGTACCGCTGGATACAATCGCGTCCGGCCCGACCGTCCTGCTATGTCCCCATTTCGTGTGCCTGGATGTCGCCGGTGTGGCGTTGGTGCTGGAGTCGCCGGCGTGTTCAATCTATACCAGCCAGCGCAACCGGGTATTTGACAAGGCCTTGCGCAAGGGCCGTTCGCGCTTTCACCCGGTCAAACTTCTTTCGCGGGGCGAAGGCGTCAAACCGATCATTCGTGCGATGCGTGAAGGCATGCCGTTTTTCATGTTGCCGGACATGGATTTCGGCGCGAAAGATGCAGCATTCGTGCCATTCTTCGGAACACCCGCAGCTACGCTAACCGCGCCGGCGCGCATCGCGGCTGCGACGAAAGCGAAGGTAATTCCGGTCATTGCGACTTTTCTGCCGAATTATCGCGGATGGAAAGTGACCTTCTATCCGCCATGGGAAGATTATCCGGGCGACGACATCGTTTCGGCAACGCGCCGCATGAATGAATTTATCGAGGCTCGTATTTTGGAAGCGCCGGCCGAGTATTTCTGGACCCACAAGCGATTCAAGACGCGCCCGGAAGGTTCGCCCGGTGTCTATGATCAAAACAAAGGCGATAACGCATCGCGCTGAAGTTCACCGACGCAAACCCGGTTACGTCCCAATTCCTTGGAACGATAAAGCGCAGCGTCCGCAGCCTTGACGAGTGCGGCCGGATCGCGAATACCCGCCGTCAATGTGGCGACCCCCAGGCTGGCCGTTACCTTCAATGCCGTGCCCTGATGCTGGATCGCTGCCGCTTCGATATTGGCCCTTATTCTTTCGGCGACGACCGCAGCAAGCGCCTGGTCGGTATCCGGCAGGATTGCTACCATTTCCTCGCCGCCGTAGCGCGCTACGATATCCGATTGCCGGCATGATTCCTTGAACTTATCGGCCACCATCCGCAATACCGTATCGCCCATTTGATGGCCCCACGTGTCATTGAACTGTTTGAAGTGATCGATGTCGACCAGGATGACGGACACGTTCCTGAGCGTGCGCACGGACGCGGAGATTTCCTTTTTCAGCATGCTTTGAAATGCATCATGGTTGAAAAGATTTGTCAGTCCGTCGGTCATCGCCTTGCGCGACAACTCAAGGCGACCTGCTGCAGCCAGGCAAATAATTTCCAATGTGCCTATTCGCTGCTCATCAAACGCATTGCTCACCTGATTGTTTTCAAGATAAAGCAGACCGATCAATTCCCCGCCCTCGTTCGCGGCTCCGTTAAGTAGCGGAATACAAAGCACCGATTTGACCCGCCTGGTTTTGATATGGGAATCCTGATGCAGGCCGGGCACCGCGTCGTGCGAGTCGGCAGCATCGTTTATCACGACACTTCTTTGCGTCCTCTTGACATAATTTACAACCGAATGAGAAACGTTCGGCGCATCGCCAAGGGGAATGGAATGCAGAATTTTGGGCTTTACCTGAGCCGGCGAAATCTCGGCCTCGACGAACAGGCTATCCTTGGAATTACGGAGAATCAGCAATCCACTGTCCGCACCGGCGCATTCCATCGCAGTCACAATGGTTTTCTCAACCAACTGGCTATGTGACTTCTCCTGCGCAATATCCTTGAGCGCCTTCATCAATGCGTGAAGATCGAACGTCAACGACGACATGCCTCTGGTCAGCGATGTACTAAGAGAGCCTGAATCCTTTTGAATCTCCAGTTGCGGATGGACGCGCTGTAATTCATCGACTTTCGCCATCGCGCCCCATTGCTTGTAGCACAGCCACGCCTGGCGGAGATAAGTGGACGCAATGTTTTTTCTTCCATGTGCAAGATGAAACTTTGCCGCTTGTTCATTGGCTAGCGCCTCCTCTTGCACATAGCCGGATTTTTTCGCGTGAGCGATTGCTTTCTCGTAGAGATTGATCGCTTCGAGCTCGTTTCCGTCAAGCCCTTCCAGCTCGGCCCTTACCAGAAGAAATTTATGCAAATGGTTTTCCGGTGCGAGGTGCGCCCACATTTTCAATTTTTTCTGATTCCGAGCGACGTCACGCAAGAGGTTGCGTTGCCGTTGCGGGCTAGCCTCCGGCCAGACCGCCAATCGGGCCATCGAATCGTAAAACACCGCGACCGGAATGGTAATCGCGCCCAGGACAGCGTGCGCCAGAGGCTTTGCCTTATCCGAAAAACTGATTGCATCGTCATAGCGGCCGAAATGAAAACAAAGATATTGCTTCAGAAAAAAATACGTATGCAGCGTCAGCCCTTGCCTCGACGCTTGCCATTTTTGCAGCAATTCTTCGTTGTCCCCCGAGAGACCGCAAGAATCGCTTGCTGGCACGCGCATATTCGATGCAGCCTGATGGTATAGGGAATTGATCGTGTGCAGTCCCGGCTGATGCAGCCAGCTCTTGATCGCGGCATTATATTTAACGAACTCATCCTCAAGGACTTCCAGTTCCCTGCCGCAGTGAAAGGACATATAACAGTAAAACAGCGCATTGTTGGCAGCGCTTACCAGGTCCCCATTCTCCAGGCAATACTGATAACCGTCGATGAAGTTGGCGAGCAATTCGTGCGCAGGCTCTTTCCAATGCCGGATCATTCCATTTACGATATAACGCGTCTGTGCCGTGTCCTGTTTGGAATCGAGTTTTTCGGCGAGCCGAAGTGCCAATGCGCCAAAACGGTTTCCGCCTTCGATATCGTTAAACGAACCGCACAAAATTGCGCCATAAGTGGCATAGATCGATGCGCCGGTGCGCGTGTTCGGATGCTTGAGGCTTAATCTCATCGATTCAAAGGCCTGAATAATGAACAGCTTCGGATTCGCACCAAAGGCGGCATACCCAACCCTGCTGAGCATGCGCCGACGGGCAATTGTCTGAGCATCGGGCCTGTCGACGGCATTGAGCAGCACATCGTCATTCTTGCCTATCAGCGCAAGTTTGACCTTGAACGCATACCAGACCACCTCCGCCCGGGTTGGTGACGAAGGCAGGTATATGCCGACCCACCGAAGAGCTTCCAGTCCAAGCGCAAGCGCCGGTGCAAAGCGCCCCTAGCCGGATTCGACCGCAATCTTCGTGTCGTAGAGTTTGATTTTGTCGAGAGGGCCCGTTGCGTTCTCAAGTCCGATCTCGAGCCAGGAATCCATTTCGGCGAAATTCCCGCTGAGTGAAGCGATCTCTACGGCTGCCGCATACAATCTGATGGCGAGCGAATAATCGGTATGCCAGCTACCACCCGGTATTACATCGATAGCTGATCGCAGAAAATTGAACGCGGTATCGTAAGCGCCTGAATACTTGGCGATCTTCGCGGCTCTCAAAGCCAGTTCCACCAGCCTCTTTTTCTCACTGCCATCGACAATCAGCGCCATACCGCAACTCAATTGGGTTACGATCTCAAAAATCTTTTCATCGAATGTTTTTTGCGGCGTGCTTGCCAACAGCAGCTCGCCGATAGATTTGTGCACTGCCGGCTTCTCAGTGTCCGGGATCAAGCCGTATGCAGCCTGTTGCACGCGATCATGCGAAAACCGGCACTCAATCCTGGCCGCATCCTGCTCGGAGAATCCACTTCCGAGCAACCAGTCGGACGACGCGCCGACGGAATCAATCAATCCCATCTGCAATGCCTGCCGCAATGCTGTAATTGTCTTTTCTAGCGACTCTTGATAAACCGCAGACAGCGTCAAACTATCGAACCGATTTCCCAGACATGCAGCAAGCGACACGATGCGCCTCGTATCCGAACTGAGGCGCTCCAGCTTGCCGGTCATCAGATCGACGACGTTGTCGGTGATGCCCTGAGCGCGTATCTGCTCCACGTTCCATTCCCAGCACCCGCGGCCGGCATTGAAGGAAAGCAGTTTTTCGAAATACAGGGATTTCAGGAATTCTTCGATAAAAAACGGGTTTCCATCGGTTTTATTGACAATCAATTCGGTCAGCGTCTGAACCTCGGTTGGCTGACAGTGCAGTGCGTCCGAGAGAAGCTGGTTGACATGATCGAGCCTGAGCGGCTTGAGCATCAAGGTGTCGATTACAATGCCGGCCTTCTTCAAGCGTTGCAGATTGATCATCAGCGGATGTGCCTGGTCTACCTCGTTATTGCGGTAGCTACCGACAATCATCAAATGACGCAGCGACTCGTCGTTGAGCAGGTAATTCAGAAGTTTCAACGAAGCCGAATCGATCCACTGCAGGTCATCCAGAAAGATCACCAGCGGATGGCGGGATTGGCAAAACACAGAGATGAAGTTGCGAAAAACAAGATTGATCCGGTTTTGCGTTTCAGCCGGTTCGAGCAATGGTATGGCCGGCTGCGGTCCGATGATGATTTCAAGATCGGGCAATGCATTGGTGATCAGTTGACCGTTCGATCCTACGGCTTCCTGCAGCCGAGCGCGCCAGTAATCCAGCTGCTCCTCATTTTCGGTCAGCAATTGCTTGACCAGGTCGCGCAACGCATCGAGCAGTGCCTTGAATGGCGTAGTACGCTGAAATTGGCTGAACTTGCCGGAGATGAAATAGCCGCGGCTGGCTGTAATCAATTTGTAGACTTCGCGCACCAGGGATGTTTTGCCGATACCGGAATAACCCCCGATATAAACAATTTCGCGCCCGCCCTGCGCCACGTTATCGAACTTGCTCAGCAAAATATCGATTTCAGTTTCGCGTCCATACAATTTTTGCGGAAGTTGAAACTGGTGCGGCTTGTCATGTCGTGCCAGCACGAACTGCTCTATGACCCCGTTCAAGTTCCACTGCCGAAGGCATTCGTCCAGATCGGCCTTGATACCCCAGCCGCTTTGATATCGGTCTTCCGCAGTTTTCGACAGCAGCTTCATGACAATGTCCGATACCATGCGCGGTATTCGAGGATCGACTTCGCAAGGCGGCGTCGCGTGCCTGGCAATATGCATATGAACCAGATCCAGCGGATCGTCAGCGGCGAATGGCGGCCTGCCGACCAGCATGTGATACAGCGTTGCGCCGAAGGCGTAATAGTCGCTCCGATAATCTATCGTTCGATTCATCCTGCCGGTCTGTTCAGGCGACATATATGCAAGCGTGCCCGCCAGGATTCCCGGATTGACCAGCGATTGGTGCTCACGCGACAACATTGTCGCGTGCCCGAAGTCGATTATCCTGAGCTCATGGCTACTCTCGTTGATGACGATATTATCGGGACTGATATCCTTGTGAATAATGTCGACCGAGTGAATTTCGTTCAAGCCTTCGGCAACCTGGCTGCCGTAAAGCAGCGTGCGATCCAGTTCCAGAGGCCCGTCCTTGATCAGGTCTTTGAGAGATTGGCCTCCGATATCCTCCAGTACCAGCATCGCCGAGTTGGCGAATTGCTCAAATCCGAAGCAGCGAATCACTCGCGCGCTCCTGATGGTCTGGATAATCTCCGCCTCTTTTTTTGAGCGCTTGAAAATCTCGCGTCCTGCCGGGCCTTCCGGATGAACTTTCAAGATAACGGCTTGCCCGCCATCCGAACGCACCGCACGATAAATTTTCGCGTTGGCGCTGGCATTGATTTCCTCCGTGATCCGATATGCAGGGCCCGTGTCGAAATCGGGAACGAGCTTGAGGTCCGCACTAGCCTTGGTTGGTTTCATTTATTTAATTCTTGGTTCTTTGGCACCACAGCACTATGCGACAAGGGACCCGTTTCGACCAAACTGTGCTCGGCCCACGGCGGCCGCAAATACGATTCCGATCGAATGGAAGATCGCATTCCTGAAAAAATGACGTAGCTGATTTGATTAAATATTGCGCACCGGAAATAGTCAAGACAAAATATTAAGCGCCGTATGTCGAAATACACATTTCGTGATCCCCAAATTAATCCGAGTTGCCGATCAATCAGGTTGGGCGACGCGACCTGCGAACACAGCGGTTTATAATGCCAGCATGAAAGTCCAATTCACTAAAATGCATGGCGCCGGGAACGATTTCGTGGTGATTGACGCAATCAACCAACACATCGATTTCACGGCTGCCCAATGGAAAAAGCTCGCAGATCGGCGCTTCGGCGTCGGGGCGGACCAAATACTGGTAGTCGAAAAGCCTCAGTCGCCGGATGTCGATTTCCGTTACAGGATCTACAACGCCGATGGCGGCGAAGTCGAGCAATGCGGTAACGGTGCGCGTGCGTTCGCAAAATTCGTCACTGAAAAAGGACTGACGAGCAAGCATGAAATCCGGGTCGAAACGCTGGCCGGAATCATCGAACCGGTACTCGAAAGCGACGGGCAGGTGACAGTCGACATGGGTGCGCCGATTCTGGAGCCGGAACGCGTTCCGTTCGATTCAAACGGTTTGCAGGCTGATGTCGAGGGATCCGATACTGTCTGGCCTCTCGACGTGGCTGGCAAGACCGTTCGCATTTCGGCCGTATCGATGGGCAATCCGCATGCGGTGCAATTGGTTGACGATTGCGATTCTGCACCGGTGGCTGCAACCGGGCCGCTGATCGAAACGCACGCGCGTTTTCCCAATCGCGTAAACGCCGGATTCATGCAAGTCCTCGACCGGCACCGGATCAAATTGCGGGTATTCGAGCGCGGTACCGGCGAAACGCTGGCATGCGGCACCGGCGCGTGCGCTGCCGTCGTGGCCGGCATTCGGCGCGGACTGCTCGACTCCCCGGTCACGGTCGACACACTCGGAGGCCGGTTGTCGATTGCCTGGGCAGGAATGAATTCCCCGGTCATGCTAACCGGCCCGGCTGTCACCGTATTTGATGGCGAGATCGAAATCTGACATTTTTTCTCGGCGCGGACGATGCGACGGCCTGCGCAAATTCAACGATATTCCATTCTTTGCGTTCGGGCCAGGCGACACAGAATCCTGCTTGCAGAATAAAGAGCTGCAGATTCGGAATCGATTATGTCGAAGCGCTTTTGTCGGTTAGAATTACCGCTGAACTTTTACAGGCATTTGACCGTGTGGCAGCGTGCATTGCACCGCATCCATGTGCACATTGCGCTTATTGATTCGATTTCCGCGTACAAAAAATATGACTGCTCAACTTGATCCGGATTCGGTCGCTCGCTTCCTGCTGGATAATCCTCATTTCTTCGAAGAGCACGTTGAGCTCCTGTCGAAACTGAAGCTGACCAGCCCGATCGGAGGACGCACCGTCTCGCTGCAAGAAAGACAAATGGAAGTGCTGCGCGAAAAAATCAAGGTACTGGATTTGCGGTTTGCGGAGTTAATGCGCGTGGCGCAGGAAAACGATGAAATTACCGGCAAATTTCAGGAATGGACACGTTCATTGCTACTGGCGCGTAACGATGTCGATTTACCGCACGTCCTGATCGACGGAATGCGAAAGATTTTTTCGGCCCCGCAAGCGACTTTGCGCATATGGGGGGTGTCCGAAGAATTTTCCCACACATGGTTTGCCGCCGACGTTTCGACAGATGCACGAATTTTCTCGAATGGCCTGAGCATGCCGTTCTGTGGCCCGAACAATGATTTTGAGGCCGCTTCCTGGCTCGAAGATGCCGCGTCTGTTCAGTCGGTCGCAATTCTGCCGTTGAGGGCCAATCCATCCGCCGACGCATTCGGCCTGCTGGTGCTCGGTTCGGCCGATCCCGGCCGTTTTACCGCGGACATGGCAACCGACTTCCTGGTAAAGATCGGTGACACCACCAGCGCCGCACTTAGCTGCTTGCTTGACTAGTGTGGTGCTGTACGCCATCCGGCACATAAAAACACGCCTTTTCGGCCATCGCTGCGTTGCAAATCCGCGCGATACTTCGGTATCGCTGTGGCTTGCTCGTTGCCCTGACCAAAAATCCATCGTTTTTATTTGTACCGTCAAGCATGCAACACCACACTAAACTTTCTATCGACGTGAATGGCGAAAGCAATCGTTCATACGTTGACCGCTATCTCGATCACCTGAGAACGCAGCGCAAGCTTTCGCCGCATACCGTCTCCGGCTACGGTCACGATCTGGCCGAGCTACTGGCATTCGCCCGATCATTCGATGGCGATCTTCCGCTTGCTTCGGCGACCCATTTCCATATGCGCCGCCTTGCTTCGCAACTGCACGCCAAAGGATTGAACGCTCGCTCGATTGCGCGGAAAGTATCATCGTGGCGCGGATTTTTCGATTGGCTGGCAACTCAAGTCGAGCTTGCTTCGAATCCGGTCGACGGTGTCAAAGCGCCGAAACGCACCAGGCCACTTCCGAAAGCGTTGTCGGCAGACGATGCGGTACAACTTGTCTCGAAACCGCATCCCGGGAAAGCGCCGGATTCCGCTACCCAGATCTGCAATCGCGCAATGTTCGAACTGCTGTATTCAAGCGGCTTGCGCGTGTCGGAACTGGTCGGCCTGGACGCGCGCTATGTCCGGGAATCGGGACATGTGTCGTCAGGCTGGATCGACTTCGACGCTGCCGAAGTCACGGTGACAGGCAAAGGCAGCAAAATGCGCAGCGTGCCGATCGGCCAACCGGCCATGCGCGCGCTGGCCGACTGGCTTGCGGCCCGCCCTGTACTGCTGAACAGCAATTCGGGCAACAACCGGTTCGCGTTATTTCTGAACGAGCGCGGCAATCGTGTTTCGCCGCGCGTGGTGCAGGTCCGGTTGAAGGCGCATGCGCAGGCGCTCGGCATCCCGTCTGATGTGCATCCGCATGTTCTGCGCCATTCGTTTGCCTCGCATGTATTGCAATCCTCCGGCGACCTGCGCGCAGTGCAAGAGATGCTGGGACATGCTTCAATCGCGGCGACGCAAGTGTATACCTCGCTCGATTTTCAGCGGTTGGCACAGGTCTACGATGCGGCGCACCCGCGTGCGAAAAAAAAGCACGAATGATTTTATTGAAGCGTATTGCGATTCGGATGCACGGCAATCCGGTTGCACATAGCGAACATTCCGCCTTCGCAATATCGGGATGCAATCGGTAATGCATTGTTAATTTTTGCAACCGCGTTGCGAAATTCATGCATAATCCCCCGGAAATTTCGAGCGCCTTCTTTTTTCAGCATGATGAAACCTAATCCAGCCACCGTCGAAATGCGCAGCAAGCAGTCGAGCGACATTCAGCATATGCGGACCTTGGCCGAGACACGATTGCGCCGCGCGTCGGTGCGAATTACAAGAGCGCGCGTCAAGGTGCTGGCCGCGCTACTTGGCGCCAATCGCGCCTTTTCGCACAATGAGGTTCAAGACACGTTTGCCGACATGGATCGCGTCACCTTGTACCGTGCGCTGGATTGTTTGATCGAAGCCGGATTGGCGCACAGAATTGCCGGTGACGACCGCATTTTCCGCTATAGCGTCACAAGTTCCGACAACCCCGGAGACGGAAGAATTGATGATGATGGATCACAAGGAGCGCAGCATCAGCACGGACATTTCAAGTGCACTCAATGCGCCCGCGTGTTTTGCTTCGGAAATGGCATCAGAAACCGCATGCCGAATGTATTAGTGGAAACCGCCAGACGCAGTGCATTGTTGCGGCATCAGCTGCAGCAGGAATTGCAAGACAGTTTGGGTGCGGGTTTCCAAAGCCATGATATCGAACTCACCATCAAAGGATGGTGTGCGGACTGCGGATCTGAATTATCGACTGGGTGACCATGGCACTGATTCCGACTACCATACTTACCGGCTTTTTAGGCGCCGGCAAAACCACACTTCTCAATCGCATTCTGCAGGAGAACCACGGTCATCGGATCGCCGTGATCGAGAACGAATTCGGCCAGGAAAATATTGATAATGAAATCCTGGTACAGGACAGTACTGAACAAATCGTCGAGATGAACAACGGATGCATTTGTTGCACCGTGCGCGGCGATTTAATCGTGGCGCTTTCGACATTGTCGCAAAAACGCAACGCAGGTGAATTGCATTTCGACCGTGTCATCATCGAGACCACCGGCCTGGCCAATCCCGGTCCGGTGGCCCAAACCTTTTTCGTTGATGAAGAAGTCGCAATGCATTACCTGCTTGACTCGATCCTGACCGTCGTGGACGCGCGGCATGCGATGCAGCAACTGGATGAACACGAAGAAGCTCAGCGTCAGGCCGGATTCGCCGACAGAATCCTGCTATCCAAAACCGATCTGGTCGATGAAGAGACAATCGGAATACTGAGTGCGCGCCTGAAACGTATCAATCCGCGCGCACCGATCAGCAAGGTTCATTTCGGCAATGCGTCAATCGACCAGATTCTGGATATCCGCGGTTTCAACTTGAATGAAAAACTTGAAATCGATCCCGATTTCCTTGCCGCAGAGTCGCATCACCATGAGCATCACGACTGCACAGAACATTGTGATCATGAACACGCGGCGCATCACGCGAGAAGTCATGACCATGCCGACGATATCGCCGCATTTGCATTCACGAGCAACCGGCCGTTCGACAGCGCCAGACTGGATGAATTCCTGGGCGGCCTTATTCAAGTCTACGGGCCGCGCATGCTGCGGTATAAAGGCGTGCTGTTAATGAATGGCGCCGACCGCAAGGTGGTATTCCAGGGCGTGCATCAAATAATGGGAACGGATATCGGCGGAAAATGGGGCGATACCGAAGTACGCGGCAGCAAAATGGTATTCATCGGCAAGAATCTGCCCCAAGATATTTTTATTCGCGGACTGGAACAATGTTTGGTATAAACTACCGGGGTTTTAATCAAGGGGGCGGGTGCCTTAACGACCGCGACAACAAAAGAATCGCGCTCGGCACCCGGTGAAGTGAAGGCGTTGGACAGTTCATCGAGGACAGAGAACATGAACGCGACCGTTACAAAAGCTGCCAAAAAAACCGCTGCAATAAAAAACCCGGGCAAAACAGCCGCCAAGCCAGGCAAAATTGTCAAGACAAAGGGTGCCGAAAAAACCGTTGCCTCGACTCTGAAAAGAGTCGCTACAAAACTGGCCAAGAAAGCCTCGGAGACACTGAAGCCGGCGGCCAAATCCGCGAAGGTTACGGCAAAGATCGGCATCAAAACAATAACCAAACCCGGTTCAAAGCTTGTAACGAAATCCAGTCCAAAGCCGGTTTCGCAATCCGCCGCGAAGTCCGCTGGTACGAAAAAGGCGCCGCCAGCCGTAAAAAAAGCCGGCGCCGTGAAGCAACCGGCACGCACTCCAGTCGAAACTGGTTCCGTGAAAAAATCCGCTGTCAAATCGGCGGTTGCCAAATCCGCCCGGCCATCAGTAAGCCGTCCGTTATCTGGCGCATCAGAAAAAGGCAAATCGAACCCAAGTATGAGCGGCAACAAAGCAACTGTTCGATCGACAGATAAAATTGAGAAACCCGTAGTTCCGAAAGTAAGCGAAGTGGCAACTAAACTAATGAAAACGACTCCAGCCATCGTCACCGATGGTGCACTGCTGTCCGAAGAGCAAATCCTCAGGATGGGCGAAAAGGACTACATGAATGCTGCGCAATTGGCATTCTTCAAAGCGCGCTTGCAGCAACTCGAAAAAGATTTGCTCAAGAATGCCGACGAGACTACAGAACACTTGCGTGAGACTGTGCTGGTGCCGGATCCGGCGGATCGCGCCACCATCGAAGAAGAGCATGCGCTCGAATTGCGTACGCGTGATCGTGAGCGCAAACTGCTGAAGAAAGTACAGCAATCTCTCGCCAGCATCGAGTCCGGCGATTACGGCTGGTGCGAAGAGACCGGCGAGCCGATCGGCATCGCCCGTTTATTGGCTCGCCCCACTGCGACTTTGTCACTGGAAGCACAGCAACGCCGCGAGCTCAAGCAAAAGTTGTACGGCGACTGATTTCGTCTCTGCGCCAATGAATCCTCGGATTCTGACGGTTTCCGGAAAGAGACGCATATCGCGTCTCTTTCCGCTCAAGCGCAAATAAAAAACCGGGAAGTCATCGCGTGGCCGTTGCGTCGGCAGCGAGAACATAGCCGGCGCGCCGGCGCTATTCCCGTTTCGCTTTTTCTGAAAATGCAACCGGGTTGCAAATTTTCGGGTAGACTGCGGCGATTCTTGCAGGCGCCGGTTTCAGGTTGTTATCGAACCTAAAAATACTCACTGAGCTCAATGAGCACACCACCGGTGCCGAACGATGCAAGTGAGACTTCAATAACGCGAAATTTTCTGGCAGATGCGACTTTCCTGTTTCAGCAACCGCTCGCTTCACCTGATCATGGCCACCATGCTGATGATCGCGATGCTGTTTGCGCAATGGACCGGACTGGATCATCGCATCAGGCATGCAGCGTTGCCATATTCCGTTGCATCGTTCGGGCAAATCGATTCCGACGACAACAACGCCTACCACTCCTGTATCGCATTGGATGCCGCAGCCCTCGCCGACAGCATTTCCCCAAATCCCTATCTCGCACCGTTGCTGACCGGTGCGCGAGTACTGGCTCTCTGGGCCGCATTCGCATCATGGGATGCGCCCTTTTCAATTCATTTTTCTTCCCGCGCACCGCCGCAGCCTTGACCTCCCTGTAGTGCATTTCGATTTCTATCGGACCGTGTCGCTCACGCGCATGGATAGATATTCATTCAGGTATTCAATCAAGGATTTACCATGCTCATCGATCGTACCCTTACGGCAGCGGCAGCGGCAGCGGCATCCGCAGTCGCGTCTTTATGCTCGCCGGCTTTTGCACAAGTCGAGGAACAATCATTACCACCGGTTATTGTCACCGCAACGCCCTTCAACGCGTCCGAAAATGCACAGATTCTCACTCCTGCAACGGTGTTGTCCGGCGATGATTTACGAAACAAGCTCGCGCCTTCGCTCGGCGATACGTTATCGCGAGAGCTGGGCGTTTCCGCGTCGGCGTTCGGCGCCGGGGCGTCTCGTCCGGTCATCCGCGGTCTCGAAGGTCCTCGGATCCGGATTTTACAAAATGGCATGTCGGTGCTGGATGCATCCAGCCTGTCCAGTGATCATGCCGTCGCCGCTGAGACATCCACCGCGCGCCAGATCGAAATCTTGCGTGGACCGGCCGCGCTGCTTTATGGCTCCGGTGCAATTGGAGGATTGATCAATGTGGTCAACGACCGCATCCCGGTGATGCTGACGCCGGAACCAACCGGCGAGGCCGAAGTACGTTTCGGAAGCGCGGACCGAGAAAAGAGCCTGTCATTTTCAGTCGATGACGCTTCCGGTTCGCTCGCACTCCATCTCGACGGCAATCTGCGGGACACGGACAACTACAAGATTCCAGGCTTTGCGATCCGCAACGATCCATCGTCTGCTCAAGGCAGATTGCCTTCGTCTTTTACGCGCGCGAGCAGTCTCGGATTGGGCGCGTCGCACGTCGCCACCTGGGGCCACATTGGCGCCTCGGTCGGCATCAAAAAAGATCGATATGGAATACCAACCGATGAGCAATCGTTTGTGACGTTATCCCAGACCCGTTTTGACGTTGACAGCCTGATCCGGCAGCCGATTGCCGGATTTGAATCGTTCAAGTTCAAACTCGGACACACCGATTACAAACATACCGAGAATTTGCAGGACGGTACGCCTGCTACCGATTTCAAGAATCGCGCACTTGAGACACGTTGGGAACTGACTCACGAGCCGCTGGCCGGCTGGCGTGGAACATTCGGAATGCAATCGGAAAACGGCAAGTATTCGGCGCTGGCCGCAGACGGCAGCGGCGCTGAAACCGTGCCGGTCACCAGCTCTTCCTCGCTTGCCGGATTTCTGGTGGAAGAGCGCGATTTCGGTCCGGTCCGCGCAAGCGGCGGCGTCAGACTGGAATCCGTGAAGCGGCGCCCCGATCAGTCCGCCGGTTTGCCGGATCGTGAATTTAATCTGAGCGCCTATTCCTTGGGCGGCCTCTGGACATTTGCACCCGGCTATAGCTTCGGTCCGACATGGTCGATTGCGCAACGCGCGCCGGCCATCGAAGAGCTTTATTCGAACGGGCCGCATGAGTCGACCCGAACCTTCGATATCGGCGATGCCGGGTTAAGAAAGGAGACATCGCGCAATCTCGAACTGACTCTGCAAAAAACCGAAGGTCCGATACGATGGAAAGCGAATCTCTTCAGGAACAGGGTCAATAATTTCGTATATGGCCGCGCCAATGGAGTTTTGGTCGATGAAGACGGCAACCCGGACCCCGCCGGTGAGTTCGGGCAGCGATTCTGGTCGCAAGCCGATGCAACCATCCGGGGAGCCGAACTGGAGCTTAGTTACAATTTGCACAAGGAAGGTTTATCGCTGCGCGCATTTGCCGATACGTCGCGGGGCACGCTTGATGGCGCAGGGTCTTTACCGCTGCAGCCCGCTACCCGCTTTGGAATCGATGCTGAGTTCAAACACGGACCCTGGCGTACCGGCATCGGATGGATGCGCGCAGCAGCGCAGGATCGTCTGGCGGAATTCGAAACTGCGGCGACTCCGGCCTACACTCAGGTAGACGCGCATTTTTCTTATACCCGGCAGGCGGCAGCGATGCAGTTTACCGGTTTCCTGCTGCTCAAAAACCTGCTCGACCAGGATATCCGCTTATCCACGTCGCTGCTCAGGAATGAAGTGCCATTGCAGGGGCGCAGCGTCATAGTCGGCGTGCGGACCCGCTTTTGATTGTTGCCTGTTATCAGCTTACATATTGAATCGTGTTTGATACCACAAGGCAGGACGGCTGCGGTTGCCCGTATTGCCTTGTAGCATAATTATGGCGTTATAATTGAAATCCCTTTTTTGGGGTGAGCAATTAATGTATTGATAACGGGAACAACGTGGCGATTTTCGGGCTCTTTGGCAAAAAAGACGGTCAGCCGGTAACATCCGCAGACAAAAATCCTGTTCGCGCAAAGCGTGACGATGGCTCGTCCCGCGCAGGTGGCACCGTCGATTCGGCGGAGCGTTCGAAACAGGTGCAACGCAACGTCGCCCGCGCCACCGCCACAGCAAAAAAAATCGATGCCATCGAATCCGAGATGTCATCCGAGTTTATTCCGACGCATGCCGCCAATAGCACGATTCCCGGCCCTGTAGTCAGTGCGCCCCAGGCCGCTCCCCAACTCGATAAAGCTAAGCCCGGCAAAGGACCGCAGCCGTTGCCGAAGTCATTTGACGCCACCTTGCCAATAATGGGAATGACTACCGAGTTCCTGTTGGGCGAGGAAGGCAAATCGTCTGCCATTGAAGCAACCAGTTCCGAAGACACGCAACTTACTGAAGAAGCGGCAATCCTGTTTGCAAATGAGCAGAACGAGATGGTTGAACAAATGCTGCAGGAGGCGATCCATGAACCCGGCAGCAATACCGGCGCTAAAACAGCGTGGCTGATGTTGTTCGACCTGTATCAGATTACCGGCAAGCAGCAGCAATTCGAGAACCTCTCGATCGAATATGCAAACAAGTTCGAGACCTCGCCACCTGCCTGGGTGGCATCGGTTAAGAATGATGCGCCCCAGGCATCGGCTGCACCCAAAGGCGTAACGCCGACCGTACCGTTTTCGGGAAAACTTGACGGCAACATCATCAAGTTGCTGGAACGTGCGCAAAAACTGGGCGAAACCACCAAGGTTCTGCGGCTGGAGTTCAGCCGCGTAACCGACGTTGATCCGATCGGATGCGGGCTTCTGCTGCGCATTCTCGACAAACTCCAAAAATCGCAACATGATCTGATACTGGTGGGAGCGTCCGAGCTGGCCGGCAAAATTCGGGCCATCCTGCAAGTCGGCAGGCGTGACGAGACCGAAGCACCATGGCTTTTGCTGCTTGAAATTCTTCGCTTGCTGAATCACGAAAAAGAATTTGAAGAAGCGAGTATCGATTACTGCATCACTTTCGAAGTCTCGCCTCCAGCGTTTGTTGCGCCCAAGAACAAGGTGACGACTGCGACCGAAGAAGATAGCGGCTCGGTTAACACCGTTTCGGATTGCTTCGTGATGCCGGCAGTGATCGAAGGAAAGATCGACCAGTTGCTGGCGGCGATTGCGACTTTCGTCTCCGATCACAAGCCCGCCGTTCTCGACTGCTCCCGTCTGAACCGGGTGGATTTTACGGCTGCGGGCCAGTTAACCAGCAGCCTTGCGCCATTCTCATCGGAAGGCAAAGTCATCGAATTGCATAACGTCAATCACCTTGTCGCCGTGCTGTTCAATGTGATGGGTTTGAAAGAATTCGTACGTATCCAGCCTCGTAAATTCTGACGGGCATTCCGCCCTTACGTCTTGTAATCTGCTGCCGCGCCCCCATTCTTTGATTTTGCGCCCGGATCAATTCCGGCTGCAGTATTTTTCAGCCATATCAGCGCAGGGGCAAGCATGGAACAATTTCACGGCACCACTATCTTGTCGGTACGACGCGGAAGCATTGTCGCACTCGGCGGAGACGGACAGGTTACGCTCGGCAATATCGTCATGAAGGGCACTGCACGCAAGGTGCGCAAGCTCTACCAGGATAAAGTGCTGGCGGGCTTTGCCGGCGGCACTGCGGATGCCTTTACATTACTCGAACGATTCGAAAGCAAGCTGGAGAAACACCAGGGTCACCTGATGCGCGCCTCCGTCGAGCTTGCCAAGGATTGGCGTACCGATCGCATGCTGCGCCGCCTGGAAGCGATGCTGCTGGTGGCGGATCGCGATTCGACACTGGTCATCACCGGCAATGGCGATGTATTGGAACCGAACGATGGCATCGGTGCGATCGGCTCCGGCGGCGCATTTGCGCAATCAGCCGCAAAAGCCCTTTTTGAAAATACCGAATTGTCGCCATTCGACATCGTCAAAAAATCGCTGACGATTGCCGGCGAGCTATGCATCTATACCAATCTGTCGCATACGATTGAAACATTGGAATAGCGTGCCCTTTCTCATCGTAACGCTTAGCGAAAACCCATTATGAATATGACCCCGCAGGAAATCGTCTCCGAGCTCGACAAGCATGTCGTTGGCCAGGGCCGCGCCAAGCGCGCCGTGGCAATCGCATTGCGCAATCGGTGGCGCCGCCAGCAAGTGGCAGAACCGTTGCGCCATGAAATCACCCCTAAAAACATATTGATGATCGGCCCTACCGGCGTCGGCAAGACCGAGATTGCGCGGCGACTGGCAAAGCTTGCCGGCGCACCTTTCATCAAGATCGAAGCTACCAAATTCACCGAGGTCGGCTATGTCGGACGCGACGTCGACACGATCATCCGCGACTTGATCGATATCGGCATCAAGCAGACGCGCGAAGCGGAAATGAACAAGGTGCGGGCCCGCGCAGAAGACGCAGCGGAAGATCGCATCATCGATATCCTGGTGCCGCCTGCGCGCGATTTCGGTTTCAGTTCGAGCCCGAGCTCTCAGACTGAAAGCGATGCGAATGCCGGCAGCACGACGCGCCAGACATTTCGCAAGCGCCTGCGCGAAGGATCGCTCGATGATCGGGAAATCGAAATCGAACTGGCGGACGCAGGGCCGCAGATGGAAATCATGGCTCCACCAGGCATGGAAGAAATGACCGAGCAGATCAAGTCGATGTTTTCAGGCATGGGCGGCAACCGCAAAAAGCCGCGGAAGATTAAAATCAGAGAAGCGTTGAAACTGCTGATCGACGAAGAAGCGTCGAAACTGCTCAATGAAGACGAACTGAAGCAAAAGGCCATTGCCAACGTGGAGCAGAATGGCATTGTTTTTCTCGACGAAATCGACAAGATCGCATCGCGCTCGGAAACCGGCAGCGCCGATGTGTCTCGTGCGGGCGTGCAGCGCGATTTGCTGCCGCTGGTGGAAGGCACCACAGTCAATACAAAATATGGAATGATCAAGACAGATCATATTCTGTTCATCGCATCGGGCGCATTCCATCTGGCAAAGCCATCCGATCTGATCCCGGAACTGCAGGGAAGGCTGCCGATTCGCGTGGAACTCGACTCATTGTCGATCGCCGATTTCGAACGCATTCTCACCGGCACCGATGCGTGCCTGACGAAACAGTATGAAGCGCTGTTGTCTACCGAAGGCGTAAAAATAGAATTCGCGCCGGACGGCATTCAGCGTCTCGCGGAAATCGCATTTTCGGTCAATGAAAAAACCGAAAATATCGGTGCGCGCCGCTTGTATACCGTCATGGAAAAATTACTGGAAGAGATATCGTTTACCGCGAGCGATACGTCGGATCGGACCCTTGAAATCGGTGCTGCTTACGTCGACGAGCGGCTCGGTGCACTGGCCGTCAATGAAGATCTGTCGCGCTATATTTTGTAATACTTGAGGCCGGATCTCGGACCAATCACCTCAACAGATTCACCGTATGCTCGCGAATCGATTCGGCCCTACGTCTCCACTCTAATGACCGGATAACCCTTTGCTTCGGTTGTCCAGTACGGAATGGGATGATTATCTCTGCTGTGCCGCAGCGGGCGCCCCAGGAGTCGACTGGGACTGAGGAACCGGTTGGGTGAGCGGTGCCGCTTGTCCCTGCACTGCGCTTTGAGCGGCAGGAACGGCAGGTACGGAGGGTGCTGGTACGGATGGCGGTGCCTGCGAGCCGGCAGGATTGTATCCAGGCGAAGAGCGGCCGACGCTTGCAGCCGGTGCGGCGCTCCGGTTCGTCGGCACACTCGTGTTGCCGGAATTGACTGTCTGTGCCGGAACATTGGGAACCGTGACAGTCGGTTGTGCGGGCGGAGTACCGGGATTAGCCGGGGCAGGCTGCGCCTGAGGAACGCCAGGATTCGGCACCGCAGCCTGCGGCGTTTGTGAAGGCGGGCTGACTACCACGCGCGGAGGTGCGGTCGGCGCGGTTCGCGCAGGAACCGGCGACCGGCTGGATACAGTCACGTTCCCGTCCGATGGAGCCTCCTCCGGCAATTCCACCTTTTTGATTACGCCGCTGTCTGACAGCAGCACATATTGTTTATGGACTTCCTTGACGGTTACGCCAGGCGCCACTTCCGCATTGACTCGGACCGCCTGTGCCGGCTTGCCGTCGGTCGCCAATATCGCCACGCTGTCGCCAGGCGTCCCTGAAACCACCACGCCCTTCAACTGAAAATTGCTGGCAACCGCGACCGTCGAACGTCCACCGAACAAGCCTGCCGCAGCATCAAGATTTGGCGCCGCCTGGGCCGATGGAGGCGGCGCCGCGACCGCTCGAAGCGGTGGTTTGAACAATTGCATCGCCCAGTACGCCACCGATGCGCACAAGACGATGAACAATATGAAGCTCGCAACAAGAGGCCATTGTTTCATTGCATTCCTTTTTCAATCCGGCACGATTGCGTTCTGATTTGATCATGCCCACTTCTCCGTCTCTCCCCCGGAGAACGATCGGGGCTTGCGCAGGAAATCCGGACGATTTGGTGCTGCAGGGATTTCATGGGCACATTGCCCATGCCTGCGCAACGGTATTGCCTTGCAAGGCAATACTGCTTTCGTCCGCCCGACCAACGGCACAGACCGGGCAATCTGGGCGCGTCCTGCAAGGACAGGCGACTTCAAACATAAGCACACCAAAAACAATATCGATTCAGCGTACCAATTGATTGATCTCGATGATCGGCATTAGCACGGCCAGCACGATCAGCAGCACCACAACACCCATTACCAGGATCAATACCGGCTCCAGCAAGCCGGCAATCGTCAATGCACGCCGCTCAAGATCCTGTTCCTGTGCATTGGCCGCGCGCTCTAGCATCGCCGGCAATTCTCCGGTAACTTCGCCGGCACGAATCATATGAATCAGCATCGGTGGAAAATGCTTGTGCGCAGACAATGCGCGCGCCAATCCGACACCCTCACGTACACTGGTGGTTGCATCCTCGACCTGCGCGCGCATTGCGACATTGGACAGCGTATCGCGGCTGGTTTGCAGCGCGCGCAATATAGGCACACCCGAGCCTGTAGTAATTGCCAGCGTACTGGCAAAGCGCGCGGTGTTCAGGCTGCGCTCGAACTTGCCGTACATCGGCGCGTTCAGCAACCACATGTGCCAGCGCATCTTGACTGCGGGGTCCTTCAATGCGGTACGCCAGGCAAAGATCAGCGCAACCACGATCAGGAAAACGATCCAGCCGTAACTCCGGACGAAATCGGAAATGCCGAGCATGATGACCGTGAGCAGCGGCAGTTTCTGCTTGGTGTTGGCGAAAACCGAAACAATCTGCGGCACCACATAGGTAAGCAGAAATATCACGATCGCAAATGCCACGACCGTCACGATCGCCGGATAGGTAAACGCCAGCTTGACCTTTTGCACCAATGCATTGCGCCGCTCGATATAGTCGGCGAGACGCGACAGCACGCGTGACAATTGTCCGATCTGCTCACCCGAGGCGACCAATGCGCGATAGATGTCCGCGAAATCGCGCGGGTGCTGCGACAGTGCGTCCGACAACGAGGCGCCGCCCATGATTTCCGAGCGTATCGATGCGATCAGGTCGCGCACATAGGTGCGCTCGGCCTGCTCCAGCAATGCAGTAAACGCCTGTTCCAGCGGCAGGCTGGCTTCGAGCAGGCTGGCCAGTTGCCGGGTAAAGAGCGACAGCTCATTGGTCGACAAACGATCACCAAATGAGCGGCTTCTGGTCTGTCCCGCTTCGTCGAGTTGTGCGGCAATGGCATCGACCACGATCGGCACCAGGCCCTGATTGCGCAAATCGGAACGCGCGGCACGCGCGCTGTCGGCGTTGACGACGCCTTTTCTGGTGGAGCCGGCCGCATCGACGGCTTCATAACGGAATGCTGGCAAGACGTGACCTCGAAATCAATTCAGCCATGCAGCCTGTTTGCTGCATGAAAGTGTGTGCGAGTTTGCAGAAAAACGTTCTGGTCCTTGACCTTTTAATCCTTGGTGACGCGTAATAACTCGGCCTGCGTCGTGGTGCCGTTTGCCAGCCAGCGCTCGCCATCCTCGCGCATCGTGCGCATCCCGTCGCGCTGTGCGGCGGCGCGGATCTCCGCTTCGGACGCCTGGTTATGGATTTGCGCACGGATTTCCTCGGTCGTCAGCAACAGTTCATAGACACCGACTCGTCCCTGATAACCCGTGTGGCCGCATTTGTCGCAACCGGCTGCATGCCAGTGCTGGCCATCAAACTGCTTGCATTCAGGGCAGAGTTTGCGCACAAGTCGCTGCGCGACCACGCCCAGCAATGACGATGACAGCAGGAACGGTTCAATGCCCATGTCCAGCAATCGTGTTACCGCCGCGGCCGAATCGTTGGTGTGCAGCGTCGCTAATACCAGGTGCCCGGTCAACGACGCCTGCACTGCAATCTGCGCGGTCTCCAGATCGCGAATCTCGCCGATCATGATCACGTCCGGATCCTGCCGCAGGATCGCGCGCAATGCCTTGGCGAACGTCATGTCGATGCGCTGGTTCACCTGGGTCTGTCCGACGCCGGCCAATTCATACTCGATCGGATCTTCGACGGTCAAAATATTGGTGGTGGTTGCATTCAGCCGCGACAGCGCCGCATACAGCGTCGTGGTCTTGCCGGAGCCGGTCGGCCCGGTCACAAGCACGATGCCGTGCGGCTGTGCAATCAGTTGATCGAACTGCCCCAGCGCGCCTTCATCCATGCCGAGATGCTGCAAATCGAGCCGGCCCGCTTCCTTGTCGAGCAGACGCAGCACCGCGCGCTCGCCATGTCCGGTCGGCAGCGTCGATACCCGTACGTCGACCGGTTTTCCGCCGACGCGCAATGTGATGCGTCCGTCCTGCGGCAGACGCTTTTCGGCGATATCGAGTTGCGACATGATCTTGATGCGGGAAATCAGCGATGCGTGGATCGCCTTCTTTGGGCGGACGATGTCGCGCAAGGTACCGTCGATGCGGAAGCGCACCACCGACACCTGTTCGAAAGGTTCGATATGGATGTCGGAGGCGCCTTCACGCAATGCCTGCGTCAGCAGCGCGTTGATCATCCGGATCACAGGCGCATCGTCGGCCGATTCCAGCAGGTCTTCGACCGCCGGCATGTCGCGCATCAGTTTCGCCAGATCCAGATCGGATTCGTATTCATCGATGACCTGCGCCGCATCGCCGCCGGAACCGGCGTATGCCTGCGCAATTGCGGACTCCAGCGCTTCGCGCGACATCGCCTTGAGCTTGACGCGACCGAAGCGCCGGCTCACTTCGGCGATTGCCGATGGCGTCGTTGCGTCGGACACCCATATTTCTACCGGGCCGCCTTCGGCTGTGCCGTTTCGATGAGCCAATACGGCGAAATCGCGTGCAAATGCAAACGGTAAGAGACGGGCTTCCATGACGGTAGTCATTGCTGATCTTTAATTTCTATTTCCAGGATGTTCCCACGGGAGCAGGGGCATGGGAGCCTGCTGCACCGGAGCGCTTGGCGCCGGGGCCGGTTGCAGAGGAATCTGCGAGGGAACTGGTTGAGGCGTATTGCCTGGAGAATTCGACTGACTGTTATACAAAGGACCGCCGACGATGCGGCCATTCTGCAATTCCGGCAGAACCGGGGCGCCGGTATTTCTCAACACGATAGTCGGTTCCGGTTGTGCGTCAAGTTGCGCGCCGCGAATATAGCGATAACGGTCATTGGTGAGATTCACGCTCTGTTCATTGTTGCGAACCACGATCGGCCGCAAAAATACCATCAGGTTGGTTTTCACGCGACTGCGCTGTTGATACTTGAACAGATTGCCGACGACCGGGATATCGCCCAGGCCGGGCACTTTCTCGACGCCGTCCTGCCAATTGTCTTCGATCAATCCGCCCAATACGATGATCTGACCGTCATCGACCAAAACATTGGTATCGATCGAGCGTTTGGTAGTGATGAGTCCGGAAGTAGTATTTTCCTGAATGTTCGACGTTTCCTGATAGATCGCCATTTTGACCGTGCCGCCTTCGGAAATCTGGGGACGGACCCGCAGCGACAAACCGATATCCTTGCGTTCAATGGTCTGGAACGGATTGACGCCTGCCGCTCCGCCGGATGCCGCGGTCGTGAACTGGCCCGTCACGAACGGCACGTTCTGCCCCACGATGATTCTGGCTTCTTCGTTATCCAGCGTAATCAGATTGGGCATCGACAGGATGTTGGCATTGTCATCCGACTCAAGCGCACGCGCGATTGCACCCAGCGTCAGCTCTCCACCGATTTGGCGGAAGATGCCGAGGTTCAGTCCATTACCTGGCGCGCCTGCGGGCGGGGCACCGGCTACCGTGTTTGCGATTGCCTGGTTAATCAGATTATTTCCTCCGGAATTGAATCCGGTGATCGAGCCGATCCGATATTTGCTACCGGAATCGCCAGACAATCCGGCCCATTGGATACCGAACTCGGCCGCCTTATCGGAAGTAACTTCCACGATCAGCGATTCGATATACACTTGCGCGCGGCGCGCATCAAGCTGGTCGATCACGACGCGCAGATTGCGATAAACCGCTTCGCTCGCAGTAATGATCAGCGTATTGGTAGTCGGATCAGCCTGGATGAAGCCGCCCGGTCCGCCGGTCGGCAGCGGACCTTGCGCCGGCGCCGGTGAAGATGGCGGCATTTGCGAGCCCATGCCTCCATTTGAAACCTGTTGCGCCTGGGGCGCAGGCGTCGAAGCCTGCGGTTGCGTCCCGCTTGCCGTAGCATCGGAAGCGACGACTGCGCGCAGTATCTGCGCCAGCTTGGTGGCTTCTGCATTCTTCAGGTAAACCACGTGCACATTGCCTGGGTGTGCGGTCGGTTGATCCAGCTTGGCAATCAGCGATTTGGCAAGATTGGCGCGCGCCGCGGATGGCGCACGGATGATGACCGAGTTGGTACGCGAATCAGCAAGTACACTGGTGCTTCCGGCGCCTCCTGGCGCACCGGGCGCACCGCCGCCGGCTTCCAGCAAACGATTGACCATGTTTGCAATATCGGACGCCACCGCATGTTGGATCGGTATCACATCCAGATCGCTGGCTGCCGGTCCATCCAGCGCGGAAATAATCCTGCCGAGACGACGCAGATTGTCGGCATAATCGGTAATCACCAGCGTGTTGTTGCCGGGATTGGCGTTGATCGTATTGTTGGGCGAAATCAGCGGCCGCAAAACCGGCACCAGATTGCCGGCGGACTCGTAGTTCAGCTGAAAAATCTGCGTCGCTATCTGATCGCCCTTGATTTTTCCCGATTGAATCGGTCCCGCCTGCAGCTTAGCATCGGCTTCCGGCACGACCTTGGTAAAGCCGTCACCGGCGACGACCGCATATCCCTGCAATCGCAATGCCGACGTCAGTAGTTGAAAAGCCTGCGCTTTGGTAACCGGCTTTTCGGATACCAGGTTAATCGTACCTTTGACGCGCGGATCGATGATGAAGGTCGTATTGGTGTAATGGCCGATTGCCTTGATCACCGATTCGATATCCGCGCCAACGAAATTCAGTGTCGCCTGGTTGGTCGAAGGATCCTGTGCATGCACGGGCTGTATTGCACTGATTGCGCACAGCAGGGCCATCGCTGCGCCGACATGCCGCCAGGTGGTTTGTTTTTGTGGATGCGGTGCTGCGAATAGATTGTTTGTTTTCATTTGAGTTCTAGTGCAAAGACGTCCTTGCCGCCAACCCTGCGGCGTTGTCCCAGCAAATTGAGTAAATTTGCCAGCCTCTCTTCTTGCCCTGCTTCGGCTTCCGCCTGTCCCGAAAATTGCAAACGTCCATCTGTAAGCGTTCCGGAACCATTCAATAACATCGGCCCTTCGATCGTTGTCAGCGTCAACTGCGCCTGTCGGCCGCGCCAGTCAAACGCCAGGTTATACGCACCCAGCGGCTTGATCGGCGACAGGCGCGACGCGATATCGGTCATTTCCAGATTCATCTGGCCGACGATCTCGATCGTGCCGCCACGCCGCGTCAGCTGCAACGGCCCCCACGACAAACGCATCTGACCGGATGGCTGTATGGTATTCAATGGCGCTCCAAGGCTGGCCAGCCGTTCCGCCGGCAACAGGATTGCACCCGGGCTTACCTGCCATTGATACCAGCTGCCGGTAATAGAAACCGGTTGCGACAACGCCGCCGGATTCTCCAGCTGCGCGTTAACCCGCCCCAGCAAGACAGTGGGCGACAACTGCCACGAAAAACGCCCGGGCAACAGCGGCGTCACAGGCGCCTGACCGCTTGGTGCGCCGCCGATAAAAGCCGATCCGTTCCATAATGTGCCTTGCGCGTCTCCCAGCGTCAAGCGCCCCATGGTTTGCTTTTCGAGCAGCACGGCCATCCAGGTTGCCGGCAAAAACATCAGCGCCGTGATGGCAACACTGATTATTCCGGCCAGCAACCATATCACGCTACGCTTCACTTGCTTTCCTTTTTTCCGGCATCACGGTCAAGAGAAAACGCCGCAGCATTCCATGTCCATGCCGTCGAACCGATAAACGCGTTACTGCAAGAATCTTATTCACTCCTTTGCTGCCGCAACGTCAGCGTCGCATTCACAATACCGGGCTCTGCCTGTGCAACCACGTTGGCTTCGATGACGGAAAGCAGCGCGGTCCGCTGCATTTCTGCCAGCCAATCAATAACTCCGGCGAACTGTACCGAATTCAATTGCACTCGTGCAATCTCGCCAGTCACTGCCACATTTTGCGGCTTTAATCCCTTGTCCATCAATCCCGCCTCCAAGCTCTCTTTGGACAGCGGTGCGACCGGCGGCCCCGCTTTGGCCGACAGTCCGCTTGCTTCTTTGGACATCGCCTGCAGTTCCGCAACCTGCTGCCGCATCACCGGCAGGTTCTTTTGTGTCCGTTCGCGCCCCGACAGCGCCGGATCAATCAGCAAAAGATAAATCAAACCCAGCACTATCACCGCCGCCGCTATGGCCAGCAGCGTGCGTTCACGCGCGTTTCGTGCGCTCCAGAATGCCGACAGCGGCTGCATCACTTCATTCAGTCTGCTGGCCAGATTCATTTTCCGCTCCGAATTTGCCACACTACCGCTCCCGCCTGCGCGGGCGCCGCGGCGAGCGACAGTCCGCGCTCCGCGAGCGCCCTTGTTACGCGTTCGGTTGGCACTTCCACCCCGGGCTTAAGCCGCACGAACAAGGTGCGGTCACGATATTCGAGTGCGGCGATGCCGGATGACGTATTGCGGCCTTGCACACTGTTCCAGACTTCCCCGAACGCCGCCGCCAATGCGGTAAAGTCATCCGGTGCCGCTTGGCCCGAGTCGCGCTTTGCGGCGGCAATTTTCTGGCGCATTTGTGCAACCGGATCGACGATGACGGTTTCCTTTGGAAACGCCGATTTATAGATGCGAGTCATCGAATTGCGCAATGCATCGGCTTCGCTCTTCAATCGCCACCAATCGATGTTCAGAGCGACGACATTGATCAACAGTACCGCAGCTGCCAATGCCAACGGCGCACGCCACGGGCGCCAGTTCAACGCAGGACCAGCCGCAGTGCGCAGACCCGACATCAGGTCGAGCGGCAGGCTGTTCGCACCCGCGATCCAGCGCGACCAGCTATCGGCGAACACGCTGATGCGCTGCTCCGCTGCGCCGATGCCGTCGGCGGCATCCTGAAAGTCTCGCACCTGCGCTTGCGCAACGTACACCGTGATCGGGCCTTGCGGCACCACGGCGCTCAATGTCTCCATGACTTCGCGAGCGGCGGTTTCCGGCTGCTCGGGCATGATCGGCAAACCGATTCCGTCATGCTCCGACAAGCGCAACGTCACGGCGATGTCGCTCTCTTCCCCGTTAATGGCGGCCGAGACGCCGCCGGCCTGATATGGAAGGCACAACTGGCTTGGCAGCGCAGCGATATTGCGCGCACCGAAGCCGATGAATGCCTGGGTAATGGTCTCAAGCCACGCCCGCTGCACCACTGCAATCGTGCGCAATCCGTCCGACGTGCCGCCTGCGACAATCACGCATTCAGCCGGATCGGTAATCAACTGATCTTCAACCAAATTGGGCAACGCGGCCTTGAGTCTAGCGGCCGACATCGGTGGCACCTTGATGCGCAACAAACTCACGTCGCTGGCCGCAAGCAGCAGCACCGTGCGCTGATTTTTTCCCATCAGCGCGGACAGCTCCGACAATGGCGCGATCCCTTCGCGCTCGATCGCGTCGCCTTGCGATACCAGCGCGAATGGACAAGGCAATGCGGTCCAGTGCGAAGCACTGTCAGCGGCGGCTTTCGAAGGTAAGCGGATATACAGTATGCTCAAGATGTCTCTTATTCTTTCTAATTTTCTCGAATCCAGATCAGCGAGGTCCGTGGACCATTGCGCTCGATCAGCGCTTGCACTTCCAGTCCGGCGCGATTCATGCGCACACTGCCGTTGACCAGGAAAAACCGGGTCTTGACGTCTACTTTTCCCTCTGCATCGCCGAGCGATTTTCCTTGCAGCCGATTCCGGAAATCACCAAGGTTGAGAAAGCTGGCGGTTTTCCTGCTCGCAACCAGTACCGCGGCGTCGGACAGCGAGAGTGTATCAATTCTAGCGACCAAAACTTCGGGTGATGCTGTATTGACGTTCACCGGCGTCAGGCCGCTGGTCGGCAGGAAAATAACCAATTCCTTCAGTTTCTCGACCGCTTCGGGCGTAAACCCCGGCACCGCCAGCAAGTCGTCGATATGCTCAAGACCAATCTGCCTTGAATTGCTGCTGCCCGATTCATTGCCCTCTGCGCTGACCTGGCTCCTTACCATGGTATTGGCGACCGCTTCGGCCAGCACGGTATCGAGCTGCACGGCCGATAACAATCGCGCAAACGCCGCCACTTCGGCACGGTTGAATTCGCCTTTCGCACACAGATTGGTATTCGCCTCCCAACACAGATTGTTCAGATTGTAACGTGATTGCGCATCGATAATGCTGCCCGATACAGCGGCATCCGATGCATCCGTATCCGCACGTTCGTTCTCGACATATTGATCCAGCCGCGTTTCGGCCAAAGGCACTGCCCACGGTTCATCGAGATTGTCGGTAGTCGAATTCATCACATCGGCGCGCAGGATCAGCCTTGCCCAATCCAGCGCCCCGCGCAATATCCACTGTTTTTGCAGCTGCAAGCGCTGATTTTCGATGGAACGTACCTGCACCTGCTGCTGCCAGAACAGACTCGCGACAATCGTAATCGCCAGCGTGGTCAGCAATAGCGCGGTAATTACCGCAACACCGCGCTGGCGTGCCGGCAAAGCAAAGCGTCCGATGGTCACACCGCCCCCAGCAGGAACACCTTGAGCATGCTCGCATCGCTGCCCTGCATCTGCAACGCAACCTGCAGTCCGGTCAACGTCGTTTGATTCAACACCGGCGACGGATTTCCAGCGGCAGGATTGCCGGCCGACGGCGTCATGATCGAGCCTTTCGAAGTCCTTGCCGGCGCTTCCGGTGCTTCGAGATTGGCATTTACCTCACCCCAGCCCTTCGGGCCCCACAGTCGCATCGTCATTGCAGTAACGCCCGATTGCAGCCGCACTTCCTGTCCCGTTTCGATATCGCTTTCCGCAGCAGTCCACAAGCGGTCCAGCTCGGCCAGATCCCGGGTGCCGACCGATTCACGGCGGGTCAGCACACCATCCCGGACCCGATACGTAACCACCTGCAAACGGGACGGCTGATTTTCCGCAAATACCTTGCGTATCAGCATGATGCGATCGCGATCGATTACAAGAGGCGCACGATCAGGCGCGCTTTTCCCGGTTACGACCTGCGCAAAATCATTCTGCATCTGTGCAAATGCCAGCTGCATGCCGCGGGTCTGCTCCAGGTCTTCGTTCAGCGCGACGCGCGCGCGCACAATACTGTCCAGGCCGCGCCATCCCAGCACCGCCACAAATGCCAGCACGCTGATGGCAACCAGCAGCTCGATCAGCGTCAAGCCGCATTGTCCGCGCCGCTGCCCGGATAAGAATCCGATGCGGCAGTTTGCTTTGTTACTGCTCATTCGGTACCACCTGGGTCAGCTTGATGATGCGGCGACCGATATCCTGCGGATCGAATACGCTAACCTCGACCCTGCGGAAATAGGGATTGGGTGTGGCAAATACATTTTCTTCGCAAGTGAACTGCAGATCTCCTTGCGGACATTCGAACTTGCGTTGCCCGGTCGGCGGCCATTCCCGGGCAAGACGGATTTGCGTCAAGCGGTTTTCGGCTGACCAGGTGGCCATCATCGATGCGCGCAAGTCGCTGCTGTTCTGCGTCAGACTACCGATTGCGCGCAGGCTCGCACCCAGCGCCGTCCCGACAATGACAAGCGCGACCAGTACTTCGAGCAAAGTAAATCCATCTCGATAGCGACGGGCACGCCGTGCAGTCTGAATGCGCTCCGATTTCATGTCATTCCACCACGAAGCGCCCGATACCGTCGGCGCGGATCGCAACGTTCGAATCGCGCACCGACAAGGTCAGCACAAATGGTTTATCCACCGGTTCTCGTCCAAAAATAATGCGCAACGCTTCAGAGTCGCCGGCCGGTGGCGGGCTGATCGACATTGTCACGGGTGAGCGTTTGAATTCCCGTTCGCGCAGCAAGTCGTCCTGATCCAGCTCTTGCCAAACATTGTTTTCGCGCAGCAGGAATCGGTAGCTATCGGAATCGGCTTCGAACGCGATCGGACGATTGCGCAAAATTGCCTCGTCGCGCGCGAGCTGCAACAGCAATGCAATTCTTTGAGCGTCGTTTTGCAATGCCTGTCGTTCACTCGGCATTGCATTGAAAGACACCATGCCGAGCATGATTCCGGCAATCACCATTACCACCAGCAGTTCAAGCAGCGTGAATCCCCGCGGTTGACGATACCTTGCCGCCACGCCCGTGCAGTTACGCGCGGTCATATATTCCTGCTTACAGATCCCAGGAACCGATATCGGCGTCATTGCCGGCGCCGCCAGGCTGGCCGTCTGCACCCAACGAGAACACATCGACCTCGCCCTTCACGCCCGGCGATAAATATTGATACGAGTTTTTCCATGGATCCAGCGGCAAGCGATCAAGATAGCCACCGGTTTTCCAGCCGTTGGCGGCTGGCCCTGAAGTCGGCTTGGTGATCAATGCCTGCAAGCCTTGCTCGGTGGTCGGATAGCGCTGGTTATCGAGCTTGTAGAGTTTGAGTGCTTGCATCACGGTTGCGATGTCCTGCCTGGCGGCAATAATGCGCGCATCATCGGTACGTCCCATTAACTTGGGAACAACCAACGCGGCGAGAATACCCATGATGACGACTACCACCATGATTTCGATCAGCGTGAAACCGCGCGAGCGGTTCCGGGCCGGCAATTGGGCGGAAAAAGAAAAATTGCTCATAAGAATTGTTTCTAAAAAGTGATAAGCGAAGTGGGAGTATAAAGCCAAGGAGGCGTCGAGAAATCGCGTTTGGTTTGATCCAAATCTTATTTGGCGGCAATTTTTTTATTGCGATATGTGCTCCGACCTTGAAAATCATCAAAAGTGCCTTGGAACATCAACTGAATTTCGAAGCAGTATTACATGGATGTAATGTTAGAAGATTTAACGGGAAGATCTCGTCCAACGTGACCGGCTTGGGTGCTCTGCGCGATACGGCTTGTATTAACTACTGAAACACTACTGCTGTTCAATGACAAAATAGATGAAGACTCATAACGCTAAAGTAAAGGCCTGTGTCCAATTATATTTATGCTTGACGATCGATAAACTTGAAACTTGAATTTTCTAGGATCCACTTCGTAAACAGGAATATGCAGGAGCGAGATCCGATTGAAATCAGTATCAGCGCACTGCTATCCATGCAATGAACGCTACCAACCTGGGAGAACAACGATGTCCTTACCTCATGCAACATCAGGCGAAGTAATCAACATTCGTCCGTTAAGCGGCAAGCTCAGGGAATCGGTTTCGACCGCATTGTTCAAGGCGTCCGAGCTCGAAGTGATGCGCCTGGTCCTTGAAGCCGGCAAGGAGATACCCGAACATAGCGTGCCCGGAGAAATCACAATCCTTTGTCTTGAAGGCGCTATCGAGTTGCGCGCGCATGGCCGGGCTCAGCCTCTGCGGCAAGGAGAAATGATGTACCTGGCCGGCAACCAGCCTTATTCGATCCACGCCATGGACGATGCTTCGGTATTGATGACCGTTTCCTTGCGGCGTGAATGACGGACCCTAATCCAATGTATGGCGCAACAGCTATTCTTGCCGTGGATCGCGAGACAGCAATTGCGCAACCGTAGACTGGGGCGACGCGCCATCGAACAGTACCGCCGCGACTGCCGTGGCGATCGGCATGTCTATATTGTTTTCAAGCGCCAGCGACCGCACTGCGCGCGCGCATTGCACCCCTTCCGCCACATGGCCCAGCTCGGCCACGATGGCATCGAGCGATTTTCCCTGTGCCAGCGCAAGCCCCACTTTGCGATTGCGCGAAAGATCGCCGGTACAGGTCAGGATCAGGTCGCCCACGCCGGTCAATCCCATGAATGTCTCCGGGCGTCCGCCCAATGCCACGCCCAGCCTGGTAATTTCCGCCAATCCTCGGGTGATCAATGCGGCGCGTGCGTTCAAGCCGAGACCCATGCCGTCGACTACGCCTGACGCGATCGCCAGAATATTTTTTACTGCGGCGCCGACTTCGACGCCTATCACGTCGTCGGTCGAGTAAACGCGGACGCTATTGCCATGCAAGGCATGAACCACTCGCTCGCACAACGTCGCATCGGCGGATGCGATCGTGAGCGCGCAAGGCAATCCGCGCGCGACCTCTTGTGCAAACGAAGGTCCCGACAAAACGCCTGCCGGAATTAAAGGGTCCAGAATGTCACGCACCAGCTGATGCGGCAGCAAACGGCTGCCGTCTTCAAACCCCTTGCATAACCAGACGATATTTGGCAGCGGATGGAATTGCAGTCGCTGCAGCAACGAGCGTAAGCCGGCAACCGACGTGGCAACGATCAACAATCCGTCGTCCGTTTTCCCATTTGCGGCCACATGGGCGAGCGCCTCGTCAAAATCCGCTGTAACGCTCAAGCCGTCAGGCAGGCTGAAACCCGGCAGATATTCGGCATTCTCCCGCCTTATCGAAGCAGCGCGCATTGCCTGTGCATCCCGGCCCCACAATACAATCCTGTGCCGATCGGCCAGCGCGATGGCCAGCGCCGTACCCCAAGCGCCGGCGCCGAGTATTGTGATGTTCATGTTTTAATGAAAGGGAGAAATTCGAAGCATGCCAGCGCTATTCGCCCCAGACCTCGGTCGCCTTGATGTAACCACCCTGGCCGTCGCGATGCTTGACCTTGACCCAGCCGGATGCAACCGGCTCGGTCAGCTCGAACAGTACACCCTTGTCGGCCGTTAAAACCACGGCGCTTTTCTCGTCGCCGGCGGCCCGCACTTTCGCGCCAGGCGCTGTGGTAACCACGTGGCGGGCTGGATTCAAGACCTTCGATTCAACCCATGACAGTTCGCCGCCAGCGTCGCGTACCTTGCTCCATTCACCATAGGTCAATACCACTTCAACCGGCATTTCGCGCGGCGCGACGTACACCTTCCGACCTTTGTGAGAAGGTGCATCATAAAGAACGGCCGGAGCCGGCCCGACCGACTTGAACTCGACTGCATGGGCCGCACCGGCGACAGCAGTCAGGCAGACGGCGGCAACGGCAAGCAATTGAATCGTTCTCAAGGCACCTCCGGAATGAATTGGCTGAAAACCGCTCCTGTCCGACTGTCGGAGCAGTAACGCGTTGGCGATTTAATGTTTGGCTGCGGTACCGTCCGGCATCACGAGGCCCGTGCCGTTCGCCTGCTGCTGTTGCTCGGCCAGCGCCTGAAGGCGTTGCTGATAAAACACCTCGAAATTGATTTCGGACAGATGAACAGGTGGAAAGCCGGCACGAGTGATGATGTCCGCAATATTGGCGCGCAAATACGGATAAACAATGTTCGGGCACCCGATACCGAGCAGCGGATCGAGTTGCTCGGCGGGGATATTGCGTGCCTCGAAAATTCCGGCCTGCTTACCTTCCACCAGAAATGCAACCTTGTCGTTGATTTTTGCCGTTACCGTAATGGTTACGGTCGATTCAAAAATACCTTCCGCCAGCGGCTCTGCACCAACGTCGACTGCCACTTCCATGTTGGGAGCCTCCTGTTCCAGGAATATCCCGGGAGAATTCGGCTGTTCGAGCGACAGGTCCTTCAGGTAAACACGCTGAATTTGAAAAATTGGTTGCTGGTTTTCGTCTGCCATTGAAGCACCTTGAAAAATTTGAGAAAACGGCGATTGTACCTTTGCCGGTATTGCGGCGGCGAATAATCAAACGCTCCGACTGATGCCTATGCGCCCTGCAGCAGAGGATCAAGTTTGCCCTCCCGATCCAGCGCACTTAAATCATCGAAACCGCCGACATGCGTGTCGCCGATATAAATTTGCGGAACGGTGCGGCGCCCGGTTTTCTGCATCATTTCGGTACGCTGGACCGGATCCAGATCAATCCTGATCTTGTCGATGACATCGACGCCCTTCGCCTTCAGCAGGCGCTCGGCCATGGTGCAGTAAGGACAGATCCCAGTGCTATACATTACGACACGCGCAGTCATGCTATCTATCCTTTCGTTATTTTACGAGCGGCATGCCCTGAGTCTGCCAGGCCGCCAAACCACCGGTCAAACTGAACACGTCGCTGAAGCCGGCATGCTTGAGTTGTGATGCCGCCTTTGACGAGCGGGCTCCCGATGCACATACGACAATGACCGTTTTCGACTTGAGCTTGTCGAGTTCGCCTACCCTTTTCGGCAATTCGCCGAGCGGAATATTTTTCGCGTCACGAATGTGGCCACCGGCAAATTCGGCAGGATCACGCACGTCGAGAACCACGGTTTTGCCCTGATTGATCATCTGGGTCGCCTGCAGGATGGAGACCTTGTTGCCGCGCTGTTGCAGGACGGGCCACAGTAGGGCGCCTCCCGAAATGAGCACCAATCCGAACAGCCAAATGTTGTTAATGATGAATTCCACGAGTTTCCAATGGTGTTATGTAATACGCGCATTATAAAATAGAAGGCGAAACGCAATACAAACCCCGATTTCAAACCACGAAATTTTTCATCATCTCTTACTTCACCATGTACAAAATCGTATTGATGCGCCACGGAGAGTCCACATGGAATCTCGATAACCGCTTTACCGGCTGGACCGACGTCGACCTTACCGAAAAAGGCATAGCCGAAGCACGGCATGCCGGAAAATTGCTGCAGGAAGCCGGCTTTACCTTCGACATTGCCTACACATCGGTATTGAAGCGCGCCATCCGTACTCTCTGGACCACGCTCGATGAAATGGACTTGATGTGGTTGCCGGTAGTGCACAGCTGGCGCCTGAACGAACGCCATTACGGCGCGCTGCAAGGATTGAACAAGGCAGAAACTGCCGCGTTGTATGGCGATGAGCAAGTGCTGATATGGCGGCGCAGCTACGATACGCCGCCGAATCCGCTGGATCCGAACGACCCGCGTGCGTCCTATGGCGATCCGCGCTACGCAAAGCTCAAGCGCGAGGAAATTCCTCTGACAGAATGCCTGAAAGACACGGTCGCACGCGTCATGCCGATCTGGAACGAGTCGATCGTTCCGGCCATCCGTGCCGGCAAACGCATCATCATCTCGGCCCACGGAAACAGCCTGCGTGCGCTGATCAAGTCGCTGGACGGCATCAGCGACAAGGATATCGTCGGATTGAACATTCCGAATGGCCAGCCGCTGGTGTATGAACTCGATGCCGATCTGAAACCGATCAAGAGCTACTACCTGGGCGACCCGGCCGCGATCGAAGCGGCGATGAAAGCGGTCGCAACGCAAGGCAAGGCGAAATAATATTTTGCGCATACGATCCGTTTGCCGCGCCGGCCGCGAAAACAGTCCGAAGGCGGCATGCCCGACGCGCTTTCAGTCGTCGAAAATAGCCACGTCGCTGGTGCTGGCAACCTTGCTGCTGGGCGGACTATCGTCTGCATGGGCGGCCAAACCCACAGAGCGCAGCAAGCAGAAACAAATCGCCGAGTCGGAGCGCGCGGCATTGCGCAAAAAACTCGCCGATCTCAAACACGATATAAACCGAACCGAAACCGCAAAAAGTCATGCGGCAGATGAGCTTGCGGAATCCGAATCGGCAATCTCGCAGGCAAACCGCTCATTGCATGAGCTTGCGAAAGAACAACGAGAAACCACGGCAAAACTCAACCGGATCAACAAGGAGAAAATTGAACTCGCCGCCGCGGTCGACGCGCAACAAAAACAATTGTCCACGCTATTGAAAGAACAATACGTCACGGGCAATGAGGATCGCATCAAGCTCTTGTTTTCCGGCGACAATCCAAATCGTATCAGTCGCGATTTGCAGTATATGGGTTATGTGTCGCAGGCACAGGCGAAGCTGATCGATTCGCTGCGCACCAGCCTTCAGGCGGTCGAGATCAATCGGGCGGAAGCTGAAAATGCGCGCAATGAACTGAATGAGATAGCCCAGGAAGAGCGCGAGCACAAGGCGTTGCTTGAACGGGAAAAGACAAAGCGAGCCGCATTACTGAAAAACCTGTCGAATAAGCTTGCGGCACAGCGCAAGGAAGCCGGCGCCATCGAGCGCGACGATAAGCGGCTTGCAGGTCTGGTTGGCAAGCTGTCCAGGCTGATAGAACAGCAACGAAAAGCGGATGCGGCCAAGGCCGAACGCCAACGCCAGGCAGCCCGGACCAGAGCGGAAAAAGAAAAGCAGCGCATCGCACCTGCGGCGAACGACGTAAAAACCGCGACATCGAATCGACAAAAGAATCCGAATCCGATCGAAGACGATGAAAACCCGTCGAAATCACTTGCCCGTAATGAACTCACACCGGAATCGAATGTCCAAAATGGCGTGTCCGGGAATGCATTCAGCTTGTTGCGCGGACGCTTGCGCTTGCCGGTAAAAGGCGACTTGCTCGCGACATTTGGCGCCAAGCGCAGCGAGGGGCCGAACTGGAAAGGCTTGTTTATCGCCGCGTCCGAGGGTTCCGACGTAAAGTCCGTGGCCGACGGGCAAGTCGTCTTCGCGGACTGGCTGCGCGGATTTGGCAATTTGATCATCGTGGACCATGGCGGCCAGTACATGACGATTTATGGCAACAATCAATCCGTTCTTAAACGCGCCGGAGATATGGTGAGGACCGGAGATATCATTGCCCGGGCAGGCAATAGCGGCGGCAACGAACAATCGGGTTTATACTTTGAAATGCGGCATCAGGGCCGTCCGTTTGACCCTGCAGCCTGGATTGTCGGGCTCAGGTAACTTTTAGGTGAGACATGGGTAGCAAGATCAAGAATTTCAGCCTTATCGGTTTGGGCATCCTGGCAGGCGTCGCCGGCTCGATGCAATTCGAGGCATTGGCGCAGAAAAGCGCCGGATCGCCACTACCGATCGAAGAACTGCGGCAACTGGCCGATGTGTTCGGATTGATCAAGACCGATTATGTCGAGTCGGTCGAAGACAAGAAACTGCTGACCGAAGCGATTTCCGGCATGGTTGCTTCGCTCGACCCGCACTCCGCCTATCTCGACAAGAAAGCGTTCAAGGAACTGCGTGAGGGAACGCAGGGAAAATTCGTCGGACTCGGCATCGAAGTCGGTATGGAAGACGGCTACGTCAAGGTCATTTCACCGATCGAGGATTCCCCCGCATTCAAGGCCGGACTCAAGGCGGGCGACCTGATCACGCGCCTCGACAGCACGCCGGTCAAGGGGATGACGCTGGATGAAGCGGTCAAGCGCATGCGGGGCGAACCCAATACCAAGATCACGCTGACGATCGCGCGCAAGGAAGAAGACCGGCCGCTGATTGTCACGATCATCCGACAGGAAATTCGCGTACAGAGCGTCAAATCCAAAATCGTCGAACCCGGTTACGCGTGGTTGCGCGTGGCGCAATTCCAGGAGCCGACGGTCGATGACATGGCGAAGAAAATCAATGCGATCTACGCCCAGGACCCGAATCTCAAGGGACTGGTGCTCGACTTGCGCAACGATCCGGGCGGTGTCTTGCCTGGCGCGATCGGCGTATCGGCGGCATTCCTGCCGAAAGACGTCGAAATCGTGTCGACCAATGGCCAATTGCCGGATTCCAAGCAAACATTCTACGCGCGCCGCGAGTATTATGCGTCCCGCATGGTCGGCGACCCGCTCGCGAAATTGCCGGAGGCTATTAAAAAGGTAAAGATGGTGGTGCTGGTCAATGCCGGCTCGGCATCGGCGTCCGAGATCGTGGCCGGCGCGCTGCAGGATTACAAGCGTGCGACCATCATGGGTACGCAAACCTTCGGCAAAGGCTCGGTGCAGACGATCCGTCAACTCTCCGCCGATACGGCAATCAAGCTGACGACCGCGCGTTATTACACGCCGAAAGGCCGTTCCATTCAGGCCAAGGGAATCGTGCCCGATCTGATGGTCGACGAGACGGCGGACGGCGATGGCTTGAATGGCCTGCGGTTGCGCGAAGCCGATTTGACCAAGCATCTGTCCAACGATCCAGCCAAAGCCGAAGAGGAAAAGCGGAAATTTGACGCACTGGAAGAAGAGCAGCGTATGGCCGCTCTCGAGAAAAGGCGCAAACCGGTTGAATTCGGCGGCAAGGATGATTTCCAGCTTGCGCAGGCGCTGAATCACTTGAAAGGTTTGCCGGTCCAGTTATCCAAGGCAAAAATCGAAAGCAAGGAAGAGCCGAGCATCAACGACGACAAGAGCAAGGACGACAAGAAGAACGATGAAAAAAAATAGTCTTCATTCTCGATAACCGCCAAACCAGGCCGCAGCAATGCGGCCTTTTTTTTCGCCTGAGCCGATTTTTCCAGTTGTTCAACCGGCCGTTTTCTGGCCGGCGTTGTGCATTCCTGCCTGCGGGCCGGATCCATTTCACCATTTCACAGACAAATGGCATGCCACCTGAAATCCCTGCGTCAGCCTCGCCGCCGGCGTGGCGATGAGAAGAGATCGAATTCGCTGCCGCGAATCGGATAAAATTCGGCAATGAACGATCAACAGTTGCTCCGATATTCGCGCCACATTCTCCTGGATGAAATCGGGATCGAGGGTCAGCAACGCATATCGGCCGCGCATGCGCTGATCATCGGCGCCGGCGGCCTCGGGTCGCCGGCGGCACTCTACCTGGCGTCAGCCGGTATCGGCACCATCACGCTGGTCGACAACGACACCGTCGACCTCACCAACCTGCAGCGCCAGATTCTGCACACAACTGAACGCGTCGGCCAGCCGAAGGCAGTGTCCGGCAAGCAGGCGCTGGAACAGATCAACCCCGAGATAAAGATAATCGCGCTGGCCGAGCGCGCCGAAGGCGAACGACTGGAAGATCTGGTACGGCAGACGGATGTGGTGCTCGATTGCAGCGACAATTTCGCGACGCGGCATGCGGTCAATCGTGCCTGTGTCGCAAACAAGGTGCCGCTGGTGTCGGGTGCCGCAATCCGGTTCGATGGACAGATTTCAGTGTTCGATCCACGCAGTCCGGAAGCACCATGCTATGCCTGCCTGTTTTCGCCGGACCAGCACTTCGAAGAGACGCAATGTGCAACCATGGGTGTGTTCGCACCGCTGGTCGGCATCATCGGCGCGATGCAGGCGGCCGAAGCGCTGAAACTGATTGGCAAGGCAGGACATTCATTGGCTGGACGGCTGCTGATGCTGGATGCGCGCAACATGGAGTGGACCAGCATACGGGTGCCCCGAAGCAAGGAGTGCAGCGTGTGCGGCAGTCGCTGAGCGACCGGCCGGCCGGAGATTCCAAAAAATTATCAATGGAAGCACTGGCTGACGAATCTCCAAAGAAACGGGCTCGTCAGCATCGGATACGTCCGCTACACATTGCTCCGACAAATCGCTCGCCGCGTGTAAATCGCGCCGCGCATCATGGCGGTTACCCGACGACGAAGCGCAATCGGCAGTGCTACAATCGCGGCTCGCTCCCTGCCCTTTTACCTTCCCTCATGTCCATCAGAGACCTTGCAAAACTGGTATTTCTTGCGTCAATCTGGGGTGGAGCATTCATCTTTCTGCGAGTGGCGGTTCCCGAAGTCGGGCCATTGATGACGTCGATCCTGCGCGTCACGCTGGCAGCGATCGTGTTGAGCGGTTATGCGATGGCGACCGGCGTGGCGATGCATTGGCGGCGCAACCTGAAGCCGTATGCGGTCGTCGGCTTGTTTGCCGCTGCACTTCCATTCACCTGTTTCTCGTTTGCCGCGCTGTATCTGCCTGCCGCATACTCCGCAGTACTGAATGCGACTGCGCCGCTGTTCGGCGCCGTATTTTCGGTGCTGTGGCTGGCTGACCGCCTCACCGTCAGCAAGCTTGGCGGTCTGATACTTGGCATTGTCGGCGTCGCCATCCTGGTCGGCGCCGGCTCATTGCCGATGAACGCAATCACCCTGCTTGCGGTAGCGGCATGCCTGATCGCGGCTGCGTCCTACGCGGTGTCAAGCATCATCGTCAAAAAGATCGTGCGCACCAGCGAGCAGCACGCCGGGCTCGATCCGATTGCAATCGCAGCCGGCTCACTGGTTTTCGGCTCGCTGATCATGGCACCGATCATCCCGTTTTCGCTGCCGCCGGCGATGCCTTCGATGGCGGCACTGGCCTGCATTGCAGGACTATCCATCTTGTCCTCCGGCGTCGGACAGGCGATGTTCATTCCGCTGATCGTGCGGATCGGCCCTACGCGTGCAATGTCGGTCACGTTTCTGATTCCGCTGTTCAGCATGCTTTGGGGCTTTGTCTTTCTGAATGAAGCGGTAAATGCATCGACCCTGGTCGGCAGCGCAATCATACTGGCCTCGATGGGGGTGGTACTGGCGCCCCAGCGACCGGAGGCGGGGCCGTCGAATGTGTCGATCGACAAGCCATGAGGCCTGGCCGGTGCGCTCGTCGTAAACCTGGCCCCGATCAGCTGCCGCGTTTCGAAAGATAGATTCCATACACCAGCAGCACACCGCCAGCCATCTGGATCGGGCCGATCACCTCGGCAAACAAAATCCATGCCGCGATCGTTGCAGTCAGCGGCTGGATCAGCAGACTGACCGACGACAGCGATGCCGGAAGATGCGCAAAAGCGTAGGCGATCACGGTTTGTCCACCGACTTGCGCAATCAGCGCCAGGCCCAGTAGCGGCAGCCATCCCGAGGCATGCGCCGGCCAGAATGAACCGGCCGAGGCCAATGCAAACGGCAGCAGCGCCAGCGCCGTAATGGTCGTGCTCCAGGCCATCAGTCGCGCGGTCGAGTATTGATTGCGAGCATCCTTGATGACCAGTTGATATGCCGCATAAAACACCGCCGTGGACAGCCCGAGTCCATCGCCAAGCAGCCGATCGCCGCCCAGCATCGCATTCGGCCCGATCAGCATCACCGCGCCGGCAAGCGCAATCATCATTCCGAAAATGAAAATACGCGTGAAACGGACGTGATGGAAAGCCCATAACCAAAGCGCAATGAACACCGGTGCAAAGTTGGACAGCAAAGTCGCATTGGACACGGTGGTGTAATGCAGCGACAGATGCCAGATACCCATGTCGGCGGCAAAGTAAATCCCCGCAAGCAGCAACACCTTCGAGAAATCGACACGCTTTCCGGTTGCGGCGTCCTGTCCCCGCGTGCTCCATGCCCATATCCACAATATCGGTGCAGCCAGGCCCATGCGCCAGAACGCGGATGCCACCGGACTGACATCGGAGAGCCGCATCAGGATGCCGGCGAAGCCGATCGCAACGCCGCCGAACAGAAGCGCAATGAAAGCGATTAGAGGAAAATTTTTCGAGGCAGGCATGTCAGTTCCGGTGCCGATGCGGCTGGACTGCTTACACGATCGGGCACATTGGCGTGGCGGAGGATTTCCGGTTGAGTCAGTTCGAAGATCGGGTAAAGCTCCGTGTGCCAGGCGAACGAATCGCCCGGTTCAAACCAGCATCAACGCAATTTGAGCCTGCGCACCCTCGGAAGGATTCTGCTTGAATCCGCTTTTGGCGAATCGATGCCAACGACCAACCACCAGGCTCGTAAGCATGTTCGCACGCGCCGCCACCTCGGCTTCGTTGGCTTGCCCCTGGCTCGCTGCCACGCGCAATGCCTGTTTCAATGCCAGCTCGATTCTGTCTACGAACTGATTCATCCTGGCCTGCAGGCGCTCGTCTTCGTTGACCAGCGCATCGCCGATGATCACGCGTGTCATGCCCGGATTGCGTTCGGCAAAATTAAGCAGCATGCCGGTGATTGCCTGCGCCTGCGCCAGTCCGTTGTCCTGTGTTTCGGCGATCTGGTTGATCAGGCCGAACACGGTCGATTCGATGAACTCGATCAGGCCTTCGAACATCTGTGCCTTGCTGGCGAAATGCCGGTACAGCGCGGCCTCGGAAACATCCAGTCTGGCGGCCAGTGCTGCGGTGGTAATTTTCTCGCCCTTCGGCTGCTCCAGCATGGTTGCCAGCGTTTGAAGGATTTGCAGCTTTCGTTCGCCCGGTTTGGTGGTTGCCATGATTTTTATAAGTTGGTAAGCATAATCATCCCTGAATCAACGCAGCCGATGCAGAACATCAGCGAGTTGCCGTACGGATTTTACTTTGACATCGACGTAAACGGGGCGCTTTGACAGTTTTGGCGGCGCCAACAAGCCGCCATGCTGTTGTAAATCGGGGTTCGCGCTCAGGTATTGGGTGACCCATGCGGTACGCAAACCGAGCGATTTTGCCGCTTTCAGCGTTCGGACGGTGTCCTCGACCAGGATGCAGCGGCCGGCCGAGATACGTTCTTGCGCAAGCAGCTTTCGCAACATCAGCCGCGAAGGCTTGGGCCGCAACTGCCCATGCACCCGCATCGATTCGATCGGAATATGCTTGGCAAAATACCGGTGCAGGCCGAGGTGCCGCAATACGTCATGCGAATACCGGCGCGGTGCATTGGTCAGCAATATCTTGCGGCCGGGCAGGCGCTTGAGCAAGCGCGCCAGTCCACGCTCGGTGCGGATCATCGACGCCAGATCGTCAAACAAATGTGCCGCATGCAAAAAATCGTCCTGCCTTACTTCGTGATGCTTCACCATCCCCAGCAATGTCGCGCCATAGCGCTGCAAATAGGCGAGCCGTGCGGCATTGACCGCTGCAGCATCCGATTGGGCGCCCGCCTTTCCCAGCACCTGCGCGATAAACGCATTCATGTTGAGATTGATCGCCGGGAAAATCGCGTGCGACGCGTTGTGCAGCGTATTGTCGAGATCGAACAGCCAGGTCAGTTTCGGCATTGAAAACTAGGGTGCATTGAAGAAGGCGGCATCCGGTACGGCACTTCTTCGCCGCGCTGTGCTTGCGCAAAGCCATCACCCGACATCCAACAGCGATTGGACATCGCTTTTCGAACAGCGAAGAAAAACCCTTTGGCCTGCACTCTCGCCGAGAGCCGCTTTTGATTTGCGCGCAGCAGGAACCTAGTGGTTTGCTTCGCAATTAATCGAACATAAAAGCGCGTCTTTTCACGCCATGCATCGTTGCAAATCCTCTCGATAGATTGGCTATCGCTGCGGTTTTCGCCTTGCCTGACACGAAAAGCCATCACTTTTATTTGTTCGACCAGTTACAAAGCAGACCACTAGTCAATGCGATCGGATCATCGTGCCGAACGCCTGCTCGGTCAGCACTTCCAGCAACAGCGAATGCTCGATCCGGCCGTCGATGATATGCACCGTGTTGACGCCGGACTTCGCGGCATCGAGTGCCGAAGAAATCTTTGGCAGCATGCCGCCCGAAATGGTGCCGTCCGCGAACATTTCATCGATTTCGCGCGCCGACAAGTCGGTCAGCAAGTTGCCCTGCTTGTCCTGGACACCGGCGATATTGGTCATCATGATCAGTTTCTCAGCGCGCAGGATTTCTGCGATCTTGCCGGCCACCAGATCGGCATTGATGTTGTACGCCTGCCCGTCTTCGCCGAATCCGATCGGCGAAATGATCGGGATGAATGCATCGTCCTGCAATGCCTTGACCACTGCCGGATTGATCGCATCGATCTCGCCGACGAAACCGATGTCGAGAAATTGGCCCGGCTTTTCCTTGTCGGGCATCTGCAGTTTGCGCGCGCGGATCAGGCCGCCGTCCTTGCCGGTCAAACCGACCGCCTGGCCACCGTAGTGATTGATCAGCATCACGATGTCCTGCTGCACTTCGCCGCCGAGTACCCATTCCACCACTTCCATGGTTTCTTCGTCGGTGATGCGCATGCCCTGGATGAAGGTCCCTTGCTTGCCGAGCTTCTTGAGCGCCGCATCGATTTGCGGACCGCCGCCATGCACCACCACCGGGTTCATGCCGACCAGTTTCAGCAAAATTACATCGCGCGCAAAACCGTGCTTCAGGCGTTCGTCGGTCATCGCGTTGCCGCCGTACTTCACGACAATCGTCTTGCCATGAAATTTGCGAATATACGGTAACGCTTCGGCAAGAATTTCTGCCTTGATTTGCGGGGAAACCAGCGTGAGATCGGTCAAGTCGGGCATGGCATATCCTGGATAGTGAATGCTGGCGATTTTACAGCGAAAGCGTATTGATTTCTCGGCCATTTTCTTGTGTTTCGCAGCGCATTCCGCTAGTCTTTTGCCCAAATGACAAGGATCGTCCGATGACCGTTTCATTACACCAGCAGCTGGAGGCGTTGCGGCCGGCGCTGTTGCGCTTTGCGGTCCTCCAGCTGCGCAACGAAACGCTGGCGGAGGATGTTGTTCAGGATGCATTGATCGCAGTTCTGGAAAAACCCGATCGCTTCGCTGGTCAATCGTCGCTGCGCACTTATGTCACCGGGATCATGAAGCACAAGATCATCGATGCCCTGCGCGTTGCGGGCCGCGAGCGCCAGATCGACGCACACGAAGACCAATCCGAAGAGGATGCGATCGATGGCTTGTTCAATGCCAATGGACATGCCCATGAAAAATCTCGCCACTGGGGCGACCCGGACGATACGCTGGAACAGAAGGATTTTTTCCGGGTGCTGGAAATCTGTCTTGAAAAGCTTCCGGCAAAGACGGCACGTATTTTCATGATGCGCGAATGGCTGGAGCTCGAAACCGATGAAATATGTAAGGAATTGAGTATTTCCCCGTCCAATGCATGGGTGATGCTGTTTCGCGCGCGGGTTCGGCTGCGCGAATGCCTTGAATTGAACTGGTTCGGCAATCGATCGAGCTGACGTCGCCGGGCAGTAAAGTAGCGGGCGCATTCTGCAACATTAATTTTGCCTGTCGTATTTGTCGGTCATATAACGGAAACTGCATCAATGGTATTTTTACCCACCTGCAAGGAGATACATCGGCTGGCATCGGAAAAACTCGACCGGCGGTTGTCGTATCGCGAACGAATGCGCTGGCGGATGCATCTTTTGTACTGCACCGGCTGCAGGAACTTTAATGGGCAATTGCAATTGATCAGGAGCGCAATGCACCGACTGGCTGCGGCCAATGAGCCTGTCAGGGAAAGCGAACGGCCATGAGCACTTGCTCGCGCTGCGGAATCGAATTTTTATGCGGCATGGCTGACAGCGGTGCGGTCGAGCCGTGCTGGTGTACCGCGTTGGCGGCACTGCCTGCGAGCGCCTTGATGCAATCGGAAGACAATTTCGATGCCGCCAGTTGCTTGTGCCCGGCATGCCTGCACTCGAAAATAGAATCACTGCGCGGCGAGGCAGTCCGAGCGGACAAATAAGCGGGCTAAGCGGAAAACGACAAGCGCGCCAGATCGAGCGCTCATTCGCTCATTCACAACTGCGCAGTTCCTGCCGCGGGAAGTCGGATTTGATCTTGTCGAGCAATCCTTGTGCTTCGTCATCCAGATCGCGCAATTGAAAAGCGACCCGGTTCAACGGAATTTTATATTCGATCAGACGCGCACTTCGAACTCCTTGCTGATTCAAAGTCAGCAAACGTACCCGCGCCGCTTCTTCGGCCCGGAATACGCCCAGAGAAATTCCCCAGCGCTGGTCGGTGTTGTCCTGGATGATATAAAAGTCTGTCACGCCAAGCCTGCGCAATTCACCGGCCTTTTTATCCGCACCTTCCTTGCCCTCCTGTGGCGGAATCAGAATCATGTGGCTGCTGGCTTCCTGCACCGCACGCCGCGACGATTTGCCGGAAAGCGGGCCACCTGCCAGCCGGGCCTCGAATCGGGCCGCTTCCACAGTCGTGAAATTGCCGATCTCGGTACAGGCAAGCAGATTCCGCTTGCCTTCGGCATCGCTCCCGGACGCGTCGGTTGAGGCGACAGCCGCAGGCGCCGAAGCAACAGCCGACACATTCGCGGCCGGCGGAGGGATCAGTTTGATCTTGTCTGCATTGAGCTGATTGCCGATGCGGCCCGGCTCACGACCACTCGGCAACAGCGTTTCCAGGTGCCCTTGATGGAATGCATACAGCAAACCGTTGGCGAGCAGCAGGCACAAAAAAAAGAATTTCAACATGATGTTTTTTGATCCATTGCGACGGTTTGCAAGCCGACCAGCACAAGATTGTCGACCCCGGTACAGGGCACCGGCAGATATGCCGCCACCTTCGGCGCAGCACCGCCCGAAATAATACATTGCACCGACCCATATTGCCGGCTCAGCGCCGCGATCGCTCGCTCGATCGCGCCGGCCTGCGCGGCAATGCAGCCGCTGACGATCGCGTCGTCGGTATTGTCGGCAAATGGCGAAACGGTCGCGCCAGTCTGCACTGCCTGCGGCAGTTGCGCGGTGTTTCGGGCCAGCGATGTGATCATCAATTCCAGTCCGGGCAATATCATGCCGCCCAGGAATACACCGTCCACCGTGACTGCGTCGATCGTGGTTGCCGTACCGCAGGTCGCGACCACCAGATGCCGGCCTGGATACAGCGCGTGCGCGCCGATCGCAGCTGCAAATCGATCGCAACCGAGCTGACCGGGATCGCGATATCCGTTGCGTACACCACCGGCCTCGGGTGACGAGCGGAACCACTCGATCGATATGGTGCCCGCTGTCTGTGCCAGGATCTGCACCAGGTCGGCGCTCGTCGCCTGGCCGGCAACGTTCGATATCAGTACGCGGTCGATTTCCCGGCCACGCCACGCATCGGCCAGCTGTGCGATCTCCTCCCGCCTCACGGCACCGGCGTCGATCCAGCACCCCAATTCGCCGGAGCCGCAGGACACGGTCGCGGCCAGCGCCCATTTGATGCGGGTATTGCCGGCATCGATCAGCAGCAGCATGGCTTTATCCTTCCACCGTTCGCAGCGACACGTCGCCGGAGGCAATCGCCACTTGCCCAGCCGCAGTCGCCAGCAACAGCCGGCCGCCATCGTCGACGCCGATGGCCGTGCCTTCGTGCGATACCCGGCCCTGATCGAGAATCACGACCTGTTGTCCTGCATGCGCATGCAAGCGATTCCAGCCGACGGCAAATTCGCCGAAGCCGGCCCGGTCGAATCGTACCAGCGCCTCCGACAAATCGTCCAGCAGCGATGCGAGCAGTGCGTTGCGATCGATTTCCGCGCTGGACAGATCGGCAACCGGGCGACCGATCGTGCCGGCAAGGCGCTCCGACACCGATACATTGATACCGATTCCGATCACTGCCCATACACCGCCGTCCGGCGTATTCCGTACGGATGCGGTTTCTATCAGGATACCGGCCAGCTTGTTACCGTCCTTGAGCACGTCGTTCGGCCATTTCAAACGGACATCGATGCCGAATCCGGTCAGCGTGTCGGCAATCACGACGCCGACCGCGAGCGGCAGTCCGGCCAGCGACTGCAACCGGCTGTTGAACTTCCAGGCCAATGAAAATGTGAGCGCGGCGCCGGGTGCGGCGTGCCAGCTCCTGCCTGCGCGTCCGCGCCCGGCCGTCTGCATTTCGGCCGCCAGCATGGTCGGCAGCGCCAGGCTGTCCAGCCGGGCCAGCAAATCGGCATTGGTCGAGCCGGTCTCGGCAAGCACTTCAATTGCCAGCCGTTGCGAACCGGGTCGGCGCAAGGCACTGATGCGCGCTTCTGAAAGAGGAAGAGTCATGGTGCGCATTGTAGCGGGATGCTTGCTGCTGCGAAACCGTTGCACCCGGCATCGTTTTCCAAATGACATGTTCTTGCGTGACGCTTGCTACATTCTCCCTTAAACTGCCTCCATGCAGACCCCCGACTTGCCCGCTCTCCGACTGGATCAAACCGACCGATTAACCGTTACTGCCACCGGCGCCTGGCAAATACAGGCATTGGCACAACCGCGCTTATTGAGCAGGATCAAGAGTTCGCTGGCAAAGGTGCCGGATCGCACCGCTCCGCAGTGGGACCTGTCGGGTGTTACTGCGCTCGACCACATCGGTGCGCAGCTTTTATGGAATGCATGGGGTAAAAAGCGCCCGCCGCAACTGATTCTGCCGGAGCGGCATGAAGAGTTTTTCAACCGGCTCGAACAGGCAGGGCCGCTTGAGATACCGCAGAAGCCGCCACGCAACTGGTTGTCGCTGGCAGGGCCGAGCCGGGCCTTTCACCGCACTGCGGACCATCTGCTCGGCTTCATCGCGCTGATCGGACAGCTGGTCACCGACCTGGGGCGCTTTGCATTGATGCCGCAGCGCGGGCCGTGGAAAGAAATTTCTGCCAATATTTTCCATACGGGTTATCAAGCGCTGGGGATTACCGCGCTGGTGGGATTTTTAATCGGTGTCGTGCTGTCCTATCTTTCGGCACAGCAATTGCATACTTTCGGCGCCGACATTTACCTTGTCGACATACTTGGCATGAGCATCATCCGCGAACTGGGTCCGCTGTTGGCCGCCATTCTGGTGGCCGGCCGTTCGGGTTCGTCGATCACCGCACAATTGGGCGTGATGCGTGTAAACGAAGAACTGGATGCGATGCTGGTGATGGGATTGCCGCATGGTTTTCGACTGATCATGCCGAAGGTTCTGGCGCTGGCGATTGCGATGCCGCTGCTGGTGGTATGGATCGATGCAATGGCGCTGATAGGCGGCATGGCGGCGGCGAAGGCCGAGCTTGGTTTGTCGCCGACGTATTTCATCCAGGAGTTGCCGGACGCGGTACCGATCGCGAATTACTGGATCGGACTCGGGAAAGGGTTCGTTTTCGGAATCCTGATTGCGCTGGTGGCTTGCCATTTCGGCCTGCGCATCAAGGCCAATACCGAAAGCCTCGGCCTCGGCACCACCGCGTCGGTAGTCACCGCGATTACCATCGTGATTCTTGCCGATGCAGTGTTTGCAATCGTGTTCAGCGGTGTGGGGTTCTGATGAAAAACGAAGAAAACCGGCCGATTGTCGACATCCGGAATCTGTGGACGCAATTCGGGCAGTTCGTCGTGCACCAGGAAGTCAACCTGAAAGTCATGCCGGGTGAAATCGTGTCGCTGGTCGGCGGCTCCGGTTCCGGCAAGACGACCTTGCTGCGCGAAATCCTGGGATTGCAAGAACCGACGCGCGGCAGCGTAAAGGTGTTCGGTGCCAACATCAACCAGGCCGATGCGGTCGAGCTTCGGAGATTGCGCCGCCGGTGGGGTATGCTGTTCCAGCACGGCGCGCTGTTTTCCGCATTGACTGCTTTCGATAATGTGGCGCTGCCGATGCGCGAATTGCGCACCATGCCGGAGGATCTGATCCGCGATGCGGTGCTGCTGAAACTGGATATGGTCGGCATCGATCCGGCGCAGGCGATCAAGATGCCGTCCGATCTGTCCGGCGGCATGATCAAGCGGGTGGCGCTGGCGCGAGCATTGGCGCTGGAGCCAGAGCTGCTGTTCCTGGATGAACCGACGGCGGGACTGGACCCGGCATTATCGGAAAGCTTTGTCGAGCTGATCCGGTCGCTGCATCAGAAAATGCGGCTGACGGTAATCATGGTTACCCATGATCTGGATACCTTGCTGGCGCTGTCGACACGGATCGCCGTACTGGCCGACCGGCAGGTGATCGCCTACGGCAAGCCGGACGACGTGATCGCGGTGCCGCATCCGTTCATTCAGCAATTCTTTCTCGGAGTGCGCGGTCGACGCGCGCTGCAAGGCCTGCACGCCGCGCCTCAAACTGGATAAATTGGATGGAAAGGCATTATGGAAAATAAAGCACATGCAATCATCGCCGGATTATTCACGCTTGCGCTGATCACGGCCGCGATACTGGTTGCGTTGTGGTTCAATCGCGACCGCATCGAGCGCGTGCCCTACCAGCTGGCCACCAAACTGTCGGTACCCGGTCTTAACCCGCAGGCGGCGGTGCGCTATCGCGGCCTGGATGTGGGGCGGGTCGACGAGATTTCGTTCGATCCGGAGGTGCCGGGCCAGATTTTGATTCATATCAGCGTCAATCCGGATACGCCCGTCACCAAATCGACTTACGGCACTTTGGGATACCAGGGCGTGACCGGGATCGCCTATGTGCAGCTGGATGACGATGGCAGCAATCCGGTCAAATTGCCCACCTCGGAAAATCAGGTGGCACGCATCGAGATGCGCCCGAGCCTGCTCGACAACCTGGAAAGCAAGGGACTGGCAATTCTGACCCAAGCCGAAGAATTGACCAAACGATTCAATACGCTGCTCAATTCGGAGAATCAGAAAACCATGCTGGCCGCGTTCAACAATGTCAGCAAGGCAGCGACCGAACTGGAAACGATCCCGAAGCAGTTAAAGCCGACGCTGGAACAATTGCCGAAACTGACCGCGGACGCGCAGGAAACCCTGGAATCGATTACAAAGCTGTCGAATGACGTCAGTGCGCTGACCGCGCAGCTCCAGGCACAGAATGGGCCGGTTGCAAAAATCTCGGATGCCGCAGATCGAGTGGGTTCGGCGGCAGACAGGATAGAGCTGGAATCCGGGCCGCTGATTAAAGATTTGCGGTCGTCGTTGCGTACGTTCGACCGGACACTGGACCGCATCAATGAACGCCCGCAGAGCCTGCTGTTCGGATCGCGCGAAGTTGTGCCCGGGCCGGGCGAATCCGGTTTCGAGCCACCTGTAAAATAGAACGGCAACCAGGATAAAAAATGAAAACGACGATCCGGTCTTTTACCGTCTTGCTGACAATCGTTTCTGCCGCGCTGCTCGGCGCTTGCTCCGGGCTCCCGGAGCGCGAATCGCGCACACTCTACGACCTCGGCATGCTGCCGCCAGCGCAAAGTGCGGCAGTTCCACCTGCGTTGCCGCCGTTGAGCATTGCCGACGTCGGTTCGCCGGCCTGGCTGGACAGCAGGACAATGTTCTACAGGCTGGCCTATGCCAATGACCAGCAGCCGCGTCCTTATGCGAGCAGTCGCTGGAGCATGCCGCCGGCGCAATTGTTCGGTGAACGCGTGAAAGATCATCTGGCGCGAGCCGGCGGCGCCGTGCTGTCGGCGTCCGACGGCGTGGTGAATGTCCCGGTACTGCGAATCGAGACCGACGATTTCACGCAGATATTTCTCAGCCCCCGGGAAAGCATCGTGCGCGTCAACGTGCGCGCGTCGGTATTGAACGGCCGCACATTGCTGGCGCACCGGAATTTCAGTCGCGAAGTGCCGGCTCAGACACCGGACGCATCCGGCGGCGCTCGCGCGCTGGCCGATGCCAGTGACGCCATCATCGCCGACATGATGAACTGGCTCGCGGGACTGCCGCTCAAGAAATGACACCTGCTTCGACACCGGAACGGATTCCCGCCGCATCGTCGTTTGCGCGCGTCGGCCTGCTGGTTTATGCGCTGCTGATCGTCTACGCCAGCTGGTACCCGTTCTCCGGCTGGCGCGATCTCGGAATAACGCCGCTTGCATTCCTTCGGCTGCCGCTGCCGCACTATAAGACGATGTTCGACCTGGCGACCAATGTCATCGCCTACATACCACTCGGCATCCTGATCGTATTCGCGCTCTATCCCGGCATCCGCCGCATCTGGGCCGTGCTGATTGCTGTTGCCGCCGGCGCGCTCCTGTCCACAACGATGGAGGCATTGCAGACTTTCCTGCCCAGCCGGGTCGCTTCGAACCTCGATTTGCTGACCAACATCGCCGGGGTTTGCATCGGCGCAGTCGTCGGCGCGCTTCTGACCGGCGTATTCATGGAGCGGAGCCGGTTGCTGCTGCTGCGCCGGCGCTGGTTTTCGTTCGAAGCCAGCCGGGGCATGATCGTACTTGCGCTGTGGCCGCTGGCCCAGATCTATCCGCAAGGTTATCTGTTCGGCCATGGGCAGCTCACACCGATCCTGTCGAACTGGTTATCCGAATGGCTATCGATGTCCATCGATCTCGGCGCCTATCTGCGTACCGATACCGAATTGACGGTCGAACAATACTGGCTATCCGAAACCATCATCACCGCATGCGGGCTGACCGGCGCGGTGCTGACCCTGCTGTGCCTGCTCCGGAACCCGGCGCCAAGAGGAGCGCTGGCGGTGCTCATGATCGCCGCCGCGGTTACGGTCAAATCGCTCTCCAGCGCCCTGCTGTTCGCACCGGAAAATGCATTTGTATGGCTGACGCCGGGCGCCAAGGGCGGCGTACTGATCGGTGCGATCATGCTTGCCGGACTCGCATTCGCACCGGCAGTGGCGCAGCGCCGCGTCGCGGTGCTGGCATTGATCACGAGCCTGGTAGCGGTCAACGCGGCGCCGGCCAATCCATACTTCATTGCGACCATGCAAACCTGGGTCCAAGGGAAATTCCTGAACTTCAATGGCGCCGCGCAGTTCCTGTCGCTGCTATGGCCGTTCTTCACGTTATGGTTCTTGCTACACCCGGTACATCGCGCCAGGCAAGATTGAATCCGGGTGTATCATTTCATCTTGATACACCGAGCCCGCCGAACCGAGATGACCGACAAACCGTATTATCAGCAACATGTATTTTTCTGCGTGAACCAGCGCGACGAGGGCCGCCCCTGCTGCGCCGCGCGCGGTGCGCAAGCGGCGCAGGAACACGCCAAACACCGCATCAAGCAACTGGGCCTGAACGGCGAAGGAAAAATCCGCATCAACAAATCCGGTTGCCTGGACCGCTGCGAAGAAGGCCCGGTCGTGGTGATTTATCCGGAGGGCACCTGGTATACCTATGTTGACAACCATGACATCGATGAGATCATCGATGCTCACCTGATCGGCGGAAAAATCGTCGACCGCCTGAAAATCTGATCCGATGAACGTTCGAACCCAACGCTTTTTCATCGCCGGCGCCGCGGGTCAAATCGAATGCGCGCTGGATTTGCCGGAACCGGAACAGTTTGCAGCGCCGCGCGGCATCGCATTGATCGCACATCCGCATCCGCTGTATGGCGGCACCATGGACAACAAGGTAACGCAAACCCTTGCGCGCGCATTCGTCGCGCTTGGCTACGCGGCAGCTCGGATGAATTTTCGCGGCGTCGGCAAATCCGCAGGCACCTACGACGAAGGACGCGGCGAGACGGACGACATGGCTGCATTGCTGACGCATATGCGGCAGCAGTTTCCAGGCATGGCGATCGCCCTTGCAGGTTTTTCGTTTGGCACCTTCGTGCAGGCTCAGCTGCAGCAGCGCTTGACCGAACAGCAAGCACCCGCAGAACGACTGGTGCTGGTCGGTTGTGCCGCAGGCAAATGGGCGATGCCGGCAGTGCCCGCCAATACCATTCTGATACATGGCGAACACGACGATACCATTCCGCTAACGAATGTACTGGACTGGGCACGGCCGCAGGATCTTCCGGTCATCGTGATTCCCGGCGCTGATCATTTTTTTCACCGCAAGCTGCAACATATAAAGAATTTCGTAGTCGAAATGTGGCATCGCTAGCCGATTAGCGGCGCTATAATTCTTCACTCGTTTTGTTTTTCAATCGAGCTCCGTATGCAAAACATATCGGACTCCTCAACCGACAATCCCATGAAAAAAATCCTAGCGGCTCTGGCCGTCACCCTTCTATCGTTTTCCACCGTCCTGGCACAGAGCCTGCCCTCTCCCACCATCGCAGCCAAATCATGGCTGCTGCTCGATGCTACCAGCGGTCAGGTGATCGCCTCGGAAAATCCAGATATGCGCGTCGAGCCGGCATCACTGGTGAAGATCATGACTGCGTATCTTGCATTTTCCGCCATCAAGGAGAAGCGTCTGGATCTGGACCAGATGGTGAACGTATCGGTGCGCGCATGGAAAGTCGACAAGGACAGCTCCAAGATGTTTATCGATCCGGCCACACCGGTCAAGATCAACGACCTGCTGTATGGCCTGATTGTCCAGTCGGGCAACGATGCATCGATCGCACTGGCCGAAGCGGTGGCCGGGACCGAAGAAGCGTTCACCGCGCAGATGAATCGCGAAGCCGAGCGCATGGGCATGAAATCGACGCGTTATGCAAATTCCCATGGCTTGCCGGATCCGGAAAATTATACGACCGCGCGGGATCTGTCCATTCTCGCAACCCGGATGGTCAACGATCACCCGGAGTTATACAAAATATATTCGAGCAAGGGCTTCACTTATAACAAGATCACCCAGCCTAATCGCAACCGTTTGCTGTGGCTCGATCCAACCGTCGACGGCATGAAAACCGGCCACACCCAGGCTGCCGGATATTGCCTGATCGCTTCCGCAAAACGCCCCAACGGCGCTGCCGGCGATCGGCGTCTGATATCGGTCGTGCTGGGCACCGATTCCGATCAGCAGCGCGCGCAGGAAAGCCAGAAGCTGCTGAACTGGGGTTTCCTTAATTTCGATACGGTGAAGCTGTACGGAAAAGGCGAAGCCGTGGCAACACCGGAAGTCTGGAAAGGTTCGCAGAACCAGGTGAAGCTCGGATTCAACAAGGATATTTTCGTTACCGTGCCCAAGGGCCTGGCCGACAAGATGAAGCCGGTATTGGAACGCAAGGATCCATTGGTCGCGCCGATAGCACAGAACAGCAAGGCCGGAACGCTGAAAATGATGGCGGACGGCAAGATCATCACCGAATTGCCGGTATTCGCGCTGGAGCAGGTCAGCGAAGCGGGCATTTTCGGCCGTGCCTGGGACGCGGTGCGCTTGTGGATGAAATAGTTACCGGAGCGAATAGACAGATTCGCCCTGTCTGAAACTGTCTCCACGACCTGTTCGAGGATCTCCATGCCGCTGCGGCATCGAGATCCTCGTTGCATTGCGCGCCTGGAAATGACCGCGCTTTGAATCAGGCAACCCGGAAAGCACCAATATTATTTTCGCTACACGGCTCATCTGCGCCCCTCTGTCACTACCATGCTCGCGCGTTTGCACACCGGCGCAGCGTAAATGTGTGAAAATTGCCTACTCATACAAAGGACATCTTCATGAACGATCCCCTGGTCTATCTCAATGGTGCGATGACGCCTCTTTCCGAAGCGAAGATTCCGGTGCTGGATCGCGGCTTCATCTTCGGCGACGGCGTGTATGAGGTAATTCCGATTTACGGTCGCAGAATGTTCCGTGCGGAGCAGCATATGGCGCGTCTGTTTCGCAGCCTTGCGGCAATCGAGATCACGAATCCGCATACCAGAGAACAATGGATGGACTTGATCAACCAGGTGGTCAACGCACATTCGGCGGACGATCAAATGGTTTATTTGCAAGTGACGCGCGGCGTCGCCAAGCGCGGCCATGCCTTTCCGAAAGGTACGACGCCGACCGTATTCATCATGACCGGTCCGCTGTCGCTTCCGTCGCCCGAAGTCCGCGCAAAAGGAGTCGCATGCGTATCGATGGAAGACAAGCGCTGGCTGCGTTGCGAGATCAAATCGATCTCGCTGCTGGGCAATGTGCTGGCAGCGCAGTATGCGGCCGAAAACGATGCGGTCGAATCGATCCAGTTCCGGGATGGGTTCCTGAGCGAAGCGTCGGCATCGAATGTGTGGATCGTCAGGAACGGCACGCTGATGGGACCGCCGAAAGACAACCTGATCCTCGAAGGAATTCGGTACGGCCTTATCGAGGAACTATGCGCCGCTGAAGGCGTTCCGCTGGAAGCGCGGCGGATTTCGCGCGACGAGGTTTTTTCCGCCGATGAAGTGCTGCTGTCATCTGCGACAAAAGAGGTGTTGCCGGTGACAAGCATCGATGGAAAGACGGTGGGCGACGGCAAGCCGGGCGCCATTTATCAACGATTGTACAAAGCGTATCAGGCGGCCAAGGCGAGATAATGCCCGCTTCGGATAAATACCTGCCGCCATCAAGGATCAACACCATGTCAAACCCGACCGACAGCCTGATTGAATATCCGAGTGATTTTCCGATCAAGATCATGGGCGCGATGCAGGACGCATTCGCGCAAACCATGGTGGACCTGGTCAAGCAGTACGATCCGACTTTCGATGCCGGAAAAATGGAAATGCGCCCATCTGCCCAAGGCAACTACCTCGGCCTGACGGTCACCGTGCGAGCTACCAGCCGCGAGCAGCTCGACAACCTGTACCTGGCGTTGACCTCTCACCCAATGGTGAAGATGGTACTGTGACGATCGACTGTCATATTGGCTCCGCCCAGCCGCTCTGGATCTTGAACTGTTCGACTTCATTCAACAGCCAGGCGCGAAACGCCTGGACCTGCGGCTTTTGCAAGGCGTGCGGCGCGCAAACAAGATAATACGAATAAGGGCTGCGCACGGTCACATCGAACAGCCGGACCAATTCTCCCGCCATGATTTCCTGCATCGCGACGACATGGCGCACCAGCGCGATGCCGCCGCCGCTGGACGCCAATCGAACCAGCATCGACAAATCCTGAAACAGTACCCCGCCGGTCGGTTCCGCCAGATCCACGCCGGCTGCCTCGAACCAGGGCGCCCAGTGCTCGGCATCGGACGAACGCAATAGCGTGTATTGCGCCAGTTCCTGCGGCACGGCGGGCAATTTTCCGCCGTTGTAAGCCGGACTGGCGACTGGATAAAAATAATCCCCCATCAGCTTTTCAACCGCCAGTCCCGGATAGCGGCCCTCGCCGAAGCGTATGCCGACATCGACCTGCTCGCGAAAAAAATCTGCCAGGTGATTGCTCGACTGCAGCACCACCTCGGTATCCGGATGCAAATCAATGAATTTTCCGAGCCGCGGCGCCAGCCAGCGCGATGCGAATGAAGGCATGGTGGTGATTGTCAGGCGCTTTTGACTGGCGCTGTTCATGATCGCGTCGGCCGCATCGGCGATATCCATCAACGATTTCCGTATGGTTGCCGCAAAGCGTTCGCCCTCGGCCGTTACCGCTATGCGCTTGCCGTGCCGTATGAACAGCGCAATCCCCAAGCCGTCTTCCAGCGAACGTACCTGGTGGCTGATTGCGCCGTGCGTGACATGAATTTCTTCCGCCGCACGCGAAAAATTCTGATGCCGGGCGGCAGCTTCAAACGCGCGCAACGCCGCCAGATTCGGAAGCCGCCGTAAATCAGCCATGGTTATATGTTAGTTAAATTATCAAAACAAATGAAAATATATCGTTTTGTTGACAGGCCGGCAAGCACTAGAATTTGTCTACGCGCCTTGATATCTGGACATGCGCTAATTTTATTGCTTTTTTTACCTGATCGAGGAGCAAGCGCTGATGACCGGTCTATTCACAAAAAATTCACATACGATCTTGCCGGGCCAGATTCTGGCCGGGATCGCGCATGAGTCGAAAACACTGCATATTGCAGACGGATTGGCGTGGGTCACCATCGAAGGGATGCCGGACGATCATTGGCTCGATAATGGCGACCAGTTGGCGATCCCGCCCGATCGCTTGATCGTGATTGAAGCCGGGAAATGTCCGAGTCGAATCGATATTCGCCCGGTCCGCGCTGGCCACCGCAAGCAATCAGGAAAAAACCAACCGATCCTGAACGACGCGAACACCGGCGAGTGTCCAACGGCTCCATTGCGTAGCCCGGAGACGAGCTGCGGCACATGCGCCTGAAGGCAGGTTGAAATCGGCATACGCCTCGCAATCAATCGCCAAACCGGAGAATGCAAAGATGGAAAAGCTGGTGCAGCATTACCAGGACAAGCTCGCCTGCGAAATCGATTCCGCGGACCTGAAGGCGGCACTGGAGTCGGGCCAGGATATCGTGATCATCGACGCGCGCTCGCCGCAGGCGTACCAGGCGGAGCATTTGCCCGGCGCAGTCAACATGCCGCATCGGACCATGACTGCAGAATCGACGCAGTATCTCGACAATGCCGCCCTGATTGTCACTTACTGTGACGGCATCGGCTGCAACGCGTCGACAAAGGGAGCACTCAACATGGCAAGGCTTGGGTTTCGCGTGCGGGAATTGATCGGCGGACTGGACTGGTGGAAAAGAGACGGTTACCGCACCAGCAGCGCGGCGCCCAGTTCCGAAGCCGGAGAATGCGGATGCAATTGACCGGCATGGAGAGCAAAGGAACATGCATCCGTCGGCAGTTCCATATTGTCCATCACTGCAGCGGCACCGCTAGCCACACGTTGCCATGCGCCGGCCGCTTCGCAAATGCCGAAACACCGGAACGGACCTTCGCCGCCTTGCCCTCTCGATCACACGATTGACGCCGATTCGGTACACTTGCGGCATGTCATCGCCAATCATCGTCGATCGCGGCCTCGAGCACTATCCCGAAACCTTCGCCGCGATGCGCGCCTTTACCGACAACCGCACCGCGAATACCCCGGACGAATTGTGGATAGTCGAGCACCCGCCGGTATTCACGCTGGGCCTCGGCGCCGATCCGTCCCATGTACTCGATCCGCATTCGATTCCGATAGTGCAGACCGATCGCGGCGGCGAAGTTACCTATCACGGGCCGGGGCAGGCGATCGTTTATCTGCTGATCGACTTGCGGCGCAATAAAGCGGGCGGACGGTTATTGGCGCGCGAATTCGTTCATCAGATCGAGCAGGCGGTAATCGACGTTCTGGCGGCGTATAATCTTGAAGGCGCGCGCAAGCCGGGAGCGCCGGGAATTTACATGGCGAGCGGTCGCTGGCAAAACGCGAAGATCGCCGCGCTCGGCTTGAAAGTACGCGGTAACGGCTGCACTTATCACGGAGTGGCGCTGAACGTTGCAATGGATTTGACCCCTTTTTCGTGGATCAACCCATGCGGCTATGAAGGTTTGGCAACCATCGACATGCGAACTGTCGGGGTTGAAATCGCTCTTCCGGACATGCAGTCGGCGCTTGCTCAAAAGCTGGCGGTACGATTGGCAAAATGAAAACGTCCCTTGCGAAGCCGGCACTGTTGACTCAATGCGCAAAGGCCCCGCTGGAACGAACTGACAGGAAGCATTCTGCAACATGACACTCGAAAAAGAATCACTCGCGTCATCAACCTATAATCCAAGCGAAAAGCAAAAAGGCGCCGGCAAGACTGCGCGTATCCCGATCAAGATTATCCCGGCCGAAAGATTGCCGAAACCTGAATGGATCCGGGTCAAGGCAGCCTCTCCTTCGACCCGCTTCTACGAAATCAAGGATATTCTGCGCGCCAACAAGCTGGTGACGGTGTGCGAAGAAGCATCGTGTCCCAATATCGGCGAATGTTTTGGAAAAGGTACCGCGACCTTCATGATCATGGGCGACAAATGCACACGGCGCTGCCCGTTCTGCGATGTCGGCCACGGCCGCCCCGATCCGCTCGATGCGGACGAGCCGGAAAATCTCGCGAAAACCATTGCAGCGCTGAAGCTCAATTATGTCGTGATCACGTCGGTCGATCGGGACGACCTGCGCGATGGCGGCGCCGGACATTTCGCGGCTTGCATCAAGCGCGTGCGCGAACTGTCGCCGGCGACGAAAATCGAAATTCTGACGCCGGACTTTCGCGGACGTGCGGATCGCGCGCTCGAGATCTTGCAGGCTACACCGCCGGACGTGATGAATCACAACCTTGAGACCGTGCCACGCTTGTACAAGGAGGCACGCCCGGGTTCGGACTACGCCTATTCGCTTAATCTGCTCAAGCGTTTCAAGGCGCTGCATCCGGAGATCCCGACCAAGTCCGGCATCATGGTGGGGTTAGGCGAAACCGATGAAGAGATCTTGCAAGTGATGCGCGACCTGCGTGCGCACGATGTCGATATGCTGACCATCGGACAATACCTGATGCCGAGCGGTGATCATCTGCCGGTGCGGCGTTATGTGCATCCTGATACATTCAAGATGTTTGAGGAAGAAGCGTACAAGATGGGGTTCGTGCATGCGGCAGTCGGCGCGATGGTGCGCAGTTCCTACCATGCCGACCAGCAGGCGTACGAAGCGGGTATCGGTTGACGCAAGTGCAAATATCCGACCTTGAGCGACGCCGGTAAAAATAAAAAAGGCCCTGAATGGGCCTTTTTTATTGACTGCTCCTGAAGCGTGTTAAGCCGCCAGTTCCTTTTCCAGCAACTGATGCAACACTGGGAACTCCGGCTCACCGACATAGCGCTTGATGATATTGCCTTTCTTGTCAATCACGAAGGTGGTGGGTGTCAGCTTTACGTCGCCAAACGATTTCGCCAGTTCACCCTGCGTGTCGAGCGCGACCTGAAACGGCAGACTGCGCGTCTGCACGTAATTCAACACATAGTTCGGCGGATCGTAGCTCATCGCAACCGCAACGAATTCCAGTCCCTGATCCTTATACTTGTTGTAAGTCGCGACCATCTGCGGCATTTCCTTGATGCATGTCACGCACGATGTCGCCCAGAAATTCACCATCACGACCTTGCCGCGCAGACTTTGCGATGTGATTTTTTCACCATTCAGATTGGTGAAGGTGACCTGGGGCGCAGCTTCGCGGGCCGAAAAAGAAAAATACCCGGCAACCGCAACCGCGACGACCACCATCCCCGCCAGAATCCGGATCCACGTACGTTTCGGGGAGGAAGTAGATGTTTCAGCTTGCATGGTCTTCCTGACATTTGCTCTGCATATTGGATGCGAACATTATAGTCATTTCAGTGAGCCGGCGCCGAGGGTCTTCAGTCACGTCAATCTGGCTATGGACGCAAATAAACAAACCCTTCTCGTGCCTGCAATCGCGCGACTTCCACTACACCGGAGGGGACCAGTTTCGCTTCCGGAACGACCCGCGACACCGGGATTTCGTGGGCCGTCAGCGTATTGTTGCAAATTCGGAAATCCACGCCTTTTGCTTCGAGAGCGCTGACCTGGCTATCGAACGGTCTGCCGTTGCGGTCCTTGGCTCCGGCAAGCAGAAACCTGATTCCGTCACCGAGCGCAACCACAACGATTCTCGCGTCCGGGTCGCCGCGCAGATGGTTGCGAATATTCGCCATCGCGCGTGAAGCCTGGTCAATTCCATCGGCCAGGTGATATACCACCTTGACCTGCTCCGCAGCGGTAGTTGCCGCACCGGCATTGATGGCAAATGCAAACAGGCTGAACAAAAACACCTTTGAAAGGGAAATCATTTTCATCTTGAAATTCTCCGGACGGATAGGGGCACGGACATTATTGCACTGCTCGATCTACCGTGCCGGAACTGGTCCCGATGCTTGAACGTTTCTTCGCGCTGGACCGCAGATTTCCTGCATGCCTGCCGGGCAGCGCATCACTGATCTTTACGAGTTCATCCGCGAGGACGTCTTCGCAATCGGCTCAGTATCTTTACAGGAAATCCGCGTATGTTGCCGTCACGGCGGGCGGAATCGGCGCATCCAGCGCGGCGCAAATTGCACGAAGTATGTCGGCTGCGGCTGCAGCAAGCTTGTCATCTCCACCGGCCGTTGCAAGCAGCGCTTTGATCAATGCCGGTTTGGCCAGCGGCGCAAGCCGGTTGGCACGATCCAGTGCATTCCTTGCGCTGGAAAACCCGATTGCGGATACGGAGCATAAATCGTCGGCAGACAATCCGAGCTCCGGGCAGCGCTCGGCGCCGCGCATGAATGCCTGCACCGGCGTTTCGTGCCGATCCATCGCGCCGGCTGACGCCGCCACGTGCGCCACCAGAGACAGCAATAGCGCGCATTCGCTTTTCAGCTCGCCGATTGCGCGGAACTCCACTGGTACGGCGCGTCCCGCATGCGGGTCAAGGCGGCGCGCCAGTACGGTTTGCAACACGAATTCCGCAAGCGTGATTTTATTGTCCGCGGCAATCAGCTTGTCGACCGTTGCCAGCAGTATCGCTCGTTCCGTTTGCGGCAGTTGCCGGAGCGCGGGCATCGCCAGATCCAGCAATGGCAGGCGCGCGCTTTTGGGAAGGCTGTCAACGGATTCAGCCAGATGCCCGACGAATGCCGCTTGCTGCGGCACCTCGGCCCGCAAGACCGCCATCTGAACATCGCGCTGCGCATCCCTCTCCAATAGCAACGCATACACGACGGCGCCGGCAGCCTCGGGATCGTGCAGTGCGCTTTCGAGCTCCGGCGCAAGGTGTGCGGCACCGGCCAGGCCGTAGCCGGGCCCGGCCGATGAAATAGCGACCGGCGCGATCGCCGGCGCCCCCACTGCGCCGGCAAACCCCGAAGCGACATACGGAATATCCGGCAACGGTTCTGCGTTGGCAACTTCCTGCGCGAGCTCGGGCGCATCAAGCAGGCCGACGTTTTTGCCAAAGATGCGGCGCAAGCGTTCGGGAATCGGTGGATGGGTCGCAAACATGCCGGACAGCAGACTCGGTTTGACCGCGCTTAAAAACAAATGCGACAGATGTTCCGCGTTGGGATGATGAATGCGCGCAGTCGACTCCGCATTGCGCGACAATCCGCCAATTTTAC
>JAKFFO010000188.1:0-4586 GCA_036675035.1 Oxalobacteraceae bacterium
AATGGCGAGAATCAATGATAGTGCCGTTTCCTTGGTCAATGCATTCTCCTGTTGACTTGACCAAGTTTAACCTATCGCCATCTTGGAGCCTGTCCGAAATTTTGGCTTGGAGATTTCCTTGTGTCCGGAAAGGCGTAATTCGAGGGCCGGCATGCTTGCAATGCCGGTGCCGTATGTCTTTTTATTCAAGTCTGGCTTGCCCGTCCCATAACGCGCCTTTCGCCAAATCGATATAGGTCAAGTACAGTCGCAGATCGAATTCGATCTGGTGGTATGCCGGTTCCATGTATTCACACAGCTTGTAAAACGCCTTGTTGTGTTCCTTTTCCTTCAAATGCGCCAGCTCATGCACGACGATCATGCGCAGGAACGCGATCGGCACATTTTTGAACACGGACGCGACGCGGATTTCATGCTTGGCCTTGAGTTTGCCGCCCTGCACCCGGGAGATGAAGGTATGGGTGCCCAGCGCGTGCTTGAGCACCTGGAGCTTGTTGTCAAAACCTACTTTGCTGATCGGCTCGGCATTGCGCAGGTAGGCGCTTTTCAGCGCCAGCACATAGTCATACAGCGCCTTGTCGGTGCGGATGTCATGCGCTGCCGTATATTTTTTCAACAGCACGCCGGCCAGTTTGTCTTGCGCGATCAAGCCCTGCACCTGCTGCTTCAAGTCTTCCGGATAGCCAGCCAGATATTTCATTTCCTGCACTTCATTTCACCTATTCTGTTGCCGACCCGTGTGGCCCACTATGAAAATCACGTCGGCTCTTGCTGTTACCTGCGGCAAGCGGAACCTCAAAAAACCAGGCCTGAGCTTACCTGATTTTCACAAGGAAAGAGAGCACCTGAAGCTGGGTGGCATTGTGTCAAATTCGCAATGCCGTAGTGCCTACCTCTTATCAACCGGACATCATTTGACGGCATAACGCTGTCAACTTGCCCATGCACACTGTAGCGATGCGCATATTTTTTTCTATACGGCACGGCAAGCGCTGACCGATAAAGAGTGCGAGGAATTGCTTGATGGATGCAAAGCATCCAGCCGGCAGGTGTGCGCAACTTTGCGGGTGCAGCCCACTCTATAGGGGAGCAGTAGCCATGTCCGATTTATTTAATTCATTTCTGGAGGGCCAATGACCAAGCCGCGCAAGGGCCAGTTCGGCGAAATGCTCAGTCGCGCAGCATTTCATCAGCGCTTCCAAGAGTCGTTTGGCCATCCATCATTCGGTACAGTCGAGGATGCGCTGACTCAGGTGGAAGAAGTCGCCTGGGACAATTACATCCATGAACATAAGACCGCGCACACCGAAAAGGCCGGCGCCGGGTTTGCCGACCCGGATTACGCGCTGTCGGTGGAATGGCGCCAGACCCGCGACCGATTGCTGGCCGCGGAAGCCATTCAGAAAAACCCAGCCACCCGCTCGCGCATCCTGCTGATTTGCGGCGCCGACCGCAACGACGGCACCTGTCCCGGCGAGATGTCCAAGACCTTCCGTCTGACCCAAATTGCCCAGGACACGCTGGCCGCCGACGGCATCGAGGTCGATGTGCTGGATTTGAGCCGGCTGGTTTCTGACTATGACTGGCATATCCATCCATGCAAAGGCTGCGTATCGACGGCCATGCCGCTATGTCATTGGCCATGCAGCTGCTATCCGAACCATGCGCTGCGCCAGACCAATGACTGGATGGCGGAAATCTATGAGAAATGGGTGACAGCGCACGGCATCATCATCCTGACGCCGGTGTACTGGTACCAATCGCCCAGCGCGCTGAAGCTGATGATCGACCGGCTGGTCTGCGCCGATGGCGGCAATCCCGACCCGACCACCACCTCGGGGAAAGATCCGGAAAAAGCCAAGGAGCTGGAGCTCAAGGGCTGGGACTATCCGAAGCATCTGGCGGGCCGCGCGTATGGGCTGGTGGTGCATGGCGATGTTGCCGGCATCGAAGGGACGCGGCGGGCACTGGCCGACTGGCTGGACTGGATGGGGTTGGTTGATGCTGGCCCGCTATCGCGCATCGACCGCTATATCGGTTATTACGAATCCTATGCGCAAAGCCATGAAGTGCTGGATCGCGATCTGGCGGTGCAGGAAGAAGTGCGCAATGCAGCCCGGGCCGTTGCCGCAGCCGTCGGTGAATTGCGTGAAGGCCGACTGTCACGCCCGGACGTCGGCTTGCAGGCGCCGCGCCCGAAATAAGCGCCCAGTCTAGTAGACCGTCCAGCTAATTTCAATGGGTATAAATTGCGTCTTTTTCCGTCTGGCTGCGTTGCTCGTCATTGCATAGCTCGCTATGCGCTTCCTCGCGCCTTGCCAGACAAAAAAATCCATCAATTTCTATCCCATCAAACTAACTGGACGGTCTACTAGTTGTCCACGCCTGATTGCCGGAGGCTATTTCTTGCTCATAAAAATGATGAATTTATTATTTTGGCCAGGGTCGAACTAGTTCGCTCACGCCAGCAATATTCACTATTCGTAATGGACCCTCTCATGACGCAACAGGTTTTACATTCGCCTCCGGCGCCAACCGAAATCCCGGAACCGGTGCAACCGCAGCGGGAAATGGAACCGGGCCAGCAACCGGAACCGGAATTTCCTGACAATGACAATCCGGATAATCCGGACATCATGCCAGAGCCGCTCATCCCGGAAACCACCCCCGAACCGACGCCCGTCGAAGTGCCGCCGCTGACCTGAACTTATATCGGGGAAGCCTGTACGTGCGTTGCCATCGATTTGACAAGGAGCCTCCCCCATGAAAGCCGTTGTGTTTCACGATGTCGGCGATATCCGCCTGGAAGAAGTGCCCGAGCCGCGCCTTGAGCAAACCACCGATGCGATCGTGCGGCTGACCGCCAGCGCGATCTGCGGCACCGACCTGCATTTCGTGCGCGGCACCTTCAGCGGCATGCGCGACGGCACGGTGCTTGGCCATGAAGGCGTCGGGGTGGTGGAACAGATCGGTGACGGCGTGCGCAATCTGTCGGTCGGCGACCGGGTTGTGATTCCATCAACGATTGCCTGCGGCTACTGCTCGTATTGCCGCGAAGGCTATTACGCCCAATGCGACAATGCCAATCCGAACGGCCCTGCCGCCGGCACCGCCTTCTACGGCGGCCCGGAACTGTCTGGCGGCTTCGGCGGCTTGCAGGCGGAAAAGGCGCGCATTCCTTTTGCCAGCGTGAATCTGGTCAAGTTGCCGGAGGAAGTGAGCGACGACCAGGCGATTTTACTGTCCGATATTTTCCCGACTGGTTATTTCGGCGCCGACCTGGCCGACATCAAACCGGGCCATACGGTTGCCGTGTTCGGTTGCGGACCGGTCGGCCAGTTCGCGATTGCATCGGCCAAACTGATGGATGCCGGCCGCATCTTTGCGGTCGATAACTTGCCGGACCGGCTGGAAATAGCCAGGCGACAAGGCGCCGAAGTGATCAACTTCGATGAGGAAGATCCGGTCCAGGTGATTCAGGATTTGACCGGCGGCATCGGCGTCGATCGGGCCATCGATGCGGTCGGAGTCGATGCGGAATGCCCGCAGCATGGCCCGGCCGCCGCGCAGGCAGCGCAGCAACAGCAAGCGTTCCGACAGGAAGTCGAGGCGATCGCACCGGTGCAGCATCCGGCCGGCGACAATTGGCATCCTGGCCGGGCGCCATCGCAGGCGCAGCAGTGGGCGGTCCAGGCGCTGGCCAAAGCTGGCACGCTGTCGATCATCGGCGTCTATCCGCCCAATGACACCTCATTTCCGATCGGCATGGCGATGAACAAGAACCTGACGATCAGGATGGGCAACTGCAACCACCGCAAATACATTCCGCGCCTGATCGACTTGATCCGCAGCGGCAGTTTCGACCCGACCAGCATCATCACCCGGCATGAAGATCTGGCATCGGCGATTGATGCATACAAAGCATTCGATCTGCGTCACCCCGGCTGGCTCAAGGTCGAACTGCTGCCCGCCAGGGAAGCGACCGACCCCCGGCAAGCTTCGCCGGGCTGAACCCGGCAGCGCGGCATAGCGAGGATGGAACTGGAAGCTGAATCGAGATGGCAATAATAGTGGCGCCGCCGCTGATACTGCTTCGCTGATCAGCAGCGGCCTTTCTTGGCTTGGCCAGGTGGACAATGCTTGCCGTCGCCATTGTCATTGGTGATCACGACATGGGTCGGGCGCGGTTCGTGCACGATGACTCTGGCTGGAAACGGGTCGATGACAGTGGTACAGCCGGCCGCGAGAAAAGCCGACATCAGAATAAATGCGCTGATTTTTTCATTTGAATCTCATTCCTTGAAAAACTGGTTTTTGCCGGTTTGCCTGCATAGGCGCCAAAAATCGATGCCCGATGCCATGCCCAGAGCCTGCGTCATGCAGACATGCTGGCGATTTTGGGCAAACCTGTATTGCCATACGGAAATGGCAATACAGGCCCATGGGGAAGTACAGTCATTGCGCCGATCGATGCCGTGACACCAGATCACGCTTGTGAAAGACAAGCGATGACCGGCGCAACACGGCGCACCGAATGACCGGCAAAGGCTTTGTCAAACTGACACGATTTGGTGTAATCTTCCTGT
>JAKFFO010000126.1:0-4572 GCA_036675035.1 Oxalobacteraceae bacterium
ACAAGGACGAACGGTGCCGAGACAATCAGCCCCGTATGCAGCGGAACCGCAGTGCCCCAATCAAGGTTATTGCCGTAATGGAAGCGGAATTTATAGCCAGCCAGATCAACATCATCGACCGCAAGCGCGAACATCATCACGAACCTTGGTGATATTCCTGTTGCCAACGTGGTGGAGGAATTCGACTTTCACGCGGCCGGATTCCCCGGCACGTTATCAAATTGCACGGTCATTCTAGGTGACTTGATCGCAGACGAAACAGATTCTTTCTATGGCTCGGATAACCAATCAGCCTACGGAGCAGACAACGATCCAGCATATAACGCATCGGCATACGCGGAAATGGTCTACACGACCGATGAAATACCGCTAAACAGTGCGCTCGCCGGTTCGCTGATGACGATTGAGCATGTCATTCAAGGCGTCGATCTGTTCATTGAATATCAGCTTGTCGGCCCCGGCTCGGCCTATGGCGCGGATTCCGATTCTGCCTATGGTCCAGATGCGGATTCTTTCTACGGACCTCCCGGCGTATTGATTCCGTGGCCCGGTCAGATCGTCGCATCGAACGATGTATTCAAATTCCGTTTGACGATTGGCGCGGGCGCGGTGCAAGGCCAGATCGCGACGCTAAAGCTGATTATCGATGCGCCCGACATTGTGGAATATATCGAGGACATCGCAATAGACGCAGCAGGGACAGTCGTTCCGTACGCGTCGAATTTCACCGCAATCAAGACCATCACCCCGACATTGCAAGCCAACGCAAGCGGTGCGGAAACTATCGAAACAGACAAGACCGCGCCATTGGCTCCGGTTCTAAAAGCATACAACGCAGCACACACAGCCGTTAGCGGCGCAACAGCAGACATTATTGTTAAGGGGTATTAAATGGCAACGCCTCCACTCAGAACCGCACTATCAGACACTTATCCTCTGCCGTCTAACGCAACGATGCGCACCGGAATGGGGGAATTTCATGACTACGTTACGGGATTGCTTGGCGCAACAGGTGACGCAGCGGAGGCGAGAACAGCGCTTGGCGCAGACTCATCCCCCCGCGTCATGGGTCTGATCGGCAACGTCAACGCCGCCACGCCATTAACCAAATTCGACCTGTCAGCAGATGCCGTCGTGCTACGCAATGCAACGGGCGGCACAGTGACACGCTACGCAACCGGCACGATTACCAATGATTTGGGGCTGGCTGGGCCAATCGCAAACGGACGTGATCAGGCAGCAGCATTCACTGTCTCATCTTGGGTCTACCCCTATTTCATATGGAACGACACGACGCTCGCCTCGGTATCGAGCGCATCCCCGCCGTCAACTGGGCCAACCCTGCCAACTGGCTATACGCATTGGGCCTTTGCTACCGGGTTGTATCTGGATTCGTCCGGCAATATTGTCTCGGTGTTCGTGCGCGGCGCAACTGCGCACCGGCAGGCTGAATTATCTGCGTTGGCCGCAGGCGCAGCTACGTCCGAGACAACTGTTTCACTAGCCGCTGCGATGCCGCCGATTGCCTCTCGCGCAAAAGTGCGTGTTCGCTATGCCAACTCCAACAGCGCATCATCGTCATCCATGACGCTGCGGCTATCCACGGGCATTAATTGGACGCTGATTGCAGGTGAGCAGCCAGAGACTGGCAAGACAACGTTCAACGACATGGAACTGGAAGTGCCAAACGTGTCGCAGCAGATGTATTACCAGAACAGCGCGACTGCCGCCTCCGCTGACATAAGCGCCCTCAGCTACACCGTTCCTAACGGAGATTCATGATGAAAAAGTCGTTTCGCTCCACTGCATCAAATGTGCTAACTGCGCACGGTTTCACTCAGACGAACGCGCCGGGCGAGTTGGCACGGGACGAACCGGACGATTTCAACCTTGCGCCGGGTAAGTGGAGGCTGGTGGACGGCGAGTGGATGCCGTATGGGGAAGAAATTACGAAATGGGACCAGATCAAGGCCGAGCGCGACCGCCGCAAATCCGGCGGCGTGATGGTCAGTGTGGATGGTGTAGACAAGTGGTTCCACTCCGACGATGCCAGCCGGATCCAGCAGATCGCGCTGGTGATGTTCGGCGCGGCCGTTCCTCCGGTTCAGTGGAAAACAATGGACGGCACCTTTGTCGGCATGACGCAGGCGCTTGCGAATCAGATTTTCCAGACGGCGGCGGCAAGCGATCAGGCGATATTTGCCAAGGCCGAAGAGCACCGCATCGCAATGGAAGCGAGCGCCGATCCCGAAACCTACGACTTTTCCACCGGCTGGCCCTTAACTTACGGAGAGTAATCATGCGCGAATGGTTTGCATCGGTCGAATGGAAGCACGGATTTACGCAGATGTTCATCGTGCTTGACCAGGCCGGCAATGTTTTCCTCTTTAATCCGTTCAGCAAAAACACTTGGGCCGATGAAACCATTTCCAGCAGGCTCGGACGGTTCCACGACACAGCAAGATACAAGAAGCGCCGCGCCGTCGTTGATTGGGTATTCCTGTACATCATCAGGCAAGGTCCGGATCATTGCTACAACGCGTTTTTAAAAGAGCAGACGCGATACCACTTTCACCCTGCAATGCGAAACGACAAACCTGCCGCCTAGAGCGGTTTTTTATTACCCGCTCATAAGGAAGCCCCGTGAGATCAGAAACTTTAGACGCAACACTAGCCGCAGTCGGCAGCAAAACAGCATACACGGGGGCCGGAACAAGTGTTGCGGGCTGGTTCCTTTCAAATGAGTTCTTTGGCTTGATTGGCGTGTGTATCGGTGTAATCGGCTTAGGAATTAACTGGTATTTCAAAGCCAAGGCCGACAAGCGCGACAACAGAGAGCACGAGGCGCGAATGAGGCAGCTTGAGGAAAAACCGTGACCTTTGACGACGCTTTCAATAGATTAATTGGACACGAAGGGGGGTACTCGAACCACGGCGATGACCCGGGCGGTGAAACCATGTTTGGCGTTACGGCAAGGGTAGCGCGGGCGCATGGCTACACCGGCCCGATGAATCTACTTCCACGCGAGCGGGCGAAGAGTATCGCCAAATCCGCGTATTGGGACCGCATCAAAGCAGATCAATACGATGGTGCGATTGGCTTTCAAGTGTTCGATGCTGCCTATAACCACGGCATAGAAAACGCAGTCCGGTTCTTGCAAAGGGCGGTAGACGTTGCCGACGATGGCGAGATTGGCGCTATATCGCTGGCCGCAATCAAGGGCATGTCAGTAACAGACGTTCTCGCGCGATTCAATGCGGAGCGGCTCTATTTCTACACGAAGCTATCCACATGGCCGCAATTCGGCAAAGGGTGGGCGCGGCGCATCGTTGGCAACCTTAACCACATGGCAGAGGATTCGTAATGGACCCGATCACAATTGGACTCGCTCTAGCGTCACAGTTCGCCCCTGCAATCATCAAGTATTTCACCGATTCCGATACTGCCGGCGCAGTCGCAGGGCAGGTTATCGACATTGCAAAGACCGTTACAGGCAAGGGAACGGCAGACGAGGCAATGATCGCACTGCAAGCCGATCCCGCGCTGGCGATGCAATTCAAGATGGCAGTGATGGCGAACGATTCGGATCTGGAAAAGGCGTATCTGGCAGATCGTCAGAACGCAAGGAACCGTGATGTTGCCATTGCGCAGACTGGCCGATACAACTGGCGGGCTGACATTCTCGCCTTTCTCGCGGTCGGCGGGCTTGTCGCTTGCGTGTGGTTCGTGGCGAAGGATGGGAGCCTGCCGGAGCGCAGCGTCAACGCAATCATGTTCGTGGCTGGCGTATTGGCTGCGGCGGTGCGTGATGTGTTCTCGTTCGAGTTCGGCAGTTCCAGAGGTAGCAAGGAAAAAGACGAAGCATTGTTCCGCGAGTTCAAAAAATAGAGGTGATGCAATGGGATTTATCCTTCTCATACTGTTCGAGTCCTCATCCCTCTCTATTTACGTTTCCTCCCTCGAAGAGTGCCAGCAACTAGGGCAGCTCAATCAAATGTACTGGCTCGAATCCGGCCAGCTTGCAAAAGTAATCTGCATGAAATCCTTTGAGGTCTGAATGACGACAATCGTTTGCAATCGGTCAGGCATGGCGGCTGATAAGCGTATTTCAGGCGGTGCTATGTTCCGCAGCACCAAAATATTCAGCATCAACGGTTCACTGATCGGCATAGCTGGAAATGTCGAACAGGCATTGCGGTTCGTGGAGTGGCGCAGGACGCCGGAACAAAAGCCAATATTCAACGATAGCAGCGAGTTTCAGGCGCTTGAGCTTTCGCCGGAAGGCAAATTGATCTGGTGGGGCGCTGAACTTGTCGGAATCCCGATTGAGGATGATTTCTATGCAATCGGCTCTGGTTCTCATTTGGCGCTTGGTGCGCTGTCGATGGGCGCAAGTCTGAAGCAATCGATACTTGTTGCGGCGCGGTGGGATGTTGGAACCGGCACGGAAATACAAACAATGGCTTTGAAGGGTAAATAATGGCAGCGCAACCACTCCCACCCGAAGCGCTTCAAGCCGCTCTAAACGCAGTCCAGCAATACGGTTCAATTTCCGCAGCAGCCAGGGCGCT
>JAKFFO010000119.1:0-88930 GCA_036675035.1 Oxalobacteraceae bacterium
TTCGAAGCGCGCGGTTACCATGACCAGGTATTGTCGATGTTGCGATATGCGCAGAAGGCGGCGATCGCGCAGCACACCGATGTATTCGTGAATGCAGACGCCGGCAGCAATACGGTGTGCCTGACTTACGGTTCTGATCCGACCTGCGCTAGTGTCGTCGGCGTGATCAATCCTGCAGATAATTCCATATTTAAGAAAACGGCACCGGACGGCGTCACCCTGGCCGGTTCGGCTTCGTTTTCCTTTTCCGCACTGGGACGGCCCAGCGTGAGCGCTGCAGTCGTGCTAGGAGTCGTCGGAGACGGGATCACAAGAACGATCACGGTAGAACGGGAAACCGGATATGTTCATCCCTGACCGCATCCGTCAAAGCCGCCAATCTGGAATATCGCTGATCGAGCTCGTGATGTTCATCGTCATCGTCAGCGTCGGCATCGCAGGCATCCTGTCGGTGATGAACGTCACCAGCAAATCCAGTGCCGACCCGATGCTGCGCAAGCAGGCGTTGTCCATCGCCGAGTCGCTTCTGGAAGAAATCCTGCTGCAACCTTTCACGTATTGCGATCCGACCGACGCCAACGTCGCGACGGCCACCGGCCCGGGCGATTGCGCCGATCCAGCACTAGTGGAAGGGTACGGCGCCGAAGCCGGTCAGTCGCGCTATCCGCCCACGCCATTCAACAATGTGAATGACTACGGCGGAGGAGGGAGCGGAGTCCCCGGGTTCTCAATGACCGGTATTCGTGGCCTGGATAATGTTCCCATCACCGGCCTGGAGAACTACACCGCAACGGTGACCATCACCGATGCCGCGGTAGGAACCGTACCCGCTGATGTTCCGGCCGACGCGTCATTACGAATCGATGTCCGGGTTACCGCCGGCACGACCGTTGATTTGACCTTGACCGGATACCGGACGCGCTATGCGCCCAATGCGGGATTGTGACCGGATGCGGACATCGATGACAAGACTGCTGCAACGCGGATTCACGCTGGTCGAAGCGGTGGTGGTCATTGCCATCACGGGCATCATCGCGGCCGTAGTTGCAGTGTTTATCCAGAAACCGATAGAGGGATATTTCGACACCGCGCGGCGCGCCGAGCTGACCGATGTGGCCGATACGGCGGTGCGCCGCTTTTCGCGCGACGTGCATCTGGCGTTGCCCAATAGCGTACGAATTACCACTACAGCGAACAGCACTGCAATTGAGTTTCTTCTGACCAGTGCAGGCGGGCGATATCGTGTCGAGCCAGATGCACCACCCAATGACAAGGAACTCAAATTTACCGAGAACGATGAAGAGTTCGGGCTACTCGGCCCGGCAATGCAATTTGCGCCGACCACGTTTCCTGCTGGCGAGCACCAGAACCAGATCGTAATTTACAACCTCGGCATTGACGGAGCAAATGCCTACGCCGGAAATACTTTGGCTACCCATAACCGGCGTACTTACAATGGGCCTACCGGAGTAGATGTTTCCAATATAACGATTAGCTCGACAAATCCGTTCCCATTCGATTCGCCAGGCCACATTTTTCAAGTGGTCGATACGCCGGTTACTTACCGATGCGACTTGTCCGCGGGTGTGGCGACGCTGACTCGTTATTCAGGTTATGCGATTGCGGCCGGACAACCTGATCCGCCGGCCAGCGGCGGCGCATTGCTGGCACAAAATGTGAGCGATTGTCTGTTTACCTACACCGCCGGTATTACCGAACGCAGCGGCCTGGTATCGATGCGGCTGTCACTTACTCAAAGCAATGAGACTGTCACGCTTTACCACGAGGCGCATATCAACAATGTTCCGTAAACGATCGACAGAGCCGCAGATTCATCGCAAGGCGCGGGTAAGCGCCCAGCGCGGATTTTCCATCGTCTCCGCGATCTTCCTGCTGATAGTAATGGCGTCATTGGGCGCATTCATGCTGACTTTTTCAACCGTCCAGCATACGACCGCAACCCAGGACATTGAAGGCGCGCGCGCCTATCAGGCAGCGCGCGCCGGGATTGAATGGGGACTGTACCGGGTGCTTCAGGTACCGGCCCCGCCGGCTGCGGCGCCAGCTTGCCCGGGATCGCCGACTACGCTGCCGCCACTGGGCGGTGCGTTGGCAGGATTCGCGGTCAGCGTGGTTTGCAGTCAATCGGATCATAACGAGGCAGGTGCTGTTGTGCGGGTATACCAATTCACGTCGACGGCAACCAACGGCGCTTCTTTCGGCTCGCCACACTATGTCGAGCGCGAATTGCGGGCGACGGTGAGCCGGTGACCTATATGACAACCACAGGACCGGCAGTCGGCATGAGACCTGATACAAGCAAGCGCCTTGGAGCGTTGTTGCTGGATTTTCTGGCTGCATCGAGCACCTGGAGGACAAACAAGCGATGAGCCGATCTTTTGTGATGCTTCTTAATATGCTGGCATGGTTTTTCGTCCAAGTGTTTCGCCTGCAAAACACTTCGTCAATCCACTACCGCGCGTTTGGCGGACTTGACCGGAATTGCCTGCTTTCGAGCGCGCTTGGCGTCGCCATAATGCTCGCATCCCCTTCTGCGCTGGCGGATATAAATTCCGTCACCAAGAGCTTCACACCTGCATCAATTATTGCGGGTGAAACGTCCACTATTACTGTCACCATATCCAACGACCCTCCCGGGAACCCGGGATCGATTGCCTTTACCGATAATTATCCCGCCGGATTAACCAACGCTGCCGTACCGGCGGCGAGCACTACCTGTAACGGAGCGACGGCGACGGCCGCCGCGAATGGTTCTTCGCTGTCGTTAAGCGGGGGATCCATCAACGGCAACAACATCTGTACGGTGACCGTGACCGTGACGGCTTGTATGGCTGGAACCTACGTCAACCCCAGCTTCGCCGTCAACTCTACACAGGGTGGTGGAATCGCTGCTCCGACGTCCTTGACAGTCGCGGCCGGCCCGACCAGTGCGGCGACTTCGACCGTGGTCGCCAGCCCGGCGTCGGTTGCCGCGAACGGCACTACGTCATCGACTATTACCGTAACGTTGAGGGATAGCTGCGGCAATCCGGTCGCCGGCAACACCGTCACCCTGACAGCAGGATCCGGCAGTTCCACCATCTCGCCGGCAAGCGGCCCTTCCAACGCAAGCGGCGTGGTGACGTTCACGGTAACAAATCTGACGGTCCAGGGGCCTATTACGTACACCGCGACTGATACGACCGCTGGTGTCGGCATTACACAGACCGCGGCAGTGACCTTCACCAGAATGGCGGCACCTACCGTCATCAAGGCGTTCGGGCCAGCGGCTATTGCAATCAATGGCATCAGTACCTTGACGGTTACGTTGAACAATCCGAACCCGGCGCCAATCACCGGCCTTGCATTTACCGATTCTTATCCTGTGGGTCTCGTCAACGCTGCGGCGCCGGGGATGAGCAATACGTGCGGCGGCGTGGCAACCGGTATCGCCGGAGGCAATTCACTTGGATTGAGCGGCGGCACGATCCCGGCATCCGGCAGTTGCGTTGTCAGAATTTCCGTGACCGCCAGCGCCGCAGGCTCATACAGCAATAGCACAGGGGTAATAGGTTCATCGAACGCGATCGACGGTACGCCGTCGATCGCGGCGCTTACCGTCAATCCTCCGGTATCCAGTTTCAACGTGGTCGAACCCGGCGCCCATCCGGTTAGCGGGAAAATCTTTACGAAAATCACGGGGCCGAATCTTGCGCTCGATATTGTTGCGCTCGATTCGTCCAATGCGATTTCGACCGGATTCACCGGAACCGTGTCCGTGGAAGTGGTGGATGCCACCAGCGGCACCTGCGATACATTTCCGGTCATTGCGACACTTTCCAACCAGACATTCACTTCCGCGAACGCCGGACGCCACCCCCTGACCGCAGGAAACGTTGTGACAACCGCGCACGCAAATGCACGCGTACGTATTCGCTATACCGGGCCGCCATCGATTACCAGTTGCTCTGGCGATAATTTTTCCATTCGTCCGCAGATTTTCACTATTAGTTCGACGAATGCGACGCAGACCGGCAGCAGCGGCGGACCGACAATCAAAACCGGCGCACCATTTAACTTGACCGCAGCCACATCGGTTGCGGGGTACAACGGCGTTCCCGTTATCAATTCCAACGAAATAGTCGGAACCCCGAACAGGGGGGCGATCGGAGGCGCCTTCGGCGCTGCTTCACCGCTGACGGGCGCCGCAACGGGTGCGAATTTTTTCTATAGCGAAGTAGGTAATTTCGGGCTGAATGCCAATGCGATATACGACAGTACTTTTACCAGCGTAGACGCGTCGGGTACCGAATGCGCAGTCGGTTTTTCCAATACATTGGTTGGCGGCCTGTATGGATGCTCTGTCGGCAGCGCCGCAGTTGCGCAGACTACCGGCGTCAGTGGTTTCGGACGATTTATCCCGGATAACTTCGGCGTCAGCTATAACGTCCCGGTTTTTGGTGCTGCCTGCGGCGGCTTTACCTATATCGGTCAGATTTTCAACTATACGACGCAGCCGGTCATCTCCGTTATTGCAAGAAACGGCACCAGCAATGGTTTGACTAATGCAACTACCACCAACTACGCCGGTGATTATGCAAAGCTGACCAATATGAGCCTCGCGCCGGCCAGCCAGGCCGCACGCTATTCACGCTTCGATGCATTGGCTCCGCCTGTCGGCGCGACACCGCTTTTGGACACTTCAGGGCTGCCGGCAATTGCGGCTGATCCGGCAATCGCGAGCTTTGCGAATGGTGCGAGCACCTTGACTTTCAGTACCGACACCGGGCTCCCTGACTCCGGTCTCCTGTTCACCCGGGGGGCCGCAGTAAATGCACCGTTCACTGCCGACATTGCGCTTGCAATAGATGTGATCGATACGGATGGGGTTACATTCGCCGGCAATCCTGCCCGGTTCGGAACTGCCTCCGCCGGTAACGGAATCGCGTTTGGCGGCGGCAGCAAGGCAATGCGTTTCGGCAAGCTCAAATTATCGAATGCTTATGGCTCCGAGCTGCTCGCTTTGCCGGTTCCGATCGGGACCGAGTATTGGAACGGAACATCGTTCGTACCAAATACGCTGGATAATTGCACAGCGATTTCCAATGCCACGGTGTCGTTCGGTAATTACCAGGGCGGTATTACCGCCGCCAATTTGACGGAAGCCGCGAATTTGAATTTGGGCGGCAACTTCGTATCCGGTAAAGGCGCTTTGACGTTGACCAAGCCGACACCAGCGCCAACTGGAAAAGGCAGTGTGGATATTACGGTCGATCTTGCCGCTGGCAACAAAACATATTTGCAAAGTGGGCCGACTTACAGCAGTAATCCGACGGCACGTGCAACGTTCGGTATCTATAAACGCGGCCCCATGATTTATATGCGGGAAAGATATTAGGCAAGATTAAGATGCCACCAGGAAAATCTTCAGGAAACTGGTGCTTCAAAAATGTTGCTTCGCTGGAAAAATGATTGACAACAACAGCTTATTCCCCTAATTTCAAGTGAATCTTTATATACAAGTCGTTGCATGGCCTTATTAGCGAAAAAACGGAAAAACATAGGCAGAATGGTGGTCCATTTTCAGGACGACGGAACCTGTGTCGCTTTTATGAGACGACTCGCATCCGGCGCGCCGGCAGTCGATCGTGTTGCCTTCCATCCGCATAGTCAATCGATTGAAAATCAGTCTCTGTCCAAGCTTGCGAAAGAGCTGCACGGCGCTCATTACAGCTGCAGCAATCTATTGTCGGCTGGCGAATACCAGCTGCTGTCGGTCGACGCGCCGAATGTACCTGCCCATGAGCTGAAGACCGCGATGCGCTGGCGGCTGAAAGACATGCTGGATTTTCATATCGACGACGCGACGATTGATGTGCTTGCGGTCCCCGGCGACAAGGATGCGCCGGTGCGCAATCAGTCAATGTATGCGGTGGCGGCGCGCAATCAGTTGATCGAAGAACGGCAGGCGGAGTTCGAAGGAGCCAGGATTCCGCTCAGCGTGATCGATATTCCCGAGATGGCCCAGCGCAATATATCGGCGATGCTGGAACCGGCAGGCCGCGGCATTGCCGTGCTTTCGTTTGATGGATCGGGCGGTTTGCTGACAGTGACTTTTTCCGGTGAGCTCTATCTGGCGCGGCGCATCGATGTGACTCTGCAGCAGCTGCAACAAGATGAAAGTGAGCAGAAAGACGGCTGTTATGATCAGATTACGCTTGAGTTACAGCGCTCCTTCGATCACCTTGACCGGCAATATCGTTTCATTACGCTTTCGAAGCTGGTGCTGTTTCCATTGGGTGAAGCAGGCAAGGGTTTGCAGACTTATCTGGCGGCAAATCTGTATACGCCGGTCGAAATCCTCGATTTGAGCAGTCTCTTCGATATCTCCAGCGTACCGGAATTGAAACGGCTGGAAAGCCAGCAGCGATATTTTCTTGCGCTTGGCGCCGCGTTGCGCGAAGAGGAGATCGCGCTATGAGCCAGCAGATCAATCTTTTCAATCCGATTTTCCTTAAAAAGAAAAAATACTTTTCGACCGTTGCAATGGCGCAGTCCCTCGGTTTGCTGCTGCTTGGCTCGGCCTTCGTTGCCGGATATGCGCATTTCCAGGTCGCGAGCCTGAACAAGGAAGCCGCGATCACCAGAATGCACCTGGCCGACGCGCAGACGCAATTGGCCAAAATCCGTGCCGAGAATGCGCCACGCCAAAAAAGCCAGGCGCTGGAAAATCAGATTGCGAAGGCGGAAGCCGAAACGCAATCGCTCAAACAGGTGTTCGATACGCTGCAAAAAGGTGATATCGGCAACACCGAAGGCTATTCAGAATATCTGCGCGCTTTTTCGCGCCAGATTGTCGACGGCGTATGGCTGACCGGATTGACCCTGGTCGGGGCAGGAAACGAGATCGGTGTCGATGGTCGGGCGCTGCAACCGGAGCTGGTTGCGACGTATATGAATCGTTTGAAGCGTGAACCGGTTCTGCAGGGTAAATCATTCGGCACCTTGCATATGCAAGTGCCGCAGGCAGACCAAACAGCCAAAGTCGATGGCAACGCGGCAAAGCAGCGCGGGTTGGCGCCGTATATCGAGTTCAGCCTGAAATAAAGCGGTGAATTAAGGCTGTGAAATAAGCTTGTGTAACAAGCCTGTGAAACGAACGGTAATCGGGAACATGGCTGGAGAAATGGATACATGAAGCAGTACTGGCAAAAACTGGTGCAGAAAATCGATGCGTTGAGCTTGCGCGAGCGTGTGATTATTTTTGTCATGCTCGCAGTTTTGTTCATTACGGTCTTCAATGCGGCATTGCTTGATCGGGAGTTCAGCAAGCAAAAGCAATTATCCGGTCAAATCAATGCGGCGCAGACCCAGATCAGCCAGATCCGCGCCGAAATCCAGCAGGCGGTCCAGGTGAACAGCGATCCCGATGCCGCCAACAAGGATCGATTGCAGACTTTGACGCAGCAATCGGCACAGATGCAAACCGTCCTGCTGGATATGCAGAAAGGACTGGTATCACCCGACAAAATGACGGTTTTGCTGGAAGATATTCTGCGGCGCGACAGCAAGTTGCGGTTGCTCTCGCTGACGACGCTGGCGGCAACCAACTTGGCCGAGCCGCCGATAGCGGAGCCAAGAACGCCGCAGGAAAGAGCGGCCGCTGCAGCCGCGGCGACCAATAGCTTGGGTGTAGACAAGCCGGCATCCGGTGCGGTATACAAGCACGGCGTGGAAATCGTGGTTCAGGGCGAATATCTCGATATGCTGGATTACATGGCAGCACTGGAGGCGATGCCATGGCAATTGTTCTGGGGCAGGGCGAACTTGAATGTCGACGACTATCCGAAGGCGACATTGACCCTCACACTGTTTACGCTAAGCCTTGACAAGAAATGGTTGAACCTTTGAAGAGCATCGGTCGAACATGCGCAGCCTGGTCCGGCATCCTGTTTTCGTGCCTCTGGATCGCCCCTGTCGTCATTGCTCAGGGCTTGACGGACCCGACGCGCCCGCCTGCGTCGATTCGGAGCGGGCAGGAGGGTGCTCATCAACCGGCGAATTCAGGCCCCGTATTGCAATCGGTGCTTATTTCGGAAGGGCGAAAAGTAGCGATCATCAGCGGCCAGACTGTGAGGCTCGGCGAGAAATTTGGCGGTGCAAAGGTGGTAAAGATCACGGAAAGCGCAGTGACCCTTTCAGGCGCCAATGGCGTACAAACACTGAAGCTTTTCCCTGGTGTCGAAAAAGATATGGCTTCCAACCGCAAACATCCCCAAGCCGATAGTCGGCGGCAATAAAGGAATAGCAGGTATGCAGAAAATTACAATAACCGCACTGGTTTTTCTCCTGACATCATGCGCGACGTCTGCGCCGGAGCGCGGCACTTATGACCTGATCAATGCTGAAATGGAAAAAGCCGTGACCGAGGCGCAGGCCCGCCCGGCGCAGCCGGATGCGGTGGCGGAGTCCTTGTTGCCACCGCTCAGGATCGAGGTGCCTGCTTCGCGTCAATCGACCGAACCCAGATTCAATCTGGCCTTCAACAATCTGCCTGCAAACCAGTTTTTCATGGTCCTGGTCTCCGGCACTCGCTACAGCATGCTGGTTCCGCCGGAAGTTACCGGAACCATTTCCGCCAATCTCAAGGATGTGACCGTATTCGAGGCGCTCGATGCGATTCGCGAAATGTATGGCTACGATTACAAGGTCGACGGCACACGCATTTACATCAAGCCGCTGACTCTGCAAACACGTGTATTTCAGGTCAACTACCTGACCGGAAGCAGAACCGGTGCATCGGATATCCGCGTGACATCAGGTTCGGTCAGCGACGCGTCGCTGAGTCCAGCCGGCGCCGGAACTGTTCCGATCCAGACCGGCGGAACCAACACCGGAGGCCGGTCCCTTAACTCCAGCAATATTTCCACGCGTTCCACCAGTGACTTTTGGGGGGAGTTGAAGGCGTCTCTGGACGCAATCGTCGGTAGCGGCAAGGAGGGGCGTAGTGTCGTCATCAGCCCGCAGTCCGGCGTCGTTGTAATCAGGGCGATGTGGAACGAATTGCGTGACGTGTCGGCATACCTGAAGGCGACCCAGCTGTCGGTCGACCGGCAAGTGATCCTTGAGGCGAAGATCCTCGAAGTCCAGTTGAACGACAGCTTCCAGTCCGGGATCAACTGGGCGGCCTTCGGCAGAGGAGGCAATCACCGCATTGCTGCAGGACGGCAGGCGCCTGCAGCGGGATTGCAGCCAGATGGTTCTTTGATTGGTACCAAATTCCCAGACGGGATTGCCGCCACTGCAGCCGGTCTCGGCAATCTCTTCGGTCTCGCATTTCAGACCAGCAATTTCGCCGCACTGATCTCGTTTCTCGAAACGCAAGGTAACGTACATGTGTTGTCCAGTCCGCGCATAGCCACGCTGAACAATCAGAAAGCCGTGCTGAAGGTCGGAAGCGACGACTTCTTCGTTACCAATGTCAGCACCACTACGACAACCGGCACCGCCACCACGACCAGCCCGTCGGTGACGCTGCAACCGTTTTTCTCCGGTGTCGCGCTCGACGTAACGCCACAAATTGATGAGGACGGCAATATCATCCTGCACATCCATCCATCGGTGAGTAACGTCACAACCGTCGACAAGGTCGTCGATCTGGGCAGCGGTGGTTCGCTGACACTTCCGTTGGCATCCAGCGCCGTGTCCGAAACGGATAGCGTGGTGCGGGGCAAAGACGGCCATGTGATCGCAATCGGCGGTCTGATGCGCCAATCCGCGACGTCGGATTACTCCGGCCTGCCCGGCACTGCCAACCTGCCGGTGGTTAATACCCTATTGGGAAACACCAGTCGGGTCAGGCAAAAGCGCGAGCTGGTCATTCTGTTGAAACCGACGATCGTTCAAGGCGAAAGCAGCTGGACACAGGACATGCTCGATGCGCAACGCAACATTCGAAATCTCGATCCGGATTCCCGGTCAGGGCAACGCTAGGCATGTACAAGCATCATTTTGGCCTGCGGGAAATGCCGTTCGGGATTACCCCTGACACCAGCTTTTTCTTTGCGTGTTCCAACTACCAGCAAGCGCTGAATACATTGCTGGTAGCCGCGAAAAACGGCGAAGGCTTTATCAAGATCACCGGTGAAGTCGGTACCGGAAAAACGCTCTTGTGCCGAAAATTCATGGCGATGCTCGACGACAGCTTCGTGACGGCCTATATCCCGAATCCTTATCTGGAGCCACGCACGCTGATGCTGGCGCTTGCCGACGAGCTGGAAATCACGCTTGAAAGAGACGTCGACCAATATCATTTGCTCAAGGCAATCAATCATCGCTTGCTGGTTCTGGCACGCGAAGGCAAGCGTGCGCTGCTGTGTCTGGACGAGGCGCAGGCGATGCCGCTTGAAAGCCTTGAGGCGTTGCGGCTATTGACCAATCTTGAAACCGAAAAGCGCAAGCTGCTGCAGATCGTATTGTTCGGCCAGCCGGAACTCGACCGAAAGCTGCAGCAGGATGCAATTCGCCAGCTTACTCAGCGCATTACGTTTCATTATCATCTCGGACCGCTCACACAGGATGATCTCGAGTTTTACCTGTCACATCGGCTCAGCGTCGCCGGCTTTACCGGTAGCAGGCTGTTTGGCCGCGATGCGGTCAAGCTGTTGAATGTTGCCAGCGGCGGAATTCCGCGTCTGGTAAACATACTTGCCCACAAGGCGCTGATGCTGACGTACGGCGAAGGCAAACAGCAGGTGCGCGCTCGTCATGTAAAGGCGGCAGCGAAAGACACGGTCGCGGCGAAACAAGCATTCTTGCCATGGATGTGGCTAAGTGCCGGCACCGCACTAATTGCCTTCACCGGAATCGGATGGGTTTATTTGACATGAGCCTGATCAATAAAATGTTGCAGGACCTTGAGGGACGCCGCTCGGAAAACGAGGTCCTGGGTGCCATGGAGGGACAGATCAGGGCTGCGCCGGAGAAGCGGCAGATTCATGTGGCCTGGTGGATCGTACTGGGCCTTACATTGATCCTGACGGGCGTGATCTCATGGTTATGGGGATATCGGACCGCACCGGTAGCGGCGGCGGAGCATGCACCGCAACTGGCGTTGAAACTCGCGCCGGCTATCCAGATGCCGCAAGTACCGGCCCGGCAAATGCAGGTGCCCGAAACAGATAGAACTGGCCTCAACGCAGAATCATCAAGTTCGATCACGGGCGAATCCGGTATTGCCAAGACACCGAATGCAATTGCGAGTACGCCGGCGAAGAGGGAGGCCGCAATAATCGCGGAGCAGCCGGTACCGGTGCAGGCGCCGGCCGCATCTGCGCCGATATCCGTACAGGTATCAGCACCTGTTGCGCCGCCCGTGCCATCCCGGGAACCATCGGCGGCGCAAGCCAAGGCGACCGAACCGGTCCTGGTGCCGCCGGCAAAAAGCGCCACCGCAGAGCGACAAGTTCAAAAATTCGAAAAGGAAACCGCATTCGACATCCCGGCAAATGTCGCCAAGCAAATGAAAGAGATAACCCCGCAGCAGCGCGCAGAGGAAGAGTATCGGCGCGCAACCGCTCTTCTTGGACAAGGCAGAAACCGGGACGCCACCGCTGCGCTGGAGAAGTCACTGCAATTGGACCCGCAACATAGTGTTGCGCGGCAGACCTTGGCCGGCTTGCTGCTTGAGGATAAACGTCATGACGACGCAATAGGCATATTGCAGGATGGATTGAAGGCGGATAAGAACTATCCTGCGCTGGCCATGATGCTGGCAAGGCTGCAGGTCGACAAAGGCGATCTCCGTCCGGCCGTTGAAACTCTTCAGCACACACTGCCCCATGCAATCGACCGCGCCGATTATCAGGCGTTTCTAGCGGCACTGTTGCAGCGCGAAGGGCGCCATAAAGAGGCTATCGAGCACTATTTTGTGGCATTGCGCAAGTCACCACAAAACGGACTGTGGTGGATGGGAATTGCGATCTCCATGCAGGCAGACAACCGGGTGGGCGATGCCAGGGATGCGTTCGGACGGGCCAAGGCTTCCAGTAGCCTGTCACCGGAACTGATCGCGTTCATCGATAAAAAATTGAGCCAGTTGCGTTAATTGAACCGGTTACGTCAATTGAACTGGTTGCGTTAACGACGAGAATTTTTCCCGCAAAATACGAACCGGAACCGGCGTCGATTTTGCATTCGATCCTTTTTGCGATACGATAACTGCTGCGCCGATTTGAATCTGATTGCGGGCGCCGAGGCAAAGCCTCATACAAATGCCGCTAAAAGGGATATGAGCTTCCGTCATCGACCCGTTTAAGCGCATGCTAAACGGGTTTTTTCATTATTAAAGCCTTTCAGAGCTTATCGCATGAACGACACCAAGAAATACGGTTTCACCACCACCATCCTGCATGGCGACAGGCAAAAGCCGATCGAACACGGATCGCTGCACAAGCCGATCCATACGTCGGTTGCTTTCGGGTACAAGGACGCGCGTGAACTGGCGGCGGTTTTCCAGGGGCGGCAATCCGGCTACCGGTATGGGCGCCAGGGAAACCCGACCGTCAGCGCACTCGAAGACAAGATCACCAGGATGGAAGACGGCTATTCGACGGTTTGTTTTGCAACCGGCATGGCGGCAATCGGCGCGATAGTGCAGGCGCTGCTGCGTAAAGGCGATCATGTGGTGTCGTCCGCTTTTTTGTTCGGCAATACCAACAGCCTTTGGCAAACGGCAGCCGTGCAGGGCATCGACGTATCGCTGGTCGATGCGACCGATGTCGCCAATGTCGAAGCAGTGCTGACGCCAGCAACGCGCATCGTGTTTGTCGAAACCATTGCCAATCCGCGTACCCAGGTTGCGGACCTGGCGCGCATCGGCCAACTCTGTCGCGAGCGCGGCATTGTCTACGTCGTCGACAACACGATGACATCGCCTTTCCTGTTCAGGCCGAAAGAGGTTGGCGCAAGCCTGGTCGTTAATGCGCTTACCAAATCGATTGGCGGACACGGCAACGCACTTGGCGGGAGCCTGACCGATACCGGCATTTTCGACTGGACCCGGTTTCCGAATATTTTCGACACCTACAAACGTTTTGCACCGGAACAATGGGGAATCGCTCAAATCCGTGCCAAGGCATTACGCGATTTCGGCGGCACGCTTGGGCCCGAGGCGGCACATCATCTGGCGGTCGGATCAGAAACCTTGGCGCTCCGGCTTGAACGCGAGTGTGCCAATGCGATGGCATTGGCACAGATGCTGGATGCCGATGAGCGGGTTGCGGCGGTTTACTATCCGGGCTTGCAATCGCATCCTCAACACGCGATAGCATGTGAACTGTTTCGTGCCTATGGCGGACTGTTCAGCTTTGAACTGAAGAATGGCATCGATTGCTTCGACTTTTTAAACCGGCTGAAACTGGCGATCCCGGCAAGCAATCTTGGCGATACTCGTACCCTGGTCATTCCAGTTGCGCATACGATTTTCTATGAAATGGGGCCGGAGCGACGCGCCGGCATGGGAATCGGCGAATCGCTGATCCGGGTTTCAGTCGGTATCGAAGATACTACTGACCTGCTCGACGATTTCAATCAGGCTTTAAGCGAGTAAACGCCCGATGCGTGCCGTCAGGGCAGCACGATTTTTGCGGTAGCGCGATCCAGCTGCCGGGCATGATGCGTTGGTTCAAATGACGCAAGCCGGCGCATCAACGTAGCCGCGTCGCCTGCATGCAGCATCAGCGATGCGTGCTCCTCTTTCAGGAACCGTTGGGTGACCATATGTCTGACGAACTGAATCAGCCCGTCGTAAAAACCCTCGACATTCAGCAATCCGATCGGTTTGTCATGCAAACCCAGCTGCGCCCAGGTGAGCACTTCGAATAACTCTTCCAGCGTGCCTATCCCGCCCGGCATCGCGATGAATCCATCCGCGAGCTCGGCCATCAGCGCCTTGCGTTCGTGCATGTCCTTGACGACATGCAAGCGTGTCAGTCCATGATGTCCGACTTCCTTGTCCATCAGCGCTTGCGGGATTACGCCGGTTGCCTCGCCACCCAGTCGCATCACTTCGTCCGCAATGATGCCCATCAGTCCCACACCTCCGCCGCCATAGATCAGCGCAATGCCGTTGCTGACCATTTCGTGCGCCAGTCTGCGTGCGGCATCGGCATATATGGCCGATGCACCGGCTGAAGAACCGCAATAGACGCAAAGTGATTTCAACTTGTGCATTGATGTGCTTTTCATGAAATTTCGATACTTTGAGTTCTGGGCTATTTGATTTTCTTCAGATGCTCGGCAACCAGTCGCTCGAAGCGGGTAAAGGTCTCGCCGCGCAAATAAGGGCCGATCAGTGCGAGTACTTGATAACAGCCTCGCGCCAGTGCATCGGCCATCGCTTGCTGTTCGGTATATTTGCGAGGATTTCGTACGTATTCATAGGACAGCCAGTAGGTTGCGACCACCACCATATTGGTGGCAAGTGCATCGATTTCCTGATCGCTTGCGACAAGCGCCCGATCATTGCGCAATCCTTCGCACAGTTGTTGCGCAACCTTGATTTTGTGCGCGAGGATCTGCTTGAAGTGCAGCTCCAGCTTTCGATTGCGCGATAGCAGATCACTGAGGTCCCGATAGAAAAATCGATAGCGCCAGACCAGTTCGAAGATCAAATGCAGGTATAGCCAGACGTCTTCTATATTCGGACTGCGATCCGCAGGCACTGCCAGCATTCGGCCAATTTCACCTTCGAACTGGACAAAGATTGAATTGACGATGTCGTCCTTGTTGCGAAAATGGTAGTACAGATTACCGGGTGAAATATTCATTTCCTCCGCAATCACGGTCGTCGTGATATTAGGTTCTCCGAAGTCGTTGAACAAGCGCAGCGATAACTCCAGAATACGTTCTCTCGTACGGCGCGGAGCCTTGTGTTCCATCGCGGTATTTCCCCAGTCCTGAATACAGTTGCGCTCAAGCATACCATCGATAAATCGATTCCCCCAAAGCACTGTGGCGGACAGGACGCGCAGGCAAGTCGCTTTGCACTCGACATGGGGCCGGCCTTGCTGGCATGCTCGTTCAGAGGGATATGAATTTATGCACCGAGTTGCGCAGTGACGTTGAGCGCTCAAGCTGGTTTGATTTGCGGTGCCGGCACCAGAGCGATTGAGTAGCGAAGAAATTATCAATAGACGCCGAGTAGGGACGCCGCTTCACACTTGTCTTTTGAAGATCACCGGGCGTTCAAGTCATACGGCAGAAAATACCGCACTGAATGTGCGTTGTTAAGGCAGTTTTCGGGCGCGCCTGTGTCCGTAACGGTTGCTTCACTCTATTCCGGGGGAAGTATTACAGCATCGATTGCGTGAATGATGCCATTGTCGGCTGCAAGATCACTTTGAATGATTTTCGCGTCGTTGACCGTTACTTTCCCGTTGTCGGATGTTAATTTCACTGGGCTACCTTCAGTGGTTTGAACCTTTCCCGGCTTGACTTCGGCGACCGTCACCTTGCCTGGTATAACATGATAAGAGAGCACTTTGGCAAGCCTGACCTTGTCTTTGGATAATTGCTCCCATGTGCCGGGCGGTAATTTCTCGAACGCGTCATTGGTTGGCGCAAATACCGTATAGGGGCCGGAGTTGCGGAGCGTTTCCGCAAGGCCGGCTTCTTTCAATGCGGCCACGAAAGTCTTTAAAGATCCGTCGGTTGCCGCAGTATCGACGATATCTTCGGCAACTGCCGGTCTTATCCCCAAAACCAATACGATGCTCGCTATCGCTGGTATCAGTTTTTTCATCATGGCATTCTCCAGAGTATTCCGGGGCGGTCGAAGAGAATTTTCCGCCGAACATGAAAAATTTCGAACAAGACGAAAACTCATACTGATGTGGTGGAATTCATGTTGAAAAGTTCAAATCAATTAATCGTTTGCTGCCAAGCGCGAGCGAGCGAGGCCAGGTAATTTTCGTTTCCGCTATGATTGCTGTTACGCAGGAGAGGATTTGACCACCTTCTCTGATTTCGATTCAATCCCGGGTATTTTCTCAACAGCAATTGACCGGAACAGTTCGCATGCAAAAACCACCAAGCCGTATTGCCGGTGCATTCCTCTTGTCATGGGTAGTCGGCATTGGCTGCTTATTCATCGCATTGCAATTCAGTCCGCCGCGCTGGTCGATAGAGGCGATGGGCGGTGCGCTGATCGCCGCAGCCGAGTCGAGCCTGCTGTATGTCGTGCCGCCGCTGCTGTTTCTGATGATATGGACAGTTCGGCGCGGAAGCGTTTCCGTGCCTGTTTCATGCGTCGCGGCCTTCGTCTGGGTCACGCTGACAGTCGCATGGTGGGCATCGGCTTTCAGTCCGGTGCCGTGGTCAGGCGCGTTGCGAAACCTTGTTATTCTGTTGCCGGGTTCGCTGGTGCCGTGCATCGTTTTTTATCTGCTGGGCCGGCGGCCATAGCCTCGGCGTCACGGGAATGCGGCGGGGCGGCGGGCTGGGTATTACGCTGATTTAAGCACCGGCGCCATTGTCGGTTCGATGGCGGTGGTGAGAATTTCTTCAATTACACATTTCTGGATCGCAGGATGAAATCCGAGGGCGACGTGTCCTATGCCGCTGAATTCGATGTTGGTTGCACCTCTCAGGTGGGATGATGTCTGCGGCGACACGATATTGTCGTGATGCGAATAGATCGATACGAACAGGGAACGAATCGCATCGGTTTCGGATTTCGCCAATTTCTGCAGCCATTCGCTTGGCATTCCAGTGGCTGCGTTTCGGCCGGCCCAGCGCATCTGTTTGGAGTTCGGTCCCGCACCGAAGTTGGCCAGGCCGGTTCCTCGGTGGGGAGTGCCAAGTGTTATTGCCTTGGCGACATGCCTTGCGCCATGATCGCGCAGATATGCCCGTGTCGCCAATCCCCCCATGCTATGGCTGACGATGATAATTCGCTGGTGCCCGGTTTCCGCGCACATTGTCTCCACTGCGCGCTGTATCAGCGCAACATAACCGTCGATGTCATGGAGTATCGGTTCCAGGTCAACCGCATAATGGGTAATTCTTGCAGCGGTAAGTGCCTTGCTCATGGGATGCCAGTAGCCGCTGTTGCAGCCATAGCCGTGGACCAGCAGAACCGGCAATCCGACCGCGTTTTCCGATCGGCGCTTGTCGAATCGATGGAACGCCATGGTCCATGTCGAGCTGAGCATCGTGGCCCGGAATTCGCCAAAAAACAGGCGCAATGCCTGGCGCCAGGTGATCCGCATCCGTTCGGGCGTCTCGCTACGGTAGAGCCAGGTAATGAAGAAATTATTTGCCGTGATGAGCAAGCGAAGCAGAAGCACTACGCCGATGCCGAGCAACAGTGCCGGCACAAGATTTTGACCGTGCCAAGCGTAGGCGGCGAGCGCAAAGATGGCGAGAATGGTCAGCAGGTGCAGGCCGAGCAAGATGCGAGTAATTCGGACAACCATGTACAACTTTCGTTTCAGGATATTGAAGAATCACAGGCCAGCCCCGCCAAAACCCCACGCGGATCAGAGCGCGCAAGTCCGAATTTCATCACGCGATTCGTGTCTTGATTCCGTCATTTCACAATGTCGGCGCCGATTTTCCAGTCATTTCCTCAGCCAGTCCGCTCGCGAGCCGCGCAGTAATGCCGTATATCGACAATTGTGGATTGGCACCGACAGCCGTCGGAAACAGGGAGCCGTCGTGTACCGATAAATTCGCTACGCCGCGATAACGTCCCAATTCGGATACGATACCCGACTTTGCATCGCCCGACATGGTGCAGCCTCCCATTACATGCGCCGACACCACGCGAGTGAGCAGCGGTTTGAAGGGCAGTGCGTTGATCGCTTTTTTTGCGCTCGACCAACTGGTATATCCATCGGCCATTTCATGCACCGGATACACGCTCTTGGCACCTGCCGCAAACTGAATTTCCGCCATCGACAAAAATGCCCTCCTGGCCCCGTCCCATAAAAAATCGGTCAATGGATAGTCGAGTACCGGCGATCCATTGTCATTCAATTGCACCGTGCCGCCTGGCGAATCAGCACTGAAGCCGTCGCGCAACAACGCAATCAGCGCATGCGCGTGCGGGAATTTTTTCATCGTTTCTGCATGTTGGGCGCCGAAGCCTTGCATCGTTGTTGAAAACAGCACGGGATGCAGCGGAGGCGCTTCCAGCTTGTAACCGATCGGCCCATCGATGGCTTGAGAATTCAGGAAGTGATCCGAATATATCGACTGTGGCGCGCCGGAGAATCCATTGACTTCCTGATCGAACAGTCCGGACGAAACCAGTGTCGGATGAAGAAAGGTGCGCTTTCCGAGCAGGCCGTTAGGGTCTGGCGCGCCAGATCGCATCAGCAATGCAGGCGAATTGATCGCTCCTGCGGCGACCACGAAGTGCCGTGCACGTATCGTTATTGTTTTTCCAGTGGCGGCAAGGCCGCTTCGATCCAGTGCCACGCAGGCCAGGGTTTCCACCTTGTCACCGCAGAATGCCAGTTTTTCCGCACGCGCTCCGGTGATCAGCGTCGCGCCGTTGGTCAATGCCGCCGGTATGGTGGTCACCAGCATCGATTGTTTTGCATTGGTCGGGCATCCCATACCGCAATAACCGAGATTCCAGCAGCCTTTCACGTTGCGCATCATCGCCCCGGTTGAAATGCCGAGCCGGGTCGCTCCTCGCCGCAGCAAGTCATTATTTTCGTTCGGTGCGGTATGCCAAGGGCTTATGCTCAGGCGCCGTTCCATCATCGCAAACCACGGCGTCAAGGCTTCCGCCGTGTAGCTTTCAAGCCTGAAATTCTTTTGCCAATAGGCGAGGGTATCGGTCGGCGTGCGGAAACTCGATGTCCAGTTGACCGTGGTGGAACCGCCGACCGCGCGGCCCTGCAGGATATTGATCGCCTTATCTTTGGTTTTGCGGGAAGCGGATTCCTGATACAGGGCCGGATAAGCCTGCGCCTCGCGCATCTTGAAATCCCGTGATGATTTAAGCGGTCCTTCTTCAATCAGCACCACCTTCAATCCGGCCAAGCTCAGAATTTCAGCCGTCACACCGCCTCCGGCGCCGGTGCCGATGATCGCAACATCGGCTTCGAACACGCGATTGTCGCTCAGGGCCGTCGCGTCGATTATCTTCCAGCCGGCCGCAATGCCTGCCTGGATCGGATCCGCAATCGGATTCTGGCTCTGACTTGCTGCCACGGTTATGTTCGTCATAGGTCAGCTCAGCATTTTTAACGGTCCGGGATAACCGATTGCAGCCCAGGTCGATTCATCGGCATACCATCCGCCGAAAATCAGGTCGTGCAGCGCATGGTAGGCGGTTTGCAGCATCGCGAAACGATGCATGCGCCAGCCTTGGAGGAAGGCGGCCACCTCATCCGGTGCGGCTTCGGCCCACGGCTTCGATACGCCTGCGAGAAATCGACGGGTTGGTGCGAAGACAAGCAGGCCGAACAGGTCTTGGATTTCCTTCTGTGTCGACAGCGGCAATCCTGCGATCGTGTCTTGTACGCGCGCAATCGCCATGTCGACGGCTTGAGGATTGCCCGGGATCGTGCCCAGCAATACGGCTGAGGTAATAGCTCGCAGTGCCGCTCTGCCTTCTTCGTCAAGCGTGAACCGGCCCGGAGCAGCAGGGCCTTTCGTGATACGGTACACGCCGCCGGCGGCCGCGAGCACGATTGCGCCCGCCAGGCCGGTTTTCAGAAAGGTGCGGCGCGTTGGTATGCTTGCCATCTTCTTGTTCCTTTCACTTGCGGTACACTTCGCACAATCCGTACGCTTTGTATAGCAAAGCGACAGCGAAGAGTTTTAGCGGAACAACGCTGATCATTAATAAACGCGTTAGCCGATATTCGTAGCAGTGTCGAGCTCGATATTCAAGCGCCGGACCCTATAATATCGGCTTCATCTACTTCGTCGATCTGTTCCGGGCGCAGGAATTCACGCGCATACTGAAGATACACTTTGCTCCGGACAAAAATATCGAATAACTCCGGATCGATATGTCCATTGAGGCAAAATTTCTTCATGATCCGCAGAGAGTCCGACAGCGTTTTCCCAGATTTGTACGGGCGATCGCTCGCCGTAAGGGCCTCGAAAATATCCGCGATACCCATGATCCGTGCCTGGACCGACATTTGGGCACGGGTCAGGCCGCGAGGATAACCTTTCCCATCCATGCGCTCATGATGTCCGCCGGCGAACTCGGGCACGCGCTTGAGATGCTTGACCCACGGAAGGCTTTCAAGCATCTTGATCGTGACGACGATATGATTGTTGATGATGTCGCGCTCTGCCTTGGTCAGGGTGCCGGATCGAATCGTCAGGTTTTCGATTTCATTGGTGGTCAGAAAATCGATGCTGTCGCCATCCGGGTTTTTCCAGTTGCGCTTGGTACCGATGACGCGTACCGCTTGCTGATCTTTTTCATCCATCGCCTCGCTGCCGGCATTGGCACGTCTTAAAAATTCCCGGTCCTGCTCCAAGGCATCGAGTTGTTTGTTGAATCGTGTTTCCAGAAATCGCTCGGCTCGCGGATCGGGCGGTGGACGCAGAGCCAGTCTCGCTTTCAGCATGTCGATCTCGGCATCGCGCTTCAATACTTCAAAGCGGGTATCGATCAGGTCGATGCGGTCGTAGATGGTTTCCAGCTTGGTCGCTTTGTCGACGACATGAACCGGAGTGGTTATCTTGCCGCAATCATGCAGCAACCCCGCGATTTTGAGTTCGTAGCGATCCTGATCGGTCATCGTGAATGATGCGAACGGCCCATGTTCCGCATTGGCCACCGCGTCGGCGAGCATCATGGTCAATGCCGGTACGCGCTGACAATGTCCGCCGGTATACGCCGATTTGTCATCGATCGCAAAATTGATCATGCCGATGAATGCTTCGAACAACTTTTCCTGTTGCACGATCAACTGGCGGTTCGACACCGCGATCGATGCCTGTGACGCCAGCGATTCGACCAGCCGCTGTGATTCGGCAGAAAAGGGAATTACATCACCGGTATCGTGATCAAGAGCATTGATCAGCTGGACGACACCGATGAGTTCGTTCTCGTGATTTTTCATCGGAACCGTAAGAAATGATTTCGAGCGATATCCGGTTTGTGTGTCGAACGTCCGGGTTCCGGAAAAATCAAAATTTTCCGCGACATAGGCATCGGGAATATTAATAGTACGCCTGTGCAGCGCACAGCAAACCGCAACCATTGATTCGTTCGGCGTGCCGTCCGGCCTGGCCAGCGGTAACGGCGGGAACGGAATCGGTTTTCCAGAAATGCCGCCCAGCGTGATATCGAGGCTGTCGTTGCGCAGAATCTCGAATTTGAGGTGGGTTCCGCTTTCGTCGATAGAGTAAAGCGTGCCTCCATCGGCACCGGTAATCTGCTTTGCGGCGATCAGGATTCTTTCCAGCAGGCGGTCGATATTCCGCTCGCTCGATAGTGCCGCGCCGATCTCGTTAAGTTGTTCAAACCGGAGCAAAAGATCGCTTACTGTACTCATCGAGCCATCCGCCTATTTAATGCAGACCTGGCGCACTTGTTTGATATCGGTCGCGCCGGAAAGCACTTTTTCGATACCGTCCATTTTCAGGGTAAGCATGCCGTCTTCAAGCGCGGCTGCCAGCAGCTGTGCGACACGCGCGTGTTCCTGCAGTAGGCGTTTGACCTTGTCCGATCCGACCATGAGTTCGTGCAGGCCGACGCGCCCCTTGTAGCCTTTTCCGCATTGATCGCATCCGACCGCGCGGTAAAGCGTGAACTGACCCTTGTCGTCTGCATATCTTTTTTTCCACGTATCCCGAACCGCATCTTTTCCCGCTTGCGGGTCCTTGATGAAGGTTTCGGTATTCAAAAGCTCTTCGCAATATTCGGTCAGAAGCCGGTCGATTTCTTCCGGAGAAGGGTGATAAGCCATTTTGCACTTCGAGCATAAGCGCTTGGCCAGCCGTTGCGCCAGCACGCCCAGCAACGCGTCGGCAAAGTTGAACGGGTCCATGCCCATGTCCAGCAGGCGGACGATCGACTCCGGCGCACTGTTGGTGTGCAGGGTTGCGAACACCAGGTGGCCGGTCAGCGATGCCTCAAGCCCGATCGATACGGTTTCCTTGTCGCGCATCTCGCCGACCATGATGATATCCGGGTCGGCACGCAGGAATGCCCGCATTACGGTGGCGAAATCGAGACCGGCCTTGCGGTTGACCTGAACCTGCCGCAATCCTTTTTGCGTGATTTCGACCGGATCTTCCGCGGTCCATATTTTCGTGTCAGGCGTGTTGAGGAAGCTGAGCACCGAGTGCAATGTCGTGGTTTTTCCGGAGCCGGTCGGGCCGCAAACGAAAAAGATGCCGTATGGCTTGCTGACCGTCTCCTTGAGCCGGTCCAGGTTGTAGGGCAACACCCCGAGTTTATCGAGGGGAATCGGCTCGCCTGCGGCAAGAATGCGCATCACGACATCCTCGACCCCACCGGCGGACGGAATCGTCGCTACCCGCAACTCGATATCGAGCGGCCCGTATTTCTTGAACTTGATTTTTCCGTCCTGCGGTTTGCGCCGTTCCGAAATATCAAGGTCGCACATGATCTTGATCCGCGCCAGGATCGCATTGCGGTAACTTGCCGGGATCTCGATGTAGTTTTCGAGCGAGCCGTCCTTGCGAAACCGGATGACGGTTTTGTTCTTGCCCGGACTCGGCTCTATATGGATATCGGATGCGCCTTGCCGGTACGCGTCGACTATGATCTTGTTGACCAGCTTGACCAGTTCATTTTCGGCGGCGGCGGAAATGTCGGTCGCCGATACGTCGTTGTTTTCCTCGTCGCTATCTTCCATGCCCATCAGCAATTCACCGACGGAGGTCGGGTCGTCGACGATCCCGAAGAATTGATCGATGGTCTGCTTGAATTCGGAATTGGTGGTGACGTTATAGACGACTCTTGCCTTGGGAAAGACATTGTTGACGACACGAGCGCTTTTCACCTGCTCCGGGTCCGTCGTCAGGATGACCAAGCCGTCCTTGCCGTCTTCGATCGGCAGCCAGCGATTTTGCTCGACGTACTCCCGCTTCATGTTTTTCAACAGGTCGAGCGGTTTGATGCGCTCCGCCTTGTATGGGGTATACGGCACACCGAAAAACTTGCCCAGCGCTTCGCCGACGGACGCACGCTTCACCTGGAATTCGTTGATAAGCACTTCTTCGACATCGATATTCTGCCGTCTCGCAGACCGCGTCGCGAGTTCGAACTCGGGTGCCGACAGCACCGCGTCGGCGATCAACAGATCGTATTTTGACCGGACCCGCGGGAGCGGCTTGAGCCTCTGGTTGAATGCGATGGCTAGCGTCGCGCACAGCTCTCTCAGGCCATCTTCGGCAATTTGATCGAACGGGCCGCCCAGACGATTATTGATGAGCTGAACTACGCCGAGCAACTCGTTGGTCTGGGCATTGATCAGTGGTGCTACCAGCATTTCCCTGGTGCGGTAACCGGTACGCTTGTCGACTTCCTTCAAAAAATGAAGGTCGGGTGAATGAACCTTCAGTTCGGCGTCGTCGTAGACGTCTTTTACATTGACGGTACGTTTGAACAGCGCGACATAACCCGCGACGCTTTGTTCGGACACCGGCAGCTTCAAATCGGTAAAGGAGTTAAGTCCGGTTTTAACTTTCGAGACAATGAAATCCCGCGCATCGCTCAACACGTAAATGGTGAGCCGATCACAATGGAACAGGTTGCTGATGTCCTGTGACAGATCAAGCATGATCTCGTCGATGTTGGCGGTAGCATGGATCTTGTTGGTGACTCCCTGCAGTTTCTTGAAAAATTCCAGCCGACTGTTGATGTCGATTCCGCTTCCTTGTTCTTTTCCTAAAACTGCACTCATGTCATGTCATCCGTTCTTCAGTGATATTGGTGATGCCTTTAAATCGCGGCCATGCCAAATTTGAAAGAGTAAATAATGTACCTGCGGCAGCAACTTGACGTGAAAATATTTTGATTCATATCGGCGGCACTTGCGTTCTGACTTGCCGACTCGGTATCGTGGCTGCCGGAGCGCTGCCGCGGACTGCGTCGACAGTGAATCTCCATCTTTCAAAGTTCAAATACCTGATTGTTTTGCAGCATTCCGGGCGTGCGTCCTTGGATATTTTCTCGTACTTCCCGCATTGTTATTTCACTTCTCCCCGGCTTCAAGTGAGTAATGAACACCTCCGGGTCGCCTCGCATTTTCTGAAGCTCTGTCGCCAGCATGGTCGGACATAAATGCTTGGACACAAGAGCAAGCGGCCTTTCGCTTTCGGAAAAAGCGGTTTCGATGATGAGATAGCGCAAGTTCGATATCTTGTTCAACTCTTGCCAAAAGTCGTCGCTGGTGGTCGTGTCGCCGGTGAATGCCAGGCTCGCGCGTCCGGAATCAAGTCGATAGCCAACCGCGGGAACGGTATGCGTAGCGGGCAACGCGGTAATCCTGCGTTCTCCAAGCTGCACGGTTTCGCCTAGTTGTATGGTCTGAAAGCGCAGGTACGGATTATTGGAATCGGGAATTTGACTGAAATCCGGCCAGATCGACCAGTTGAAGATGTGCGTTCTGATGATGTCTTGCGTCGCCTGGGTGGCGTACATCGTCAGCGGATTGGTGCGCAGATCGCCTACCGCGTCAAGAATGAACGGCAAAAAGGCGATATGGTCCAGATGCGAGTGCGTGACGAACACATGGTCGATCGTTGCCAGTTCGGTGATGCCGAGTTCACCGACGCCGGTGCCCGCGTCGATCAAAATGTCATGATCGACCAGTATCGAGGTCGTACGCAGCTGGCTTCCGCCGATTCCGCCGCTGCAGCCAAGGATCTTTACCTTCATTATTTTCGACCTATTTTGTATCGAATCGGGTAACCCCGGTCCATGCCGCATCCAGAGGTTCCTTGCTCAATCTGGCAATGCGTTCCTTGTAAAGTGCATACAGCCGGAAATCCGGCTGCATTCGTGCCAGTTCATCAAGCACTGCCTCCGCCTCTTGCCAGTTCTGCTGTCGATAATATTGCAGCATCTTGTTCCACAGTTCCAGTTCCTGGACAACCGGCCCGGTCAGCTGCCCGTCAATGCCGACCGGTTCGAAAATTGCGACCGGCTTGTCTTTCCCCACGACCTGTACCAGATCAAGCTCTCTGAACTGAATGTCGCTGACAGCATGCCTGGTGGCTTCGCCCACGATGATACCGACACCATACTGCTTGGTAATGCTTTCCAGGCGTGACCCCAGGTTGACTGCATCGCCCATCACCGTATAGGCCTTGCGCACTACCGACCCCATGTCGCCGACGGTCATGGTTCCGGTGTTGATTCCGATTCCGATTTTCATTTCCTGTATCCCGCGTGCCGCCAAGGTACGGTTCAGGTCTTCCAGTGCATTCTGCATTTCCAACGCGGTAATTATTGCGTTGCGTGCATGGTCGGAATCGCTTACCGGAGCACCCCAGAATGCCATGATCGCATCGCCGATATACTTGTCGAGAGTTCCCCGGTGTTCGCGGATCACCAGCGTCATCGCGCTGAGATACTCGTTCATCAAATGCGCCAGCTGATCCGGCTCCATGCCTTCCGACATGCTTGTGAATCCCCGGACGTCCGAAAACAATACCGTCAGCTCCGCCTTTCGACCTTCCATGCTGTAACTCTGGGGATTGCGGCTCATTTCTTCGACCAGTTTGGGGGGCACGTATTGGCCGAACAATTCCGTAAACTGGCGCTTCGTCCTGGATTCGAAAAAATAACCGTAGGACATGTTCAATACATACAATCCGCCCAGGAGCAGCAGACTGGGCGCAAGAGGCTGCACCCAGTTTGCGTATTCCCATAAGCTGAGATTGGTGCCGATGATCGCGGCCAGCATCAGAAGTGTAGTGAGCGTGGCGCGTAGTGGTGAGCGCCAGGGGAACAGAAAAATCATCACCCCGCCGACCAGCAACAGAAAAATGAACTCGACCGCTACTGCATATTGCGGCTTGAGTTTGATACTGCCGTCCAGCATGCCGGTGATGAGATTCGCATGGACCTCGACTCCGGGATAGACAGGACTCACCGGGGTCGTGCGCTGATCCTTCAAGCCGGGCGCGGTGGTACCGATGAGCGCAATCCGCCCTCGGAGTTGCTCCGGTTTGATGCGGTCGGCCAATATGTCCGCGATCGAGTAATACCGATAACTTTTTTCATAGCCGCGATAAGGCACAAGTGCTGCCAGATTTTCATCGACCGGAATTCGCAATGTACCCTGCGCGGTCGGCAGGTCCAGCCAGTCGACCGCGCCGTATTCGCCGGCAGTAGTGTCATCGCTTGCCTCGAAGCCGGGAACAATATCAGGACTGCCCAGCAATGCACGCACCATCGCAAGCGACAAGGTTTCGTAGTAACTACCATCGTGCTTCATCATCAGCGGTACGCGACGCACGCTGCCATCCGGGTCGGTAATCGGATTGACATAGCCCGCACCAAAGGCCGCTTGCTGGAACACCTGAAGATTACCGCCATAATTTGGCCAGGAAAGTACCTTGGCATCCCGGTCCTTGAGCGCCGAAGCCGGCAATACGGGCGATGGGATGACGCCGCTGCTTCTTCCTTCATCCGCAAAGTAATAACCCAGGATGACCGGTTTGCCGTTGAGGGATTTGACGAACAGTCCGTCGTAGTCGAGTTGCGGGCGAAGCTGATTGACTACCGCCAGATACTGCTGATCGTGTCTGAGTTCTGCTTGTGCCAGACCGTCGAGAACCTTCAGCCCGGAGCTGTGGTCCGCTTCTGCGAGAAAGACGTCAAAGCCCAGTAGTCGAATTCCATATTGATCGAACAGCTTGTCAACCAGCTTTGCCATCCGGTCGCGACCCCAAGGCCACCGGCCGACTTCGGCCAGGCTTTTTTCGTCGATATCGAGAATTACCAGCCGGTCGTCTACCGTCTGCGGCATGGTCAGCCGTATTTTCGTATCGTATAAAAGATTATCGAGGGAATTGATAAACGATATCTGGTATGCCGAACTCGTGTGAAGAAGAAGCACAAGCAGGAGCAATAGCCCGAATACATAGCGGATTGCATGTTGTCTCAAAAGCAAACTCCCGTTGCTTGTGGTTTTCTATTATTTTGTGCGCTGAACCGGCTGGCGGCGGTAATCGTTTTTTTATATCGCAGCCCCGCGTTATTTTATTTTCGAATATCACGCATCTGGCTGGAATCGTACACTGTTTTTTGTGTATTTAATTCAGTTATTTGCTATAAAAACACGGTCGTTGCGCCAGAAAAATGCCCTTTTCGAGATCGAATTAACGAGAGGGCGAATTGTTGTCCAAGTAATCGTCGGTGCTGGTCAGGCGCGTGCCTGCCAATCGGTCATGAAGAAATTGGCGTTCCCGGTCCAGGTAAGTGGCTATCGCCCAGATCGCGACGTTGGCGAACGGGATTAAAAGCAACATTCCTTTTTCTGCTTCGACCAACCATGCCAGCGCGAGGCCCGGGAAAATCGATAGCCATGCGAGCAAGTATCTGGCAATCGCGCGCCACACCGTCACCTGCTTCCCATCGATATCGGTTACCCGGATTTTCCAGGTCTTCATCGCGAGTGTCTGACCGCCATGAGTCCAGAACCAGACAAAATAAATACCAAGTACGAGAAAAAGCCAGTCCTGCAAGGCGCTGCGCAAATATAGCGCGTGACGTTGCTCCATGAGGGTGGAAAATATCCATACCGCCGCAAACAGGACGGCAAACACCAGAATCGATTCGTATAACATGCTGGCGAGGCGGCGCTTCAGCGATGGCGTTGCGATGAGTTTCGAGGTCAAGTGGAAAATGAATTCTGTCTAAGGTTGTCGGGGTAGCGGATTTGATGCCGCCGTCGAAATATTCGATGGATGCAGCCTTTCCCGCACGCTCCATATCCTGCTGCGAGCAGTAATGCGGCTGATTGACGAGGAGGGGTTCTTGAACCTCTTCATCGACTGCAGCAAAGGCCTGATTGCGTTTTGGCTTGATCCGTACTTGTTTCAGCGGCGTTGCAGCGACGGCCTGATTCAGAGGTATCGAGCCAATCGCCTTCGAGATTTCCCGAATATTTGGTCAGACTCGAATCGTGAACCGTGTGCGGCAATAAGCGCCGGATCAGTGCCAGCCCTTTGGCAGCACTCCCGTCTTCGTGCTGGGACGGGGAAAGCGGACGGATGTTGCCCAATGCGTCAGCGGGCAAATTCAAAACTTTGCGCATGCTAGCAAAAAAGGCTGCATTTGTGCGGGTTTTTAGCGCAAAAACGCTTGATTTTAAAGCGATTTCGAAGAATTTGACTTGACCAAAATGGTGCAACGCATTAACGTATCACTCCCTTCGCCATCTCGAAGGGGCATTATGTTCTTTTCGAACGCGGCGCATGATGCCGCCACTCGACGAGACGCGCTTTATTAGAAAGCTGTTTGCTCTAACCCGCGCCACAAGCGTGAAAAATTTGCATCGGTACTTTGGAATCTCCGGCTGAACGAGTCGCGTCAAGCGTCGGTTTGAACCACATTCACGAATGTGCAACGAAACGGCGCAACCCGCACAACCAAGGGAAGCCTCTGATCCATCGATACTCTGCGATTTTGCCAGGAGAGAGCATCCGATCAATTTCCAATGGACCTTGAAAGGACTTGTAACATGAACTCAGAAATAACCGGCGCAGAAATTGTCGTGCGCTGCCTGGCCGACGAAGGCGTTGAGCACGTATTCGGCTATCCCGGCGGAGCAGTGCTTTACATTTACGACGCAATCTTCAATCAGGAAAAATTCCAGCATATTCTGGTGCGCCACGAGCAGGCTGCGGTGCACGCTGCAGATGCCTATTCGCGAAGCTCGAACAAGGTCGGCGTTGCGCTCGTGACTTCGGGGCCCGGCGTAACCAACGCGGTGACCGGTCTGGCGACCGCTTACATGGATTCGATTCCGATGGTAGTCATTTCGGGCCAGGTTCCGTCGCATGCAATCGGCCAGGACGCATTCCAGGAATGCGACACAGTCGGAATCACCCGTCCCTGCGTCAAGCACAACTTCCTCGTCAAGGACGTCAAGGACCTGGCGGCGACGATGAAAAAAGCATTCTATATCGCGACCACTGGACGTCCCGGACCGGTGCTGGTCGATATTCCAAAAGACATCACGATGCACAAGTGCGCGTACGAGTATCCGAAGGAGCTCGATATGCGTTCTTATAAACCGGTCGACAAAGGCCATTCCGGACAGATCCGCAAGGCGCTGCAATTGCTGTTGCAGGCCGAACGTCCGATGATTTATACCGGTGGCGGCGTTATCCTTGCCAATGCGGCTCCGGAATTGAACAAGCTGGTCGACAGGCTGGGCTTCCCTTGCACAAATACATTGATGGGTTTGGGCGCGTACAGGGCGTCCAGCGACAAGTTCGTCGGCATGCCGGGCATGCACGGTACTTACGAAGCCAATATGGCGATGCAGCACTGCGATGTCCTGATCGCCATCGGCGCGCGTTTCGATGATCGGGTGATCGGCAATCCAAAGCATTTTGCATCGCATCCGCGCAAGATCATCCATATCGACATCGATCCATCGTCGATTTCAAAGCGCGTCAAGGTTGATATTCCGATTGTCGGCAACGTGAAAGACGTTCTGCAGGAGTTGCTGTCACAGCTCGATGCGGTCGAATCCGCAGCTTCAAAGGCGTCTGCTGGCACACTTGCCAACTGGTGGAAACAAATCAACGAATGGCGTGAGCGCAACTGCCTGAAATATCCGACCTCGAAAGAAGTCATCAAACCGCAGTCGGTCGTGGAAAAAGTATGGGAAGTCACCAACGGCGATGCGTTCATCACATCGGATGTCGGACAGCATCAAATGTGGGCTGCGCAATACTATCGCTTCGACAAGCCACGCCGCTGGATCAATTCGGGTGGACTGGGCACAATGGGCGTAGGGCTCCCGTATGCGATGGGCGTGCAAATGGCAAATCCTGGCTCTACGGTTGCCTGTATTACCGGCGAGGCATCGATCCAGATGTGCATTCAAGAGCTGGCAACCTGCAAGCAGTATCACCTGACGCCGAAGATCATCCTGTTGAACAACCGTTTCCTCGGCATGGTGCGCCAGTGGCAGCAGATCGATTACGGATCACGCTATTCCGAGTCGTACATGGATTCGCTGCCGGACTTCACGATGCTGGCTGAATCTTTCGGACACGTCGGAATGAAAATCGAAAATCCGAATGACGTTGACGGTGCGTTGAAAGAGGCGTTCGGCATGAAAGACCGGTTGGTTTTCATGAATTTCATTACCGATCAGACCGAGAATGTTTGGCCGATGGTCAAGGCTGGAAAAGGGCTGACTGAAATGCTCCTTGGTTCGGAGGATCTGTAATCATGCGACATATCATTTCTGTTTTGCTTGAAAATGAAGCTGGCGCATTGTCGCGTGTGGTCGGATTGTTCTCGGCACGAGGTTACAATATCGAAACATTGACGGTGGCTCCAACCGAAGATCCGACGCTATCCCGCATGACCATCGTCACCTCCGGTTCGGACGACGTGATTGAACAAATCACCAAGCACTTGAACCGCCTGATCGAAGTCGTCAAGGTGGTTGACCTCACGGAGGGCGCGCACATTGAACGCGAACTGATGCTGATCAAGGTGCGGGCGGTCGGCAAGGAGCGCGAAGAAATGAAGCGGACCGCGGATATTTTCCGTGGCCGCATCATCGACGTTACCGACAAGACCTATACGATCGAACTGACCGGCAACAAGACCAAGCTCGATGCATTCATCGATTCGATCGACAAGGCTGCAATCCTGGAAACCGTGCGCACCGGCGGTTCGGGCATCGGCCGCGGCGAGCGTATTCTCAAGGTTTAGTATTTTCAAAGTTAAATTCAGTCCACACCAACATCTAATTTAAATTCATTTAGGAACATCATGAAAGTTTTCTACGATAAAGACTGCGACCTGTCCCTGATCAAAGGCAAGAACGTCGCCATCATCGGATACGGTTCGCAGGGTCATGCGCACGCGCAAAACCTGAACGATTCCGGCTGCAAAGTGACGGTAGGCCTGCGCAAAGGCGGCGCCTCCTGGAACAAGGTAAAGAATGCCGGCCTGAACGTTGCGGAAGTCAACGATGCGGTCAAGGCCGCTGATGTGATCATGATTCTTCTGCCAGACGAAAATATTGCGCAGGTATATAACGAGAATGTCGCTCCGCATGCAAAAGAAGGCGCGGTGCTGGCTTTTGCACACGGCTTTAACGTGCATTACGGCCAGGTCGTGCCACGTGCCGATCTTGATGTGATCATGATCGCTCCCAAGGCGCCCGGCCACACGGTGCGTTCCACCTACTCGCAGGGAGGCGGCGTGCCGCACCTGATCGCGATTTATCAAGACAAATCCGGGATTGCCCGCGATATCGCGCTGTCCTATGCAATGGCCAATGGTGGCGGACGTGCCGGCATCATCGAAACCAACTTCCGTGAAGAAACCGAGACCGATTTGTTCGGTGAACAGGCCGTTCTGTGCGGCGGCACCGTCGAGCTGATCAAGGCGGGTTTCGAGACGCTGGTGGAAGCCGGCTATGCGCCCGAAATGGCTTATTTCGAATGCCTGCATGAATTGAAACTGATCGTCGATCTGATCTACGAAGGCGGAATCGCCAACATGAATTATTCGATTTCGAACAATGCGGAATACGGCGAATACGTTACCGGTCCGCGTATCGTGACCGAAGATACCAAGAACGCGATGCGCCAATGCCTGAAGGATATTCAAACAGGCGAGTATGCGAAGAGCTTCATTCTGGAAAACAAGGCCGGCGCACCGACCCTTATTTCGCGTCGCCGCCTCACCGCGGAACACCAGATCGAAGAAGTCGGCGGAAAATTGCGCGCAATGATGCCGTGGATCGCCAAAAACAAGCTGGTCGATCAATCGAAAAACTAACGACGTAAAGGCGTCGGCATCATGCGATCATGCGCTTGTCGGCGCATGGATGCCGCGCCTGTAGATTTTCTGGCGTTGCATGTCTTGGGCCGGCAAGCTCGGGCGATGGATCGTGGCGGCAGGCGAAGCGAACCTCGACAGTCAATAACTGATTGTTGAATTCTTTAGGTTTACGGTGACTAATCAAGGGGCGTGCATTGAGTACCGCCCCTTTTTTATTGGAGAAACCTCATGTTGAAAATCATAAGCGTATGTCTATTTTCTGTTCTTTTTAGCACGGTGTTGAATGGGTACGCGCAACCGGCAATACAAACCGGCGGCGCGCTGATTATTGTTCCGGCCTATGGCGAAGTGCGGCATCCTAATGACGAAGCACGGGTCCTGCTGATGATCGAAGAACAGGATAAGGACAAGACCGCTGCGGCGTCCAGGGTCAATCAGAAAATGAAGCAGGGGACTGCTATCGTAAAGCGAGAAGATCCGACAGCCACCTTGAAAACATACGGTTATTACACGTATCCGGTATATGCGGACGACCAGCCAAAACCTGATCGCAAGCCGCGGACGCCTGTTGCGTGGCGCGTTGGACAGTATCTGGAGGTGATCACCACGAACCTGTCCGACCTTCCGGCAACGGTCGCGGCAGCGCAGCAGCTACTGGCGCTTAATGGTTTGCAGTTCAGCTTGACCGAAGCGACCCGCAAACAACTGGACGAGCAACGTATTGCAGCAACGTACAAGGATTTGACCGACCGCATTGCGGCGATTGCAAAAACGATGGGACGCAACATAGCAGACGCTACGCTGGAGACCGTGGACTTTGAGGGATCCGGGGATTATGTGCAAACACAAAGTAAAGGGGTTTCCGCCATGGCAATGCGTACATCGAGAATGCAGGAAGCAGCGCCGGTGGAAGAGCCCAACTTTGAGCCGGGCGAAACAATTCTGCAAATGCGCGTAGTTGGGAAAGTCAAATTCAAGTGAACCGGCACTGACGGGTATTGAAAGCTGCATGGTCTGCTCGCCTTATCCAATATCATATTGACGGAATCGGCCCGGCGGCCTTGCTGGTCATGTGTGATATCAAGACAAATGATATGCTGACGTGAAAGAAGCGCTACGGATATATCAGAATCGATGTGCAAAACCCTCGCCGTTTTGCCGCTAAAGCCCAAGTCGAAAAATGGTAACGAGCAAGGTGTCGCACTGGAGATGCGCTTGCCGGGACCCTGATCCGGCGTCGTACACTCGATATCGAAAAACAGGATACATATGGCAACTTTCAATCGTCGCAAATCAAAAAAAGCAAATGTGACGCAGTTCCCTAAAATTCCCCGGCCTTACAAGCATAGTCTTCGCCGCCCGCAATTGGAGGATGGGGAACCGGCTCAACCGTCGTTGCGCAGGCGAAGCATCTACTTGTTGCCGAACGCGTTTACGACGGCAGGATTGTTCTGCGGCTTCTACGCCGTCGTGATGGCGATGAATTTGAAATTCGACTATGCATCGATCGCGATATTTGCGGCGATGGTACTGGATGCGATCGACGGACGCGTGGCACGATTGACGAATACCCAAAGCGAATTCGGCGCACAATATGATAGCTTGGCAGACATGGTGTCCTTTGGGGCTGCGCCGGCATTAATTGTCTATGAATGGTCACTGCGCGGTTTTGGCAAGTGGGGCTGGCTTGCGGCTTTCGTTTATTGTGCTGGCGCTGCGCTGCGTCTGGCGCGCTTCAATACCAACATCACGGTAGTCGACAAACGTTATTTTCAGGGCTTGCCGAGTCCGGCGGCGGCGGCACTGGTTGCCGGCTTCATCTGGCTCATGGATGACTTGGGCTTCGCCGGGACCGATCTCACGCTGGCAGCCTGGGTCATCACTCTGTATGCAGGATTGACCATGGTGACCAATGTACCGTTTTACAGTTTCAAGGACGTGAATTTTCGCAAGTCGGTTCCCTTCATTGCGATTTTTCTGATTGTTCTCGTGTTTGTCGCTGTTTCTAGTGACCCGCCCAAAGTGCTGTTCGGTTTGTTCGTACTGTATGGATTATCGGGCTATGGCGTATATTTCTGGCGCTTGTTCAAGGGAAAACCAGTCAGCATCATCCAGACGGAGAGAGAGCAGTCGGAAGAAAAGGAATGAAGTACAACCCCGCGGGTAAAAGTCGAACGAAGAATGCATGCATCGTCGGGGCGGAAAAGAACTATCCGGAAATTGGACAGTACCATTGCAGCCAGTCTCTGCTGGGCGCTTTTCCTGTGCATAAAACCGTCGAGAATCCATATGGCTTATCAAAAAGTTGCGCTTTTTCAGGAATCCGCTTATAGTTTTCGCATGTCACGCGAAATTCAATTCTCTTTTTCCGCTTTGCCAGGCAGCCTGCTTCCAGGTCTGCTGCTACCGTATTTCCTGCTGCGCTAACGCGCACATTCCCATACCCCCACAATCTGTGCAGTCTCGTGCTCATGCTGAAATTGGCAAGGGCAGGCGAAAAACCATTCAACGTCGTAATTCCAGAAATTTCCTAAGGAGCAAAGCATGGCCGCTAATTCATCAAACAAGTTGATCATATTCGACACTACGTTACGGGATGGCGAACAATCCCCGGGCGCGTCGATGACCAAGGATGAAAAAATCCGCATCGCAAAACAGCTGGAGCGGCTCAAGGTGGATGTGATCGAAGCCGGTTTTGCTGCGTCATCCCAAGGGGACTTCGAGTCGATCAAGGCAATCGCCGGCCTGATCAAGGATTCGACGGTTTGTTCGCTGTCACGCGCCAACGATCGCGATATTTCTCGTGCAGCCGAAGCGCTTGCCCCGGCGGCCAGAAAGCGGATTCATACTTTCATTGCGACGTCGCCTTTGCACATGGAAAAGAAATTGCGCATGACTCCGGATCAGGTGTTTGAGCAAGCAAAGTTGGCGGTGCGCTTTGCGCGCCAGTTCACCGACGACGTGGAATTCAGCCCGGAAGACGGCAGCAGGTCTGACATGGATTTCCTGTGCCGTGTGATCGAAGCGGTGATCGCGGAAGGCGCCAGCACGATTAATTTTGCTGACACGGTTGGATATGGAGTCCCTGGACTGTATGGCAACATGATCAAGACGCTGCGGGAGCGTGTGCCCAACTCCGATAAGGCAGTCTGGTCGGTGCATTGTCACAACGATCTTGGCATGGCAGTCGCGAACTCACTTGCCGGCGTAATGATCGGCGGTGCGCGCCAGGTCGAATGCACGATCAATGGATTGGGTGAACGTGCCGGGAATACCGCATTGGAAGAAATCGTAATGGCGGTGCGCACCCGCAAAGATCATTTCAATCTTGAAGTGGCGATTGATTCCACCCAGATTGTACCAACCTCGAAACTGGTGTCGCAGATCACCGGATTTGCGGTGCAGCCTAACAAGGCCGTGGTCGGTGCCAACGCTTTTGCTCATGCATCTGGAATTCATCAGGACGGTATTTTAAAAGCACGCGATACCTACGAAATCATGCGCGCGGAGGATGTGGGCTGGGCGGCAAATAAAATCGTTCTGGGTAAATTGTCCGGTAGAAATGCATTCAAGCAGCGCCTGGAAGAGCTCGGCATAGAGCTTGACTCGGAGACCGAGGTCAACGCGGCGTTTACGCGGTTCAAGGAGCTCGCAGACCGTAAGTCGGAAATTTTTGATGAAGACATCATGGCGTTGGTTTCGGATGAGCAGCAGTCGCACGATAATGAACACTATCGTTTTGTTTCCTTGTCCCAGCACTCGGAAACCGGAGAGAAACCGTCTGCAAGAGTCGTCTTTTCAATTGATGGCAAGGAAACGGCTTGCGAAGGTGAAGGCAACGGCCCGGTGGACGCCATTGTCAATGCGATCGAATCGAGGACGGCAAGTGGCGCGGAGCTGCTGCTGTTTTCGGTTAACGCGATCACTACCGGCACGCAATCGCAAGGCGAAGTAACGATGCGCTTGTCGAAGGCGGGCCGCATCGTCAATGGCGTAGGCGCCGATCTCGACATCGTCGTCGCGTCTGCGAAGGCATACCTGTCGGCCCTGAACAAGCTGCATTCAAAATCGGAGAAGCTCAATCCACAGCTATAGGAAGAGCTTTTTGGGTGTCGCACGGGCTGCCTTGAATGCGTTATAAACGCATCAACCCACCCGGCCAGCGCGAGTCTGGATCGTATCGACGGTCCGGGCCGCCTTGCATTCTTTCAACGATTCCGCGCTTGTCGAAATGGACGTGCATGACCGAATTCCACACATTGGCTTCCTTGTAGGGATAAGACCATACTTCCAATTCTGAAAGTGAAAGATAAGTCGTATCGCTGGGTGCGCCTATCGCCTTAAGCACATCATCCTTGGTCGCTTGGCCCACTTTGAGGCTGGCAAATTTTTCAAGCGTGAGAACTTGCTCATAAGATACCAGTCTTCCATCGCGACCGATCCGCGCCATATGGGTTTGCTGGCCCCACGGTCCGGTCATGTATTCGAGCAAGTGTTCTTCGCCATCCTGATACCTGTGGGTTGGAGCTCCCAATTTTGATATGACCGCAGATTCCGTTTCGCCAGGCATGACCGATTGACCGCCCAGACTTGCGCAGGCGCCCATGAACAAGACGATTGCTGCCAATGAAATATAGCGAAGGAGTTTCATAGGATCATCCGAAAGAATATTAAAAATCAAGCTAAGTGTTTGAATCGTCATGGGAAGTCCGCTATACTGCCGGTCTGGTCGATTTGACCGGTTTTTTTAATCGTTTGTTCACGGTGGATGGGGTTACGACTCTGTGCACCGCATGTGAAAGGTAAGTCATGTCAGTAGAGAAGAGCAGTAAAGCCGCGATTATCGCGGATAACGCACGTGGTCAAAACGATACCGGATCTCCGGAAGTACAAGTTGCATTGCTGACCGCCCGTATCAATGAACTGAATGGCCATTTCAAGGCTCACGCTAAGGATCACCACTCCCGCCGCGGCTTGATCATGATGGTCAATCGTCGTAAAAGCCTGCTTTCGTATCTTAAGGGCAAAGACGCAACTCGTTACCGCGCCCTGATTGAAAAACTCGGTCTGCGTAAATAATCTCGTTGCGATATCCTGTCTGGGTTTTATAGCGGAATGCCTGCGTCAGCGTGCTGATGCGGGCATTTTGTCTTTTTGTGGTTTGCAATTTGAACGCATGACTTGTCATTGTCATGCAATAAGGCTGTACATCATTCACTTGGTGCCGCCTGTGGTGAGGTGAACGACAGCGCCTGAAAATCTGTCGGCAAAAATAGAAAGGAAACACCATGTTTAATAAAGTTACCAAGACCTTCCAGTACGGCCAGCACCAAGTTACCCTTGAAACCGGTGAAATCGCCCGTCAGGCGTCTGGCGCCGTACTGGTGTCGATCGAAGATACCGTTGTGCTCGCGACCGTCGTGGCACGCAAGGATGCCAAACCGGGCCAGGATTTTTTCCCGCTGACCGTCGATTATGTTGAAAAGACCTATGCTGCCGGCCGTATTCCGGGCGGCTTTTTCAAGCGCGAAGGCCGTCCGTCCGAAAAAGAAACGCTGACTTCGCGCCTGATCGATCGACCGATCCGCCCGTTGTTTCCGGAGGGTTACCTGAATGAAGTTCAGGTCATCATTCACGTACTGTCGGTGAATCCTGAAATCGATCCGGACATTGCTGCGATGATCGGCGCATCCGCCGCTCTGAGCGTTGCAGGCATTCCGTTCAACGGTCCGGTCGGCGCTGCACGTGTCGGTTATATCGACGGACAGTACGTTCTCAACCCGACCGTGTCGCAATTGGCCACATCGAGCCTGGACCTGGTGGTTGCCGGCACCGAGATCGCCGTGCTGATGGTCGAATCCGAAGCCAAGCAATTGTCTGAAGAAATCATGCTTGGCGCAGTGGTATTCGGGCACGAGCAAATGAAAGCCGTGATCAACGCGATTCACGATCTGGTTCGTGACGGCGGCAAGCCTGAAGTCGAATGGAATCCGGCGCCGAAGAACGACGCGCTGATTGCACGGGTTACCCATTTTGCAGAAGCGAAATTGCGCGAAGCCTATCAGACCAAAGACAAGCAGGCACGTACCGCCAAGCTCAAGGATGCGGTTGCGGAAGTCAATGCCGCGCTTGCTGCGGAAGCGGCTTCGAACGGTGGCGCAACGCCGGATTCTTCAGAGGTGGGCAATATCCTGTTCGACCTGGAAGCCAGAATCGTTCGTTCACAGATCCTCGACGGTGAGCCGCGTATTGATGGTCGCGATACGCGCACCGTGCGTCCGATCTCGATTCGTACCGGTGTTCTTCCTCGCACGCATGGTTCCGCACTGTTCACCCGGGGTGAAACCCAGGCGCTGGTAGTGGCTACTTTGGGCACCGCTCGCGACGAGCAGAAAATCGATGCATTGATGGGCGAGTACAGCGATCGCTTCATGCTTCACTACAACATGCCTCCATTCGCTACCGGCGAGACAGGGCGCGTCGGTACGCCGAAGCGTCGTGAAATCGGTCATGGACGCCTGGCCAAGCGGGCGCTGGTTGCGGCTTTGCCGGCACCGGAAGATTTCAGCTACTCGGTCCGCCTGGTATCCGAGATTACCGAATCCAATGGCTCGTCGTCGATGGCGTCCGTTTGCGGCGGTTGCCTGGCGTTGATGGATGCAGGCGTGCCGATGCAGGCACACGTCGCCGGTATCGCAATGGGCCTGATCAAGGATGGCAGCAAGTTCGCGGTATTGAGCGACATTCTTGGTGACGAAGATCATTTGGGCGACATGGATTTCAAGGTGGCCGGCACTGCAAACGGCATCACTGCGCTGCAGATGGATATCAAGATCCAGGGCATTACCAAGGAAATCATGCAAGTCGCGTTGGCGCAAGCCAAAGAGGGGCGCATGCACATTCTTGGAAAAATGCAGGAAGCGGTTCCGCATGGCCGGACCGAGCTTTCCAATTTCGCTCCGCGCTTGCTAACGATCAAGATCAATCCGGAAAAAATTCGTGACGTGATCGGAAAGGGTGGCGCAGTGATTCGTGCCCTCACCGAAGAAACCGGCACTCAGATCGATATCAGTGACGAAGGTGTGGTCACAATCGCGTCGGTGGACGCCGCCGCGGGTCAGGAAGCAAAACGCCGCATTGAAGAGTTGACCGCATCGGTTGAAGTTGGAAAAGTTTATGATGGCGTGGTGCTCAAGCTGCTCGACTTCGGAGCGATTGTTCAAGTGATACCGGGCAAGGACGGATTGCTGCATATCAGCCAGATTGCCAACGAGCGCGTCAATGCAGTTGCCGATTATCTGAAGGAAGGGCAGCAAGTACGTGTCAAGGTCCTGGAAACCGACGATCGTGGCCGTCTCAAGCTTTCAATGAAAGCGGCGGTTGCTGATTCGGGTGCCGAGTCAGTGCAGGAAGTACAGCAATAAAATTGAGCCGGATCGTTTCGCGCTCGCGATAAAGAAGAGCCGCCTGAGGTATTTGCCCAGGCGGCTTTTTCATGCGGCGGCGGGACGAACCTTCGGTTGCCGATCATTGAAGGCAGGAGTTCAAGGTGCAACTGGTGAAAGTTCCTGATCCGGCGACGAAACTTTTTCGCCGGCTCCCATACAATGATTCACTTTTCAAGAGAGGCTCATCATGCGTGCAATTGAAATTACACAGCCCGGCGCTCCAGATGTATTGAAAGTCTGTGAGCGCCCGATGCCGGTACCCAAGGCCGGAGAGATATTAATCAAGGTTCATGCTGCTGGAATCAACCGTCCCGACTTGCTGCAGCGGACTGGCAATTATCCGGTACCGCCTGGTGCATCCGATCTGCCCGGACTGGAGATAGCGGGCGAAGTCGTTGATGGCGAGTGTACGGGGCGTTCTTTTAAAAAGGGTGATCTGGTTTGCGCATTGGTTCAGGGCGGCGGATATGCCGAATACTGCACGGCCCCGGTTGAACAGGTTTTACCGGTTCCGAAAGGATTGAGTGCAATCGAGGCAGCCTCGCTGCCGGAGACATTTTTCACGGTGTGGAGCAATGTATTTGATCGGGCCAGATTATCCGGCTCCGAGACCTTGCTGGTACAGGGCGGGACGTCAGGTATTGGCGTGACGGCGATCCAGTTGGCCGTGGCGCTCGGGCATCGGGTATTCGCAACAGCCGGATCGGACGAAAAGTGCCGGGCTTGCGAGGAGCTGGGCGCAGAACGCGGAATCAACTATCGTTCCGAAGATTTTGTCGAAGTCGTAAAATCGGCAACCGGCGGTAAAGGCGTCGATGTCATCCTCGACATGGTCGGTGGCGATTACTTGCAACGCGAAATTAATTGCCTGGCGGACGACGGGCGCCTGGTGCTTATCGCGCTGCTGGGCGGGGCCAAGGCGACGGTCGATCTGGCTCAGATACTGCGGCGTCGTTTGACGGTAACCGGATCGACATTGCGCCCGCGCCCCGTGGCGTTCAAGGCGGCGATTGCAGCGAATTTGCAGAAGCAGGTATGGCCTTTGCTGGAATCCGGAAAAATCAAACCGGTTATTTACAAAGTTTTTCCGATCGAGCAAGCGGCAGCGGCGCATGCATTGATGGAAACAAGTATGCATACCGGCAAGATCATGCTGAGAGTGGACTGAGCGCTCCCATTCCTGGCTGAGAAACTGACCAGTTGCATGCGGAGAGAATGCAGTAGCAGCGGGATGAGGGGCCTCCAAAGTGGAAATGTTTTCGTCAGGCGCCAGTACAATGCAACTGGCGGTTTGACCATGCTGGCTGGGGCGCGCTAAAATACCGGGTTGTTGAAAATTCTGGATTCTTATGCGTCGTAAGCTAATCGCCGGTAATTGGAAAATGAATGCGAGCGTCGCGGTCAGCGCCGCTCTGCTCACCGGTATCAAATCCGGATTGAAACTGCCTGCATGTGATGTGGTGGTATGCGTGCCCGCACCTTATTTTGCACAGTGCCGGTCTGAATTGGCCGGTAGTCCCATTGCATGGGGCGGACAGGATATGTCCGAACACGAAGCTGGAGCGTATACCGGTGAAGTATCGGCTGCGATGCTTCTGGATTTCGAATGCCGGTACGTGATTCTCGGCCATTCCGAGCGCCGCTCCTACCATGCCGAAAATAATGAGCTGGTTGCAAAAAAAACGTTGCGCGCTCTGAAGTCCGGTTTGACTCCAATCGTATGCGTGGGCGAGACTTTAGGCGAGCGAGAAGCAGGGCATACCGACAAGATCGTGGGACAGCAAATTGATACTGTGCTTGCGGCCATCGATTCGAATGATGTGGCAAATCTCGTGATCGCCTATGAACCGGTGTGGGCGATCGGCACGGGGAAGACTGCGACGCCGCAAATGGCGCAAGATGTGCACGCAATGCTGCGCGCAAAAATCGCGAAGAAAAACGCTGCAGCGGCGTCACAGGTCAGGATACTGTACGGCGGAAGCATGAAGCCCGAGAACGCAAAAGAACTGCTGTCGATGCCCGATATTGATGGGGGCCTGATTGGCGGTGCTGCATTGAAGGCATCAGATTTTCTTGCGATCATCCAAGCCGCGTGAGTAGCAATTATCGAAGTATTGAGCATTCCATTGTGGATGACAGCCAGAACGCTCAATCCCGCACCCCCGACCCTTTCCCCAAGGGAGAGGGTGAGAACAGCCGTAATTCGCCACAGCGAATTACGGGAGATCAATAACCCAACACTGGAATTTATTAAATGAACACTATGCTCACTCTCATCATTGTCGTACAGGTGCTGTCGGCCTTGACGATTATCGCTCTGGTGCTGCTGCAGCACGGCAAAGGTGCCGACATGGGAGCTGCTTTCGGTTCCGGTGCATCCGGCAGTCTTTTCGGTGCAAGCGGATCGTCCAATTTCCTGTCCAAGTCGACAGGGGTTGCGGCTGCGATATTTTTCGCGGCTACACTGGCGCTGGCATTCTTTGGCAACCGTCCGACATCCGATGCGGGCGTGATGGACAGGTTGCCTGCCACTACAGTTCCGGCGCCTGCTGGCGAAGCAGCTCCTGCAACATCAGCTGATCCTGCACCGACGACTGCACCGACAACCCCTGCTCCTGCCCCAGCTCCGGCGGGCCAGTCAAATCAGATTCCCAAGTAAATCGATAGTCGACTGCCGTTTGATCGCCAATTGTGCATTGAACAAAGGTACTAAAGCAGGTTAAAATATTGAGCTAATGCCGACGTGGTGAAATTGGTAGACACGCTATCTTGAGGGGGTAGTGGCGAAAGCTGTGCGAGTTCGAGTCTCGCCGTCGGCACCAAATAATAAGAAAGCCAGCGAAGGAGAACACCTAAGCTGGCTTTTTATCGAGAAGTTGCTAAATGATGAAGAAAATTATTTGGCTGGTTGTTAAAACATACTGTGCCCAATCGTGAACCTCGAAAATTATCTTCCTGTCCTTCTTTTTATTCTCGTAGGCATAGGCGTCGGAGTTGCGCCGCAAGTGCTGGGCCGTTTGCTGGGGCCGCATAAGCCGAATGCAGAGAAAATTTCTCCTTACGAATGCGGCTTTGAAGCGTTCGAGGATGCGCGCATGAAGTTCGACGTGCGATATTACCTTGTGGCCATTCTATTCATCCTGTTTGATCTGGAGGTCGCCTTCCTGGTGCCATGGGCAGTGGCAATGCGCGATATCGGGGTAATCGGTTTCTGGGCAATGATGATTTTTCTTGCGATTCTCGTTGCTGGTCTCATATTCGAATGGAAGAAGGGTGCCCTTGATTGGGAGTGATTTATGGCAATTGAAGGCGTATTGAACGAAGGTTTCGTCACTACCACGGCGGACAAGCTGATTAACTGGACGCGCACCGGTTCAATGTGGCCTATGACGTTTGGATTGGCTTGCTGTGCCGTGGAAATGATGCACGCCGGCGCGTCGCGTTACGATCTCGACCGTTTTGGCGTCATGTTTCGCCCGTCGCCGCGCCAATCCGATGTAATGATCGTGGCCGGCACCTTGTGCAACAAGATGGCACCGGCGCTTCGCAAGGTGTACGACCAGATGGCCGAGCCGCGCTGGGTGATCTCGATGGGTTCTTGCGCCAATGGTGGCGGTTACTACCATTACTCTTACTCAGTGGTTCGCGGGTGCGATCGCATCGTACCGGTCGATGTTTATGTGCCGGGATGTCCGCCGACTGCTGAAGCGCTGCTTTACGGGATCATGCAGTTGCAGAACAAGATCAAGCGCACCAACACAATTGCACGTTAAGAGAGCTACCCGATAAGATGACCAGGAAACTTGAGGCCCTTGAGGCTGCCCTGCAAAATTCGCTTGGGGATCATCTTCAAAGCTTGAGCACTGCTTTGGACGAGATTACTGTCGTGATCAAGGCCGAGAATTATTTGCCGGCCATGCGCGTGCTTCGGGATCATGCCGACCTGCGCTTCGAAGAACTGATCGATTTGTGCGGCGTTGATTATTCGCTCTACGGCGATGGCATATGGGATGGTCCGAAGTTTGCCGTCGTCGCGCATCTCCTGTCGATGACGCATAACCGGCGTTTGCGCGTCCGGGTATTCGCACCGGATGATGAGCTTCCGATGGTGTCGTCCGTGACCGAAATCTGGTCATGCGCGGACTGGTACGAGCGGGAAGCGTTCGATTTGTTCGGCATCCTGTTCGATGGTCACGATGATCTGCGCCGGATCCTTACCGATTACGGCTTCATAGGCCATCCGTTCCGCAAGGATTTCCCTGTAACCGGCTATGTCGAGATGCGTTACGATTCCGAACAAAGGCGCGTGATTTATCAGCCGGTCACGATCGAACCTCGCGAAAATGTGGCACGCGTGATTCGCGAAGAAAAATACGGGATGGACAATGGCTGAGATCAAGAATTACACGCTGAATTTCGGTCCGCAGCATCCGGCGGCCCATGGTGTCTTGCGCCTGGTGCTGGAACTGGACGGTGAGGTCATTCAGCGTGCCGACCCGCACATCGGCCTGCTGCATCGCGCGACGGAAAAACTGGCCGAGCAAAAAACCTACCTGCAATCGGTACCGTACATGGATCGCCTCGACTACGTGTCGATGATGTGCAATGAGCACGCGTACGTGATGGCGATCGAAAAGATGCTGGGTCTCGAAGTGCCGTTGCGCGCGCAGTACATTCGCGTGATGTTCGACGAGATTACCCGATTGCTGAACCATTTGTTGTGGCTGGGCGCGCATGCGCTCGACGTCGGCGCGATGGGCGTTCTTCTGTATACGTTCCGCGAGCGCGAAGACCTGATGGACTGTTACGAAGCAGTCTCCGGCGCCCGCATGCATGCCGCTTACTATCGTCCGGGCGGTGTATACCGTGATTTGCCGGACGCGATGCCGCAGCACAAAGCTTCGCTGGTACGTAATGCCAAAGCGATCAAGCGCCTTAACGAAAACCGCCAGGGTTCGCTGCTTGATTTCATTGAAGATTTTACTAACCGGTTTCCCGGCCACGTCGATGAATACGAAACGCTGCTGACCGATAACCGCATCTGGAAGCAGCGCCTGGTCGGTATTGGCGTGGTTTCTCCGGAGCGGGCCAAGGCGATGGGCTTCACTGGGCCGATGTTGCGTGGCTCTGGTATCGAATGGGATTTGCGCAAGAAGCAGCCTTACGAGGTCTACGATCTCGTCGATTTTGATATTCCGGTCGGCGTGAATGGCGATTGCTACGACCGCTATCTGGTGCGGATCGAGGAAATGCGTCAGTCGAACCGCATCATCAAGCAATGCATTGACTGGTTGCGCAACAATCCAGGGCCGGTGATTACCGACAACCATAAGGTTGCGCCGCCGTCGCGCGTCGAGATGAAATCGAACATGGAAGAGCTGATTCACCACTTCAAGCTCTTTACCGAAGGTTTTCATGTGCCGGCAGGAGAGGCGTACGCGGCGGTCGAACATCCCAAAGGCGAATTCGGCATCTACATAATTTCCGATGGCGCGAATAAACCTTACCGCTTGAAGATTCGTGCGCCGGGCTTTCCGCATCTGCAGGGGTTGAACGAGATGGCGAAGGGCCACATGATTGCGGATGCGGTGACGATCATCGGCACGCAGGATATCGTGTTCGGCGAAATTGATAGATAAGTTGACCGCTGATTGCGGATCGATATTTGAGGCATAAACAATGCTGTTATCAGAGCAAGCGTATAAAAGAATCGATCGCGAGATCGCCAAGTTTCCGCCAGACCAGAAGCAGTCGGCGGTGATGGCTGCGCTCGCGATTGCCCAGGACGAAAAAGGCTGGCTCGCGCCAGAGGTGATGCAAGACATTGCCGGTTATCTGGGCATGCCTGCAATCGCAGTGCAGGAGGTCGCGACCTTTTATGCAATGTATAACCTGAAGCCGGTTGGCAAAAACAAAATTACAATTTGTACCAATTTGCCATGCGCACTGTCAGGCGGAGAGAAAGCGGCGCACCACTTGAAGCAAAGGCTGGGCATCGATTACAAGGAGACTACGCCAGACGGACAGTTCACCTTGCTAGAAGGCGAGTGCATGGGTGCTTGTGGAGATGCACCGGTCCTGCTGGTAAACAACAAGCGCATGTGCAGCTGGATGTCGAACGACAAGATCGATGCGCTGGTAGAAGAACTTAGCGAGGCGCCCCCGAAATGACCAGTCTGCATAATCGCCACATCAATCCACTTATCCTGGCCGGTCTCGACGGTCAAAACTGGCATTTGGCCGATTACGTCAAGCGCGGTGGCTATGAATCGCTGAAACGTATTCTGGCCGACAAGATCCCGCCCGAGCAGGTCGTCGCCGAATTGAAAGCATCTTCGTTGCGCGGGCGCGGCGGCGCCGGCTTTCCGACCGGATTGAAGTGGAGCTTCATGCCGCGCCAGTTCCCCGGGCAGAAATATCTGGTCTGTAATACGGACGAGGGCGAGCCAGGCACATTCAAGGATCGCGACATTATCCGTTACAACCCGCATGCACTAATCGAGGGTATGGCAATCGGCGCGTATGCAATGGGCATCACGGTCGGCTACAACTATATTCACGGCGAAATCTGGGCCGATTACGAACGGTTTGAAGATGCGCTGGAAGAGGCGCGTGCGGCCGGATTCCTCGGCGATAAAATCATGGGCAGCGAATTCAATTTTCAGCTGCATGCATTCCATGGATTCGGCGCTTACATCTGCGGCGAAGAAACTGCGCTGCTCGAATCGCTGGAAGGTAAAAAAGGTCAGCCGCGATTCAAGCCGCCGTTCCCGGCCAGTTTCGGCTTATACGGAAAGCCGACCACGATCAATAACACTGAAACCTTCGCCGCGGTTCCATTCGTTTTCAAGATGGGCGGCGAAGCATATGCGGCACTCGGGAAGCCGAACAACGGCGGCACCAAGATCTTTTCAGTATCCGGCGACGTTGCGATGCCGGGTAACTATGAAGTGCCGCTCGGAACGCCGTTTGCAAAACTGCTTGAATTGGCGGGCGGCATGCGCGACGGGAAAAAGATCAAGGCGGTGATTCCAGGCGGTTCGTCGATGCCGGTGCTGACCGGTGACGTGATGATGGCAACCGACATGGATTACGATTCGATCGCGAAAGCCGGTTCCATGCTTGGATCGGGCGCTGTGATCGTGATGGATGAAACGCGATGCATGGTCCGATCGCTGCTGCGGCTTTCGTATTTTTATTATGAAGAGTCATGCGGGCAATGCACGCCGTGCCGCGAAGGTACCGGATGGCTTTACCGCATGGTGCACCGGATCGAGCACGGCCAGGGCCGGCCGGATGATCTGGATCTGCTGAATTCGGTAGCCGACAACATCCAGGGCCGCACGATATGCGCGCTCGGTGATGCGGCTGCAATGCCGGTGCGTGCAATGATCAAGAACTTCACCAAAGAGTTTGAATATCACATCGAGCACAAGCGCTGCCTGGTGCCCGCTTACGTTTAACAAGCAGATCGTGTGACGGTTACGTTTACCGTCACCCTCACCCCCGGCCCCTCTGTCATCCGTGAGAGAGGGGAGTGAAGTGAAAAACAAAGCTATGATCGAAATCGAAATAGACGGCAAGAAGGTTGAAGTGCAGGAAGGCAGCATGGTAATGGATGCGGCCAACAAGATCGGCACTTACATTCCGCATTTTTGCTATCACAAGAAATTGTCCATTGCGGCCAACTGCCGCATGTGCCTGGTCGAAGTCGAAAAGGCGCCGAAGCCGCTGCCGGCGTGCGCGACCCCGGTTACTCCGGGCATGATCGTGCGCTCGCACAGCGACAAAGCAGTCAAGGCGCAAAAAGGGGTGATGGAATTCCTGCTGATCAATCATCCGCTGGATTGCCCGATCTGCGATCAGGGCGGCGAATGCCAATTGCAGGATCTGGCGGTCGGCTACGGTGCGTCATCGTCGCGTTATGCCGAAGAAAAGCGCGTTGTTGTCCCAAAGGATGCAGGCCCCTTGATCTCGATGAAAGAGATGACCCGCTGCATTCATTGCACGCGTTGCGTCCGCTTTGGACAGGAAATTGCCGGTGTGATGGAATTCGGCATGCTTGGCCGCGGCGAGCACGCCGAGATCACCTCGTTCGTCGGCAAAACAGTGGATTCCGAATTGTCGGGCAACATGATCGATTTGTGTCCTGTCGGCGCACTTTTGTCGAAACCGTTCCGGTACACCGCCCGTACCTGGGAATTATCCCGACGCAAATCCGTCAGCCCTCATGACGGCCTGGGATCGAATCTGATGGTGCAGGTAAAGGCAGCCAAGGTAATGCGGGTGCTGCCGCTGGAAAACGAAGCGATCAATGAATGCTGGCTGTCCGACAAGGACCGGTTTTCGTACGAGGCACTGGACAGCGACGAGCGTTTGACCTCACCGATGCTCAAACAGGATGGACAGTGGCGTGAAGTCGACTGGCAAACCGCACTTGAGTACATCGCACACGGACTTCGCAACATCAAGCATGAACATGGCGCAGATGCGCTGGCTGCGTTGGCAACGCCGGGTTCAACGCTGGAAGAACTGTCGTTGCTGCAAAAAGTGATGCGTGGCCTCGGCTCCGAGAATGTCGATTTCCGCTTGCGTCAATCGGATTTCGCGCTGGACGGGCAGGTCAAACCGTGGCTGGGCATGTCGATCGCTGAATTCGGACTATTGAAACGCACGTTCGTAATCGGATCGTTCCTGCGCAAGGATCATCCGTTGCTGGCGGCACGCATGCGTAATGCAGTCAAGAATGGCGGCAGTCTCAGCATTCTGAACGCCACCGATGACGATTTGCTGATCCCTGTCGCCAACAAAATGATCAAGGCGCCGTCCGAATGGCTGTCAGCGCTCGGCGAAGTGGTAGTTGCGGTCGCAAATGAAAAGAATATTGCGGTGCCAGCAGGGTTTGAAGCGGTTCAGGCATCGGTCGAAGCGAAGCAAATCGCGGCCAGCCTGCTGTCCGGGGAACCCGGGGCGATCCTGCTTGGAAACGCGGCGGCACAACACCCGCAAGCGTCCGAATTACATGCAGCCGCGCAATGGCTTGCGCAAAATACGAATGCCAATTTCGGTTATCTGACCGAAGGCGCCAACACTGTAGGCGGCTACCTCGCCAATGCGCTCCCTTCAAATGGGTCGAACGCATTGCAATTCTTCGAGCAGGCGCGCAAGGCCTATCTGTTGCTGAACGTAGAACCGGAACTCGACTGCTACGATCCGCAAGGCGCCCGCGCAGCACTGGATGCCGCCGAAATGGTGGTTGTGATGTCGTCGTATCGGCACGGGATGGACTTTGCCGATGTACTGCTGCCGGTCTCGCCATTTACGGAGACCGCAGGCACGTTCGTTAATTGCGAAGGACGCGCGCAAAGCTTCAACGGCACGGTCAAGCCGCTTGGCGACACGCGCCCGGCGTGGAAAGTGCTGCGCGTACTTGGCAACTTGCTCGAAATTCCGGGTTTCGACTACGAGTCTTCGGAGGCAGTCCGTAACGAAATTCTGGGAATGGAGACAGGCAGCAATGCCGACGTTTCGGCACGATTGAACAATATCGTCCAGTTGCAACCGCAGTTGTTGCGTGGCGAAGGCGCCGGCCAGCACCTGGAACGTATCGCGGACGTGCCGATTTACTTTACCGACGCGATCGTGCGGCGCTCGCCTCCGCTCCAGAAAACCAATGATGCCGCGACCCCGCGGGCATGGATTTCAACTGCATTGTCGCAACGACTCGACATATCCGACGGTGTCCGTGTACGGGTAACCCAGGGCGGCGGAAGCGCGGTGCTGAATGCCGCTATTGATACCGGCCTGCCGGCGAATGTCGTACGCGTATCGGCTGCGCATTCGGCGACCAGCACGCTTGGACCCATGTTCGGTCCTGTCACGTTGGAGAAAGCGTGATGGATCAAATTCTGACTTCCGTTCATGCTGCCGGCCAAGGGGCTCTAGGCGCTCTATGGCCTGTGGTTTGGAATCTCGTGAAAATTGTGGCGGTGGTGTTGCCTCTGTTGGGATGCGTTGCATATTTAACGCTATGGGAGCGCAAATTGATTGGCTGGATGCACGTGCGCATCGGCCCGAATCGGACCGGCCCCGCGGGCTTGTTGCAGCCGATTGCCGACGCACTGAAGCTGCTGCTCAAGGAAATCATCGTTCCGGCGAAGGCGAGCAAAGCGCTTTTCGTGATCGCACCTATCATGACGATCATGCCCGCGCTCGCTGCCTGGGCTGTCGTTCCGTTCGGCCCGGAAATCGCATTGGCCAATGTCAATGCCGGACTGTTGCTGATCATGGCGATCACATCGATGGAAGTGTATGGCGTGATCATCGCCGGCTGGGCATCCAATTCGAAGTACGCTTTTCTGGGCGCGATGCGCGCATCGGCACAAATGGTGTCATATGAAATCGCGATGGGCTTTGTTCTCGTGATCGTGCTGATGGTATCCGGCAGCCTGAACATGACCGAAATCGTGATGGGCCAAACCGTCGGGTATTTTGCGGACATGGGTCTCAACTTCCTTTCGTGGAACTGGCTGCCTCTGTTCCCGATGTTTGTCGTGTATGTCATTTCGGGAATTGCCGAAACCAATCGGCATCCATTTGACGTGGTCGAAGGCGAATCCGAAATTGTTGCCGGTCATATGGTGGAATATTCCGGAATGTCTTTCGCAATGTTCTTTCTGGCCGAATATGCCAACATGATTCTGATTTCGGCGCTTGCGGCGCTGCTGTTTCTCGGCGGATGGAATGCACCCGTTGATACGGTATTGCTGAACTGGGTGCCGGGCTGGATCTGGCTGGGGATCAAGACTTTCTTCGTCGTTTCGCTATTCATCTGGGGGCGCGCGTCGTTTCCGCGCTATCGCTACGATCAAATCATGCGCCTGGGTTGGAAGGTATTCATTCCGCTGACGGTCGTCTACTTGGTGATCGTGGCAGTATGGATGCAGACTTCGTGGAATATTTGGAAGTAACGCGACGGTGCGATTGATGACACGTCGCATCGTACTAATACGGAATGTAAAAGGCTGAATGCAATGGTAGCCAAATTAGATGCAATTAAAGATTTTTTCGGAAGCCTGATGCTTCACGAGTTGCTGAAAGGACTCGCGCTGACTGGACGATACATGTTTTCCCGAAAAATCACGGTCCAGTTCCCTGAAGAGAAAACGCCGATGTCGCCGCGCTTTCGCGGCTTGCATGCATTGCGCCGATACCCGAACGGGGAAGAGCGTTGCATCGCATGCAAACTGTGCGAAGCAGTATGTCCGGCGCTAGCGATTTCTATCGATTCGGAAGAGCGCGAAGATGGGTCGCGCCGCACCACTCGTTACGATATCGATCTTACAAAATGCATCTTTTGCGGTTTTTGCGAAGAGTCATGCCCGGTCGATTCAATCGTCGAAACGAATATTCTGGAATACCACGGCGAAAAGCGCGGCGATCTTTATTACACCAAGGAGATGCTGCTCGCGATCGGTGACCGCTATGAAAAAGAAATTGCCGCCGATCGCGCCGCCGATGCGCCGTATCGCTGATTTAACCAAACTGACCGGCGTTTAACCGGATACCTCGTCCACTATGGAATTTACCACTGCACTGTTCTATGCGTTTTCCGCGATCCTGATTTTCGCTGCGATGCGAGTCATCACTGACCGCAACCCGGTTCATGCGGCGTTGTATCTGGTGTTGTCATTTTTCTCCGCCGCGGCAATCTGGATGTTGCTGAAGGCAGAATTCCTCGCCATCGTACTGGTGCTCGTGTATGTCGGTGCGGTCATGGTCTTGTTCCTGTTCGTCGTGATGATGTTGGATATTAATATCGGCAAGATGCGCGAAGGCTTCTGGAGATATTTTCCATTTGCCGGCACGATCGGGGTTGTGATCGTGCTTGAAATGGTGGCCGTATTGTTTCGCAGCTTCTGGACTCAGGACATTCAGCCGCCTGCAGCAGGAGCGATGATCGGCGACACCCGCGAGTTGGGCAAGCTTATCTATACCGAATATATCTATGCGTTTGAAATTGCGGCAATGCTATTGCTGGTCGCGATGGTTGCGGCCGTCGCATTGACATTGCGCCGTCGCAAGGACACCAAATATTTCAATCCGGGGGCTGCAGTGAAGGTCAATCGGGCCGACCGCATCCGGATCGTCAGCATGAAATCCGAATCCAGCCGTGCTACGGGCGCGACGCCGGCAGCCGCCTCGACCACAGAAAAGAATTAACGAGAGCACTATGGCCTTATCACTCGCTCACTTCCTGATCCTCGGCGCAATTCTTTTTGCGATTTCGATCGTCGGTATTTTCATGAACCGAAAGAACATCATCATTCTGTTGATGGCAATCGAACTGATGCTATTGGCGGTCAACATGAATTTTGTCGCGTTCTCCCATTATCTCGGTGATGCGGCAGGGCAGATTTTCGTTTTCTTCATCTTAACTGTGGCTGCCGCGGAATCTGCGATCGGTCTTGCCATCCTGGTGGTGTTGTTCCGTAATCTGGACACCATCAATGTGGAAGATCTCGACAGTCTCAAAGGTTAATCACAAAAACAACGATAAGGTTGAATATGGCGGGGCAACTTAACCCTAACCTCTTGCTGGTCGTACCAATGGCGCCGCTTGTCGGCGCATTGATTGCAGGCCTGTTCGGTACCAAATTTTTCGGCAATAAGATCGGGCGCACCGCCTCCCATACGGTCACCATCCTGGGCGTACTGATCGCATTCATCGTCTCGGTCCAAACTCTGATGGCGGTGATGGACGGCGCCTCGTTCAACGGCACCATCTATAACTGGATGACCGTCGCGGGACTCAAGCTGGAAATCGGATTCTTGATCGACAGCCTGACCGCAATGATGATGTGCGTCGTGACGTCGGTGTCGCTGATGGTGCACATTTATACGGTCGGGTACATGAAGGACGACGAGGGCTATAACCGTTTCTTTGCTTATATCTCACTGTTCACGTTCTCGATGCTGATGCTCGTAATGAGCAACAACTTCCTGCAGCTGTTCTTCGGTTGGGAGGCGGTCGGCTTGGTGTCCTACCTGCTGATCGGCTTTTGGTACACCAGGCCGACTGCGATTTACGCCAACATGAAAGCGTTTTTAGTCAATCGCGTTGGCGATTTTGGATTCATTCTCGGTATCGGATTGCTGCTCGCGTATGCCGGCTCCTTGAATTACGCACAGGTCTTCGCCAAAAGCGAGGCGCTCGCGCAATTGACCTTGCCGGGAACCGACTGGATGCTGCTGACGGTTGCGTGCATTTGTCTGTTCATCGGTGCGATGGGCAAGTCAGCGCAATTTCCCTTGCATGTCTGGCTGCCGGACTCGATGGAAGGCCCGACTCCGATTTCAGCGCTGATTCACGCGGCCACGATGGTAACCGCCGGTATCTTCATGGTGGCCCGGATGTCGCCGTTATTTGAATTGTCGGATACCGCTCTGTCCTTCGTGATGATCATCGGCGCAATTACCGCGCTGTTCATGGGTTTTCTCGGCATTATCCAGAACGACATCAAGCGGGTGGTGGCATATTCGACGCTGTCACAACTCGGATACATGACGGTCGCGCTGGGTGCGTCGGCCTATTCGGTCGCGGTATTCCATTTGATGACGCACGCGTTCTTCAAGGCGCTTCTGTTCCTCGGTGCCGGTGCAGTCATCATCGGCATGCACCACGACCAGGACATTCGCAACATGGGCGGATTGCGCAAGTACATGCCGATCACCTGGATTACTTCATTGCTGGGATCGCTAGCGCTGATCGGAACACCTTTCTTCGCCGGCTTTTATTCGAAAGAGAGCATCATCGAAGCGGCCCATCATGCCAATATCCCCGGTGCCGGATTTGCTTATTTTGCTGTAATGGCAGGCGTGTTCGTGACGGCGTTTTATTCATTCCGCATGTATTTCCTGGTGTTTCATGGCGAAGAGCGTTTCGGAAAGCCGCATCACGGCCATCAGGATCATGCGCATGACGAGCACTCGGATGAACCTCATCATGGACTGGCACCCGGCGAAAAGCCGCATGAAGCGCCCTGGGTCGTTACGCTGCCGCTGATCCTGCTGGCAATTCCTTCCGTCATCATCGGGTATCTCGCAATCGGGCCGATTTTTCACGGCGACTTCTTTGACGGCGCGATTTTTGTCAGTGATGCGCATCCCGCAATGGAGGAACTCGTCAATGCCTTCCACGGTGCATCGGCGATGGGCCTGCATGGGTTTGTGACCTTGCCGTTCGCATTAATGCTGGCCGGCGTCGTATCGGCGTATTACTGCTATCTGGTCAATCCAAAAGTGCCTGCGTGGTTCCATGCCAGGTTCCGCGCGCTGTACACGCTTCTGGACAACAAGTACTACATGGACAAGATCAATGAAGTGGTCTTTTCCGGTGGTGCGCGCTTGCTTGGTCGCGGATTGTGGAATGTCGGCGACAAGGCTTTGATTGATGGTTTGGTCGTGAATGGAAGCGCCAGGTTTGTCGGGTGGTTTGCTGTCATTACCAGGACGTTCCAGTCCGGCTACATCTATCACTATGCCTTCACGATGATTTTTGCCATTGCGCTGTACCTTGGCTATTTGTTGCTGCTCCCTTACATGAAATAGCGGCGGGTTTCTAAAAGAAAAAACATGATGCAGTCAACTTTTCCTCTACTAAGCCTGGCAATCTGGCTTCCGATTCTGTTTGGCGTGCTGGTGCTGGCCGTTGGCCGCGACAGTAATCCCGGTCTGGTTCGCGGCATATCTCTGGTTGGCGCTATCGTCAGCCTGCTGGCTACCGTGCCGCTGATTCAGCAGTTCGACAATGCCGCGCACGGCATGCAGTTCGTTGAAAAATTCGCCTGGATTGAGCAATTCGATATTTTTTACTCGCTGGGTATCGATGGGATCTCGCTCTGGTTCATTCCGCTGACGGCATTTATCACCGTGATCGTGGTGATCTCGGCGTGGGAAGTGATTCAGACCAAGGTAGCCCAGTATATGGGTGCATTCCTGATCCTGTCGGGTTTGATGATCGGCGTATTCTGCTCGCTCGACGGCGTGCTGTTCTATGTCTTCTTCGAGGCGACACTGATTCCGATGTTCATTATCATCGGCGTCTGGGGCGGTGCAAATCGCGTTTATGCGGCAGTGAAATTCTTCCTCTATACCTTCATGGGGTCGCTGCTGATGCTGATTGCGATTCTCTATCTGTATTTGAAATCCGGCAGCTTCGACATTCTGGTCTGGCACACGCTGCCGATCCCGCTTTCGGCGCAGATACTGGTGTTCCTGTCATTCCTTATGGCTTTTGCCGTGAAGGTGCCGATGTGGCCGGTGCATACATGGTTGCCGGATGCGCACGTCGAAGCACCGACCGGCGGCTCGGTGGTGCTGGCCGCGATCATGCTGAAACTGGGCGGATACGGCTTCCTGCGCTTTTCGCTGCCGATTACGCCTGACGCCAGCCACTATCTGTCCGGTTTTATCATTACCTTGTCGCTGATCGCAGTGATCTATATCGGCCTGGTCGCAATGGTTCAGGCCGACATGAAAAAACTGGTTGCGTACTCATCGATCGCACACATGGGCTTCGTGACGCTTGGATTTTTCCTGTTCAACGACATGGCGGTGCAGGGCGGCGTGGTCCAGATGATTTCGCATGGTTTCGTATCGGGTGCAATGTTCCTGTGCATAGGTGTGCTGTACGACCGCATGCATTCACGCCAGATTGCCGACTACGGCGGTGTGGTCAACACGATGCCCAAATTCGCCGCATTTTTCGTGTTGTTTTCGCTGGCCAATTCAGGCCTGCCGGCCACATCCGGGTTTGTCGGTGAATTCATGGTGATTCTCGGCGCGGTGCAGTTTGATTTCTGGATCGGTCTGCTGGCGGCGACCGCGTTGATTCTTGGCGCAGCCTATTCGCTGTGGCTGGTGAAGCGCGTGATTTTTGGTGCGGTCGGCAATCAACAGGTTGCTCAAATGCCGGATCTGAACAAACGCGAATTCTTCATGCTTGGATTGCTGGCACTTGCGGTAATCGGCATGGGCGTATATCCGGCGCCGTTTACCGACGCGATGCAGGTTTCGGTGACAGATCTGCTGGCACATGTCGCGATCTCAAAAGCCCAATGATGAAAACAATCGTAGTTGCACCACGTGCGAACGCAAATAAAGCGGCGATGAAATGAATAATCTGAATCTGATTCCAGCGTACCCTGAAATATTTCTGGCAATTGCGGCCCTGGCAATACTGTTGGTCGACATGTTCCTGTCGGATGCGAAGCGCAATGTCACCTATCTGTTGTCGATCGCCGCACTGGTTGTTTGCGCGGTGCTTACCATCGTTGATTTCAACACCGGTACCACGAATTACACGTTCTACAACATGTTCGTCTCGGACCCGATGTCGAACATCCTGAAGCTGTTTGCATATATCGCAGTCGGATTGACATTGATCTATTCGCGCCAGTACGTGACTGCACGAGGCATGCTCGGGGGCCATCTCGGCGGTGAATTCTACGTGCTGGCACTGTTCACGCTGCTCGGTCAGATGATCATGATTTCCGGGAATAATTTCCTGATCATCTACCTTGGCCTCGAATTGATGTCGCTGTCACTGTATGCGCTGGTTGCTTTGCGGCGCGACAATACGATGTCGACCGAAGCGGCAATGAAGTATTTTATTTTGGGTGCGCTGGCTTCCGGCTTCCTGCTTTACGGCATATCGATGCTGTATGGAGCAACCGGATCGCTAGATCTTAGCGAAGTGGCCAAGGCAACGGCATCCGGAACGGTTAATAAAACGGTGCTGGTGTTCGGACTGGTATTCCTTGTGTCGGGGCTTGCATTCAAACTCGGCGCTGTTCCGTTTCATATGTGGGTTCCAGACGTCTACCAAGGGGCACCTACTGCAGTCACTTTGCTGCTGGGTGGTGCGCCGAAGCTGGCCGCTTTCGCGATTTGCATTCGCCTGCTCATAGAAGGGTTGGGATCGCTCGCGGTCGACTGGCAGCAAATGCTGATCGTACTCGCGGTGCTGTCGATGGCGATCGGCAATATCACCGCGATTGCACAGACCAATCTGAAGCGGATGCTTGCGTATTCGACCATCTCGCAGATGGGTTTCATGCTGCTTGGCTTGCTGTCGGGCGTTTTCGCCGGCAGCAATCCGGACTCCGCCGCCAATGCATACAGTGCCGCGATGTTTTATTCAATCACCTATGTTTTGACCACGCTGGGAACCTTCGGCATCATTCTGCTGCTTGCAAGATCGGGTTTCGAAGCTGAAAACCTGGACGATTTCAAAGGCTTGAATCAGCGCAGCCCATGGTTCGCTGCAGTCATGATGATATTGCTGCTTTCCTTGGCCGGTGTACCGCCGATGATGGGCTTTTACGCAAAACTGTCGGTTCTTCAGGCGGTAGTCAACGCCGGACAGATATGGCTTGCGGTGGTGGCAGTGATGTTCTCGCTGATCGGTGCGTTTTACTACTTGCGCGTCATTAAGCTGATGTACTTCGACGATGCAGTCGACACATCGGAAATTGTGGCCGGCAACGACATGCGCGCAGCACTCAGCGTAAATGGCGTAGCCATTGTCGTACTGGGTCTGATACCCGGCCCGTTGATGACCGCATGCGCTGCGGCTATTGCCAAGACGCTTGCGTCCTGATCCGGGCGCGTACCGGTGGACGTTTCTCTTTCAAGCTGGTTTGTAATTCTGTTGGCCGTACTTGGAGCCAATCTGCCGTTTCTAAACGAACGTCTGTTCGCGATCTTTCCGATCGGCGCAAAGCCAAAATCGTTCTGGCTGCGCCTGTTGGAGCTCTTAGTGCTGTATTTGGCCGTCGGCGTAATTGCGTACCTGCTCGAATCCCGGATTGGCAACGCGTTTTCCCAGAACTGGGAGTTTTACGCCGTTACCGGATGCCTGTTCATCGTACTGGCTTTTCCAGGATTCGTATTTCGCTATTTGCGAAAGCGGCGCGGCTGATTCCCATCAATCACGGTGGCCTCGGTTGCCGCTATGGTCAATTTTCACGAAGCTGGAGCAGGTGAATGGACATCGATTTGACAGAGACCAAGCTTGACGGTGCGTTAGCATACGACGGCGATTTTTTGAAAGTTCAGCGCGATTCGATACGTCTGCCGGATGGTAAAACAAGCATCCGCGAATATATAAAACATCCAGGCGCCGTAGTCGTGCTTCCGCTATTCGACGATGACACCGTGCTGTTGGAGCGCCAGTTTCGTTATCCGCTAGACCGCACGTTCATCGAATTCCCCGCTGGAAAGATCGATTCCGACGAAGATCCTCTCGATTGCGCGAAGCGCGAGCTGCAGGAAGAGACCGGGTATTGCGCGCGCGAATGGCAGTTCGTATGCACGATTCACAATGCGATTGCCTATTCGGACGAGCATCTTGAGATTTATCTGGCGCGTGGATTGACGGCCGGTGAATGCAAGCTCGATGACGGCGAGTTTCTCGAAACATTCCGCGCGCCCGTCAGCGACGTGCTTGGCTGGATTCGACAAGGAAAAATCACCGACGTTAAAACTATCATCGGCGGTTTCTGGCTTGAGAAAATCGTATCCGGCCTTTGGCATTGTCGATAAGAGACTCTATTGCCGGTTCGAGCGTCAATCTGCCTGTGTAGGGCGGGCCCCGATCAAATCGACCCGATGCATATGGTGCTCAGCCGTTCCTGGTAAGGCACCAGTCAATTTCATCATCAGGTGCGTAAACCACTCATTGCGGCGCCGAGGGAGGCCATGCCGGACGCTTGTTCTGCCGTAATGCTAACCGCTAGCAGCAGCGTCCATTTACGCATTTCCGAACCGCTGCGAAAGCCGTCCTGCATCCACTTACCGGACGGCTCGTGGTCTATCACCTACATATTCGGATAATTGGGACCACCACCGCCTTCCGGCGTTACCCAGACAATGTTCTGGGTTGGATCCTTGATGTCGCAGGTCTTGCAATGCACGCAGTTTTGCGCGTTGATTTGCAATCGCTCCGCGCCGGCATCGGTTTTCACAAACTCGTAAACACCGGCCGGGCAGTAACGCGATTCCGGGCCGGCATAGGTCGCAAGGTTGATATCAACCGGTACCGTCGCATCTTTCAGCGTCAGATGCACCGGCTGGTCTTCCGCATGATTGGTGTTGGAGATGAATACCGACGACAGTCGATCGAAAGTCAGCTTGCCGTCCGGTTTGGGATAAATGATCGGCTTGAATTGCGACGCCGGCTTCAGGCATTCATGGTCCGCCTTGGTGTGGTGCAGAGTCCACGGTGCTTTTCCGCGTAGCACCACCTGATCGAGCCAGACCAGCGGCGATCCGTAGGTTCCTTTTTTCAGCAATGGCTTGACGTTGCGCGCCGTGTGCAGTTCTTCGTGCAGCCAGGATTTTTCAAACGCTTGCGGAAAGCTTGTCAGTTCGTCGTGCTGCCGTCCGGCGCCAAGCGCGTCGAACGCAGCCTCTGCCGCCAGCATGCCGGTTTTCATCGCGGTATGACTGCCCTTGATACGTGGCATGTTCAAAAAGCCGGCATCGCAACCAATCAGAGCGCCGCCCGGGAAGGTGAGCTTGGGTAACGATTGCAGGCCGCCAGCCGTGATGGCGCGTGCGCCGTACGAGATCCGTTTGGCGCCTTCAAAGAAGGTGCGAATGGCCGGATGCGTTTTGAAGCGCTGAAATTCTTCGTAGGGAGACAGGTACGGATTTTCATAAGCGAGTCCGACCACGTAGCCGACTGCAACCTGATTGTTTTCCAGATGATAGAGAAACGAGCCGCTGTATTGATCCATCAGTGGCCAACCAGTGGTGTGGATTACCAGCCCGGGCTTGTGCAGCTTGGGATCGATTTCCCAAAGCTCCTTGATGCCGATACCGTAGGACTGTGGATCCTTGCCCTTGTTGAGGTCGAATCTGGCCATCAGTTGCTTGCCGAGATGGCCGCGCGAGCCTTCTGCAAACAGCGTGTATTTCGCATGCAATTCCATGCCGAGCTGGAATGCATCCGTTGGCTGACCATGCCGATCAACGCCCATATTGCCGGTCGCCACACCCTTGACCGATCCATCCTCATTGGTCAGTATTTCTGCCGCAGGGAATCCGGGGAATACTTCGACGCCGAGCGCTTCGGCCTGCTGGCCGAGCCAACGTACCACGTTGGCAAGCGAGATTACATAATTGCCGTCGTTGTGGAACACTGCGGGAAGTAGCCAGTTGGGGGTTTTGAATGCCCTGGTTTCGGTCAGGACCAGGATGCGGTCTTCGGTTACCGGAGTATTCAGTGGCGCACCCAGGTCTTTCCAGTTCGGGAACAGCTCATTCATCGAAATTGGGTCCATCACTGCGCCGGAAAGAATATGCGCGCCGACCTCGCCGCCTTTTTCCAGGACACAAACGGAAACTTCACTGCCTTTTTCCGCCGCCAGCTGTTTGAGTCGAATTGCGGCGGACAAGCCTGCCGGACCGCCGCCGACAATAACAACGTCGTATTCCATCGCTTCGCGCGGGCCGAATTGTTCAAGGAGACTTGCTTGGGTTTGGCTTTGCGTCATGGTTTTGGCACCGTAAATGTTATTATCGAACGAGTGTGCTAATTGTCCGGGATTTTGCGGCAGAATGCTAGTGCAGGGCCTTGCAATATCGGCCCTTTCGTATAATCGCGGCGGTATATGGGGCGGCCCGGTCGCTCGGCGCAAGAACAGAACAGGAGAAATTTCGTGGGTATTGAAGTCAATTTTGAAGGCAAGATCGCGCTGATTACGGGCGCGTCCAGCGGATTGGGTGCGCGTTTCGCGAAAGTGCTGGCGCAGGCGGGAGCACAGGTGGTGCTGGCATCGCGCCGGGTAGATCGCCTCAAGGAGTTGCGTGCCGAAATCGAATCGGGTGGCGGGGCTGCGCATGTGGTCGAACTCGATGTAACCGATTACACCAGCATCAAATCTGCCATCGCTCATGCGGAGACGGAAGCCGGACCGATCGACATCCTGGTCAATAATTCCGGTGTTTCGACCACGCAGCGTCTGGTGGACGTCACACCGGAAGACTATGCATATGTGATGGATACCAACCAGCGCGGTGCATTCTTTGTTGCGCAAGAAGTCGCCAAACGCATGATTGCCCGTGCCAAAGGCGATCCCACCAAGCAGCATCGCATCATCAATATTGCTTCTGTCGCCGGCCTGAAGGTGTTGCCGCAGATAGGCATTTATTGCATGAGCAAGGCAGCCGTCGTCCATATGACCAAGTCGATGGCTATCGAATGGGGCCGGTACGGAATCAATGTGAATGCAATCTGTCCCGGATACATCGGCACCGAGATCAATGCAGAGCATTTCGGAAGCGAACAAGGCAAGACGCTGATCAACATGCTGCCTCGCAAGCGCGTTGGCAAGCCAGAGGATCTGGATGGCTTGCTGCTGCTGCTCGCAGGCGATGAATCGCATTTCATGAACGGCGCGATCGTAACAGCTGACGACGGCTTGAGCGCGGCTTGATCGATGCGTTATTCATTGTGGCATCACTTTCGCTGCAAATCCAACCGACAATTCTGGTGTTCTGAAAATGACTGTTAAACGACTTGTCCATGTCACGCGAATGCCGATTCGATGGGGTGATATGGATGCGATGGGCCATGTCAACAATACGGTTTATTTCCGTTACCTGGAACAGGCGCGTATCGAATGGTTCTCGCAGATGAACTGCGACCCGGATCCGAAGGGTGAAGGGCCGGTAATCATCAATGCGCGCTGCACTTTTTTGCGGCAATTGAAATATCCCGGCGATATCGAGGTACTTACGTTTGTCGGCGAACTGGGTCGATCGAGTTTTGAGACCATGCAGGAGATCCGCCGCGTTGATGATCCGGAGACGCTGGCGGCCGAGGGCGGTGCAAAGGTGGTATGGGTGAATTTTCCGATGGAAAAATCAATGCCGCTGCCGAACGAAATCCGGCATCTGCTCACTGGCGAAAAAATTTAAGGTACTGCGCTGCCGGCGGTACTCTGCGTTTGCAACGGTACACCCAGCAGCCGGTTCACCAATTCGCCGGATGTGGTGGCCGCGAATTTTTTCATTAGCTTGGCGCGGTGCATTTCCACGGTGCGTGGGCTCAAGCCGATTTGGCGCGCGATCAGCTTGCTGGTTTTTCCTTCCACCAGCAATGCCGCAATTTCGCGCTCGCGCGGCGTCAGTTCTGCCGTTACCGGACGCTTTGCACTCAGATCCTCGAACGTCCAGATGCCAGCCGCATGCGGATCGTTCGGGACCAGAGAGCCGCCGCTGACCCGACACCAGAACAATTCCTGATTGGCGCGTTTCATGATCCTCTCATCGGAATAGTGTCCCTTGGCGTTCATGATGGGAACAATGCGCGCACCAGTGCGCTCGAACTCGTCCGGCGTCGGATAAAGTATCGAAAACGACTGTCCTACCAAGGCTTCCGATTTATAACTGAACATTTCGGTCAATGCCTGGTTGCATGCTTTGATGACTCGGTTCTGCGAGACGCACATGCCGACCGGAGCGTTGAGAAAAATTGTTTCGTAATTGATAATATGAGATGCGTTCATGGATTTGTGATGTCCGCTCTATAAACTGGAGTTGGTACTTCTACGGTATTGTGGTGTTTCGCCTCGCATCATATGCTGGTGCGCCTGTCGAATATAGCCGTACTAATACTGGAACTAGCTACACTTTACACAAAGAAAAGGGTTGGTATGAAGAAAGTTTTTCCCAATGCAGCCGCCGCACTTGCCGACATTGTTAAAGACGGCCAGACAATTGCTGTCGGCGGCTTCGGATTGTGTGGCATTCCCGAGGCATTGATTGCCGCGCTACGCGATTCCGGCGTACAAAACCTGACTGCGATTTCCAACAATGCCGGTGTCGACGGGTTCGGCCTCGGCCAACTGCTGGCGACACGTCAGATCAAGAAAATGATCGCGTCCTATGTCGGAGAAAACAAGGAATTCGAACGTCAGTTTCTTGCAGGTGAGCTTGAACTGGAGTTCACGCCACAGGGTACTTTGGCTGAAAAACTGCGTGCAGGCGGTGCTGGAATCCCGGCTTTCTTTACCAAGACAGGCGTCGGCACCATTGTTGCCGAGGGCAAGGAAGTGCGTGAATTCGATGGTGAAAAATACGTGATGGAGCGTTCGCTGGTGGCCGACGTGGCCCTGGTCAAGGCGTACATCGCGGACAAGGCCGGAAACCTGGTGTTCAACAAGACCGCCCGCAATTTCAATCCGAATGTTGCAATGTCCGGCAAGATCACCGTCGTCGAAGTGGAGAAGCTGGTCGAGGTTGGCGAAATCGATCCCGACCAGGTTCACACTCCCAGCATTTTCGTGCATCGGATTGTGGTCAACGCGAATCCGGAAAAACGCATCGAACAACGCACGACTCGTACAAAGTAAAGCGGAGAACACAACATGTCATGGACTCGTGAAGAAATGGCCGCGCGCGCGGCGACGGAATTGCAAGACGGTTTTTATGTCAATCTCGGGATTGGTTTGCCGACGATGGTGGCGAACTATGTACCCAAGGATATCGAAGTATGGCTCCAGTCCGAAAACGGTTTGCTCGGCATTGGCCCGTTTCCTACCGACGACCAGGTTGATGCGGATCTGATCAATGCCGGGAAGCAAACGGTGACTGCACTGCCGGGTTCATCCTATTTCAGCTCGGCGGATTCATTTGCAATGATCCGCGGCGGCAAGATCAATATTGCCATTCTCGGTGCCATGCAGGTTTCGGAGCAGGGTGATCTCGCCAACTGGATGATCCCCGGGAAAATGGTCAAGGGCATGGGCGGTGCAATGGATCTGGTGGCTGGTGTCAAGAAGGTCGTCGTGTTGATGGAACATGTTGCCAGGGCCAAAGACGGTTCGACCTCGCACAAGATTCTGAAAAAATGCGATTTGCCGCTGACCGGCGTTGGCGTGGTAAATCGCATCATCACCGACCTGGGTGTAATTGACGTTACCGATCAAGGATTGAAGTTGGTTGAGCTGGCCCCGGGCGTCACTACGCAGGAACTAATCGAAAAAACCGGCGCAGAAATCGATACCCGCGCAATCCAGTGACTGAAATTGCACCAACTTAAAACGGCGCTTGAAACAAGCGCCGTTTTTTATTGCAGATGGTGGACGGGCAGGCAGGGCGTTACTGCGCGACCCAGCCGCCATCCATATTCCACGCCACGCCACGAACCTGGCTTGCAGCATCGCTGCACAAGAACGCTGCAAGCGCCCCCAGCTGCTCGGGGGTGACAAATTCACCGGACGGTTGCTTTTCTGCAAGCAAGCTTTTCTTGGCTTCCTCGACCGAAATTTTTTGCTGGGTTGCGCGGGCATCGACCTGCTTCTGCACCAGTGGTGTCAATACCCACCCCGGACAAATCGCATTGCAGGTGATGCCCGACGGCGCGGTCTCCAGCGCAGTTACCTTGGTGAAGCCGACGATACCGTGTTTGGATGCGACATAGGCGGATTTTTGTGCAGAGCCGACCAGCCCGTGTGCCGATGCGACATTCACGATGCGCCCCCAATTCTTTGCCTTCATGTGCGGTAATGCAAGACGCGTAGTATGAAATGCGGACGAGAGATTGATCGCAATAATCGCGTCCCACTTCTCGACCGGGAAGTCCTCGATATTGGCAACGTGTTGAATCCCGGCATTGTTGACAAGAATATCCACGCCGCCAAAACGTTCGGCCGCGGCTTGCATCATGGTTTCTATCTCGGTCGGTTTAGACATATCAGCATTGTGATATAAGGTCTGCACATCGAATTCATTTTCCATATCGGATTGAAGTTTCGCAATTTCATTTGCGTCGCCGAAGCCGTTGATAACGATGTTTGCGCCCTGCGCCGACAATGTTCTGGCAATGCCCAAACCGATGCCGGACGTGGAGCCGGTGACCAATGCGGTCTTTCCTTTGAGACTAGTGTTTTGCATGGTGCCCTCTATGGAAAAATAAACGTGGAATCAAATCGCCTTGTACGATTTTAAGCGCAACCGACAGTAAAATGTTGGCTTTGCTTCCAGTACTTTTACTAGCTTGTTGGCGGAAACATGATCAGTCCGAAAATCCGAAACGTTCAATGCCTATCTCCGGCCGGCTTGCATTCGATGGCGTACAAGGAATGGGGTGATCCTCGCAATTCGCACGTGCTGATATGCGTGCATGGAGTTACGCGGGTCTCGGATGATTTCGATCACATGGCGCTGGCGCTTTGCGATCAATATCGGGTTATCTGTCCTGACGTCGCGGGACGTGGTCGCTCAAGTCGGCTGCGGGATCCGTCTTGTTATCAACTGCCGCAATATGTCAGCGATATGGTGACGCTGTTGGCACGGCTCGACACTGAAAACGTACACTGGTTCGGAACATCGATGGGCGGATTGATCGGCCTGGCTCTCGCATCATTGACGGACAGTCCGATAAATAAGCTGGTCCTGAACGATATCGGCCCGACATTGAATTTTGCGGCGATCTCGCGCATCAGCGAGTATATCGGACAGGATATGCGATTCGGCACGTTTGAAGAGGCGGAGAAGTATATCCAGAACATTTCGGCCGGCTTCGGGCCGCATACGGATGAGCAATGGCGGAAAATCGCATCAGATGTCCTTCGGCAAAATCCGCAAGGCGAGTGGATACGCCATTACGATTTGAGTCTCGCGGTTCCATTCAAGGCGGAAACGGCTGAGAGTACCAAGCGTGCGCAAGCCATGTTGTGGGCTGCGTATGATGCAATCAAGTGCCCGACCTTGCTGGTGCGCGGCGCGGAATCCGATTTGCTGACACGCGATGTCGCGGAGGAGATGACCAGGCGCGGACCAAAAGCCAGACTAATCGAAATTGACGGAGTTGGACATGCGCCGACTTTCATGAGTGCAGATCAGATCGCAATAGCGAAGGAATTCTTGCTCGGGTAACGGATTCAGTGATCGCATTCATTTATTAATCTGCTGAAATATTATGGATATCAAACGACTGCATGTCGGGAAAACGCTTTCGGAAGCGGCTATTCATCAAGGCACGGTCTATCTTGCCGGCCAGATCGCCGAAGATACCACCCAGAATATAGAAGGCCAGACGCGTGAAGTGCTGGGGCATGTCGATCGTCTGCTGAACGAGGCCGGCAGCGACAAGTCCCGAATCCTGATGTGCCAGATCTATATTTCGGATATCAAGGATTTCAACGCTATGAATCAGATCTGGAACGAGTGGGTCGCCGATGGGAACAGTCCTCCGCGTGCTACTGTTGAAGCCAAGCTCGTCAAACCGGAAATACTGGTCGAGATGGTTGTGACGGCGGCACAAAAATAACGGGCACCGGAACGCCATGGTTTCAATAGCTGCCGCACACAATGAAACGCAGGAGCATTTGTCTGCCGGCCTCGGTGACGTGGATTCTGCGCGCGTGATGAATGCGCTTGAGCTCGTGAAGCCGACATATGCAGCTGCGACTGTTTCGTCGGGACAGAACACCTTTGAGTTCTCGATGGGAGTGGCAGCTACGCTTGCGTTGCTGGAAGCTGATGCGGAAACTCGAATCGCGGGGTTGCTGTTTGAACTGCCGGTGATTGACTCAGCAGCCGCGGCAACGATCGAATCACGCTTCGGAACGGAAGTCGCGGAACTTGTGATTGATATTCGCAAATTGATGCGATTGCATGAAGTCACCTTCAGTCAGCATGAAATCACCGATCGCAAGAGCGCACCCCAGCAAGCTGCAGCGCAAGCGGAAACCTTGCGCAAAATGCTGTTGGCGATGGCGTCGGATATGAGGGTGGTGTTGGTTCGTCTGGCCTCGCGCGTGACGACCTTGAGATATTTTGCCGATCAGAAGATGCAAAATGAGAGAACGCGAAGATATGCTCAGGCTACTTTCGATTTATATGCACCATTGGCGAATCGGCTTGGAATCTGGCAGCTCAAATGGGAGCTGGAGGATCTCTCGTTTCGCTTTATAGAGCCGGAAGCGTATAAGCGCATTGCCCGCATGCTTGAAGAAAAGCGCATGGAGCGTGAAGGATTCGTCAGCTCCGCAATTGCACGATTGCGCTCAGAGCTCAAGAGCGCCGGAGTCGACGCGGAGGTATCCGGACGACCTAAGCATATTTACAGCATCTGGACCAAGATGCATGGAAAGGAACTGGAATTTTCGGAACTGTATGACGTCCGTGCTTTTCGCGTGATCGTCGATGAAGTCAAGACTTGCTATTCCGTGCTCGGGATCGTCCACAATATCTGGACCCCGATTCCGGAAGAGTTCGACGATTACATTTCACGTCCGAAACCGAACGGATATCGATCGCTGCATACCGTGGTCGTCGCCGACGACGGCCGCCCGCTGGAAGTGCAGATACGTACTCGCGACATGCATCATTTTGCGGAGTATGGCGTCGCCGCACACTGGCGTTATAAAGAAGGCGGAGGCGCGCAAGCGGCCGGCCAGAAATATGACGAGAAAATCGCATGGCTGCGACAATTGCTGGCATGGAAAAATGAAGTTGTCGACGCTGTCGCCAGCCAGGAAGAGAGTCATCGCGAATGGGTTGAGAAACTCAAGTCCGCGACGCTCGATGACCGCATATACATATTGACCCCGCAGGCACGTGTCATCGAACTGCCGAACGGCGCGACGCCAATCGATTTTGCTTACCATCTGCACAGCGATGTCGGCCATCGCTGCCGCGGTGCGCGCGTCGACGGCGCGATGGTGCCTCTCAATACGCCATTGAAGAACGGTCAAACGGTCGAGATCATTACCGCCAAGGGAGGAGCCACAGCCGCTGGCCCGTCGCGTGACTGGCTCAGCGCGGGCTTCACTGCCAGCCCCCGCACGCGATCGAAAGTGCGGGCCTGGTTCAATGCGATTGATAAGCAGGAGACCCTCGCCACCGGCCGCAGCCTGATTGATAAAACGTTGCAGCGTGAGGGCAAGACCGCGGTCAATCTGGAGGAATTGGCGCATAAGCTCGGCTTTGCAAAGCTCGACGATTTGTTGCTGGCGGTTGGCAAGGAACAGTTCAGCTTGCGTCATGTCGAGCATGCGCTGCATGAGGGGGAGGCGCCGAAGGAGGGGGGCGCCCAAATCAACCCCGATGACGCCCTCATCCCGCGAAAAAGCCGCGCGTCGAGCGTCGTGCATGGTGCAAAATCGGGCGTGCTGGTTGTCGGCACCGACGGTTTGATGACCCAGCTGGCAAGATGCTGCAAGCCGGCACCGCCCGACGAAATCGTCGGATTCATTACCCGCGGCCGAGGCGTGTCGATTCACCGCGCGAGCTGCAAAAATTTTATGGAAATGCGTATTCGGGCTCCCGAGCGTGTGATCGAAACGGAATGGGGCGGCGCTGGTTCGGAAACCGTTTATCCGGTCGATATTTTCGTTCTTGCAAGCGATCGCCAGGGATTGTTGCGCGATATTTCCGAGATTTTTCTGCGCGAGAAAATCAACGTGATCGGTGTAAGCACGCAAAGCGCAAAAGGGCATGCAAGAATGGCATTTACCGCTGAAATTTCGTCAACCGCACAACTGCTCAAGGCGCTGGGCGTCATACGTGAAGTGGACGGTGTGCAGGAAGTTCGTCGCCAGTAACCGGCAAAGCGCATATGCACCGCTGAAACAATGCCAGGCAGGGATCAATGCAAGCCATGAAATGTGGCACTAGCGGAAATGCAGGATTGTCGTTATAATTTCGCTTCTTTAGGCGCGTAGCTCAGCTGGTTAGAGCACTACCTTGACATGGTAGGGGTCGTTGGTTCGAGTCCAATCGTGCCTACCAACGAAAATTGGTAATCACATCCTGTAAGAGCGAGAAAGGCAACCCGGTTATGACACCGCGAACGAGTACCATCATGGTTTCGGAGCGACGCTAGTCGGGATCTTTTTCGTCATTGCAACTTGAAAAAGCGCGGCTGGTCCGCGTTTTTTTTCGTCCGTATTTTTTGCTGTCTTGTATATTTCTAGCCTGGCAATCCACGCCGGCATGGAGAAGAAAATGATTTCAGTCCGCCTTCCCGATGGTTCACAACGTCAATTCGATAATCCGGTCACGGTCGGCCAGGTTGCAGCCAGCATTGGCAGCGGCCTTGCAAAGGCAGCGCTTGCCGGAAAGGTAGATGGAAAACTGGTTGACACTTCTTTTCTGATAGATCGCGATGCCGATTTGGCGATTGTGACCGACAAGGATGCCGATGGACTGGAAGTGATCCGTCATTCAACAGCGCATTTGCTTGCATACGCTGTCAAGGAGCTTTTTCCGGATGCGCAAGTCACGATCGGTCCGGTCATCGACAACGGTTTTTATTACGATTTTTCATACAAGCGCCCATTCACGCCGGAAGACCTGACGGCAATCGAAAAGAAAATGGCGGAGCTCGCCAAAAAGGACGAGCCGGTTACCCGTACCGTATTGCCGCGCGATGAGGCTGTTGCCTATTTCAAGTCGATCGGCGAAGCATACAAGGCGGAGATCATCGAATCGATTCCGGCCGATCAGGACGTGTCGCTGTATGCGGAAGGCAAGTTCACCGACCTGTGCCGCGGTCCGCATGTCCCGTCTACCGGCAGGCTGAAAGTTTTCAAGCTGATGAAACTGGCCGGTGCCTACTGGCGCGGCGATTCCAAAAACGAAATGCTGCAGCGGATCTACGGCACCGCGTGGGCGAAAAAGGAAGAGCAGGAAGCGTATCTGCACATGCTCGAAGAAGCGGAAAAGCGCGACCACCGCAAGCTCGGCCGCGCACTGGACCTGTTCCATTTCCAAGATGAGGCGCCGGGCTTGATTTTCTGGCATCCGAAGGGGTGGATCGTCTGGCAGCAAGTTGAACAGTACATGCGGCGCGTGTATCAGGATAACGGGTACCAGGAAGTCAAGGCGCCGCAGATTCTTGACCGCAGCCTTTGGGAAAAATCCGGCCATTGGGAGAACTACAAGGAAAACATGTTCACCACCGAATCGGAGAATCGCTCTTATGCGCTGAAGCCGATGAATTGCCCCGGGCATGTGCAGATTTTCCGTTCCAACATGCATTCATATCGCGAGTTGCCGCTGCGCTATGGAGAATTCGGTCAATGCCACCGGAATGAGCCGTCCGGGTCACTGCACGGCATGATGCGCGTGCGCGGGTTTACGCAGGACGACGGCCATATTTTTTGTACCGAAGACCAGATCCTCGATGAGTGCGTGGCATTCACCGCGCTGCTGCAGAAGGTGTATCGCGATTTTGGTTTTACCGATGTCATTTACAAGGTGGCAACTCGGCCGGAGAAGCGTGTCGGATCCGACGAAGCGTGGGATAAAGCTGAAAATGCATTGATTGAATCCCTTAAGCGCTCTGGGTACGAATTCGAGATTTCGCCGGGAGAGGGCGCATTCTATGGACCGAAAATCGAATACACGCTGAAAGATGCGATTGGCCGAATGTGGCAATGCGGTACGATGCAGGTCGACTTTTCGATGCCGGTACGCCTGGAGGCAGAGTATGTGGCTGAGGACAACACTCGCAAAATTCCAGTCATGCTGCATCGTGCGATTCTCGGGTCGTTGGAGCGCTTTATCGGGATGCTCATAGAGAACTATTCTGGCGCATTGCCGTTATGGCTGGCGCCGGTACAGGTTGTCGTATTGAATATATCGGATGCCCAGGCTGATTATGCGCAAAGCGTCGCACAAAACCTGAAAAAACAAGGGTTTAGAGTACATGCCGATTTGCGTAACGAGAAAATAACCTATAAAATACGCGAACATTCCGTCCAGAAGGTGCCTTATATCGTCGTTGTGGGCGACAAAGAGCGGGACGCGAACACAGTGGCCGTGCGAGCGCGGGGCAATGTCGATCTAGGTGTGATGCCTGTCGATACGTTGGTGGAACGCCTGAAAAAAGAGGCCGATACCAAAGCCTGAAGGGAAACCTGAGCGCCGTGCAGAGTCTCACGAATAAGCGAGCAAACGAAAGCAGACTTGTACTGATGGCTTTTAAAAGGCCGTCGGAGCAGGGCAGGTTTTCAAGTTCGGTTATTCGTGAGACTTTGCATTTTTGTACTGCTTGATTATTTGATTTTTAAAGGAAACGACAATAGCTACTGACAAGTCGCATCGCCTCAATGGTGAAATCACTGCACCGGAGGTGCGGTTAAGTGGAGTTGAAAACGAACCGCTCGGTATCGTGAGTTTGGCTGAAGCTTTTCGCATGGCTGAAGAGGCAAACGTGGATCTGGTGGAAATTGCACCAACCGCGCAGCCACCGGTCTGCCGCCTGATGGACTATGGAAAGTTCAAATATCAGGAGCAAAAGAAGGCACATGAGGCCAAACTCAAACAGAAAATTATCCTGGTCAAGGAAGTGAAATTCCGACCCGGCACTGATGAAGGCGATTACAACATCAAGTTGCGCAATCTCATCAAGTTTCTGGAAGATGGCGACAAGACCAAGATCACTCTGCGTTACCGTGGTCGCGAAATGGCGCATCAGGATATCGGCATGCGCATGCTGGAGCGACTCAAAGGCGACCTGGAGCCGTATGGACAAGTCGAGCAGTGGCCGAAAATGGAAGGCCGCCAGATGATCATGATTCTGTCGCCGAAGAAGAAGAAATAGTACGTTTCAGGAATAGAGTTTCGTGCAAATCGTTTCGAACAAAACGGTTTGCACAAATAGCGGCAGACTCGATTCTGCCGCATGACAAGTGAGAGCAGGCACCCAAGCGTAACGTAGTGTTGCCACCTGCAATCATGTTAAATATGGAGCTGTCCACAGGACAGTTATTGTTATGCCTAAAATGAAAACGAAGAGCAGCGCCAAAAAGCGCTTTCGCGTCCGTCCGGGTGGCACCGTCAAATGCGGCCATGCGTTCAAGCGTCATATTCTGACCAAAAAAACGACCAAGAATAAACGCCAGTTGCGCGGTATTACCAATGTCAATGCAAATGACGTCGTCTCCGTCATGCGCATGATGCCGAACGCTTAACCTCATACTCAACACTAAGGAGTTACCATGCCTAGAGTAAAACGTGGGGTTACAGCGAGAGCCCGTCACAAGAAAGTCCTCGATCAGGCCAAAGGCTATCGTGGCCGTCGCAGTAAAGTCTATCGGATTGCCAAGCAAGCGGTCATGCGCGCAGGTCAATATGCCTATCGCGACCGTCGCAACAAGAAACGCGTTTTCCGCGCCTTGTGGATTACCCGTATCAATGCCGCATCGCGTGAGCATGGCATGACCTACAGCGTATTCATGAACGGCCTCAAGAAAGCGTCAATCGGACTGGACCGCAAAGTTCTGGCCGATATGGCAGTGATGGACAAGCCGGCATTTGCCGCGATTGTCAATCAGGTGAAGGCCAACATCGCTGCTTAAGTACTTGTACACATCGCTTCGGTGATGCTGCACTACCCTGGCGGGGCAAGGTCCACACCTGTGCCCCGCTTTATTTTTTGAGCTTCTTTTCGGCTTCCTTTGAAGGAGCGGGAAACATCGCATGAATCCCCTAGAACAACTTGTAATTCAGGCACAGGCCGACTTCGCCGCTGCGCAGGATGCGGCCGCGCTCGAAAACGCGAAAGCACAGTACCTTGGCAAGACCGGGAAGATCACCGAGCAAATGAAAGGTCTTGGCAAGCTCGGTCCGGACGAGCGCAAGGTGCAGGGCGCGGTGATCAATGTAGCCAAGGAAAAAATCGAAGCGGCGCTTACCGCCCGTCGCGATGCGCTTACAAATGCGCAGATGCAGGTTCGCCTGAATGCGGAAGCGATCGACGTGACATTGCCGGGCAGAGGCCGCGGAATGGGCGGCATCCATCCGGTGATGCGCACCTGGCAACGGATCGAGGAGATTTTCGGATCGATCGGATTCGATGTCGCGGACGGTCCGGAAATCGAAACCGACTGGACCAACTTCACGGCACTGAACAGCCCAGAAAATCATCCGGCGCGCTCTATGCAGGATACCTTCTACATTGAAGGCAACGACACCCAAGGCAAACCGCTGCTGCTGCGCACCCACACCAGCCCGATGCAGGTGCGCTATGCGCGCATGAACAAGCCTCCAATCAAGGTGATCGCACCTGGGCGTACCTACCGCGTCGATAGCGATGCGACCCATTCACCGATGTTTCACCAGGTAGAGGGCTTGTGGATTGCGGAAGACATCAGCTTCGCCGATTTGAAAGGCGTCTACCTGAATTTCGTTCGCGCGTTTTTTGAAACCGACGATTTGCAGGTCCGCTTTCGGCCCTCTTATTTTCCATTCACCGAGCCATCGGCTGAAATCGATATTGCTTTCGGCAGCGGCCCGCTCAAGGGGCGCTGGCTGGAAGTGTCCGGTGCCGGGCAGGTACATCCGACGGTGGTGCGCAACATGGGGCTGGATCCGGATCAGTACATCGGCTTCGCGTTTGGATCGGGCATCGAGCGCCTGACCATGCTGCGCTACGGTATCAGCGATTTGCGCCTGTTTTATGAAGGCGATTTGCGTTTCCTGAAACAATTCAATTAACCATGCGCCGCAGGGCTTGACGCACCGAGCGAATTGCCCTGCGATGCATTGCAACTGTCACGGCTGAATTATGCAATTTTCTGAAAACTGGCTTCGCACCATGGTCGATCCGAAAATGACGTCGGATGAGCTGGCGCATTTGCTCACCATGTCAGGGCTGGAAGTCGAAGAGGTCGAGCCTGTCGCACCGCCATTTTCCAATGTGGTCGTTGCCAAGGTACTGGAAATCGCCAAGCATCCGAACGCGGATCGACTCAATGTATGCCAGGTCGATGCGGGTACCGGCACATTGCTGAATATCGTTTGCGGTGCGCCGAATGTGCGGACTGGAATGAAAGTTGTTTGTGCGATGGCAGGAGCGGTCCTGCCTCCGGGCGATAACGGCAAACCGTTTGAAATCAAGGTCGGCCAGCTGCGCGGCGTCGAGTCGCAGGGAATGCTGTGTTCTGCACGCGAACTGCACTTGTCCGACGATCATGGCGGCCTGATCGATTTGCCGGATGATGCACCGGTGGGCCAGAATTTCCGCGACTACTATCAGCTCAACGATCTTAAATTCACAATCAAGCTGACGCCGAACAAGGCGGACTGCCTGTCGGTACTCGGTGTCGCGCGCGAGGTGTCTGCACTGACCGGAGCGCCGCTCAAGGCACCGTCGTACCAAACGGCCGCTGTAACGATCGACGACAAGTTGCCGGTAAAGATTTCCGCCACCGATTTGTGCGGACGCTTTTCCGGGCGGATTATTCGCGGCCTTAACGCCAGAGCCGCAACGCCGGACTGGATGAAGCGCCGTCTGGAACGTAGCGGACAGCGTTCGATTTCTGCGCTGGTCGATATTTCGAACTATGTGATGCTTGAACTGGGCCGTCCGACCCACGTGTTCGATCTTGAAAAGATCCATGGCGGACTGGATATTCGTTGGGGCAGGCAAGGCGAATCCCTGAAGCTGTTGAACGGAAACACGGTTGAGGTGGATGACTGGATCGGCGTGATTGCGGATGAGCGTGAGATCGAATCGCTCGCCGGCATCATGGGGGGAGATGCGACTGCCGTGTCGCTCGATACGCAGAATATTTATCTTGAAGCCGCATTCTGGTGGCCGCAGGCGATCCAGGGGCGTGCGCGCCGATACAATTTCTCTACCGATGCGGCACACCGTTTTGAGCGCGGCGTCGATTATGCAACGACGGTCGACCATATCGAACGCATCACCGCGCTGATCGTGGAAATTTGCGGGCAAAAGGGAAAAACCGAAATCGGGCCGGTCGACGATCACATTGCCAACCTGCCGCAACGGAATCCGGTCCGAGTGCGCACCGCACGTGCCGCGAAGGTAATCGGCGTGTCCTTTTCCGATGGACAGATTGCAGACATCTTCTCGCGCCTGGGCCTGGCTTTTACGCAGGAGCCTGGTGTGTTTGCGGTGACGCCGCCATCGTTTCGCTTCGATATCGAAATCGAGGAAGACCTGATCGAAGAGATTGCGCGCGTCTACGGTTTTGAAAACATCCCGGCGCTGCCGCCGGTTGCGCCGAATGCGATGCATATTGCACCAGAAAACCGGCGCTCGTTGTTCACCGTTCGCCGTCAGCTGGCCGATCTGGATTATCAGGAAGTGATCAACTTCAGCTTTGTCGAAGAAGCATGGGAAGCCGACTTTGCCGGGAATCGCAATCCGATCAAACTGCTGAATCCGATTGCCAGCCAGATGAGCGTGATGCGCTCATCGCTGGTCGGCAGCCTGATTGCCAATGTGCGATACAACCTGAATCGCAAGGCGAACCGGGTGCGCATATTCGAAACCGGCGCAGTATACCTCCGCAATCCGCACATTCAGGACGGGCCCTTGTCGGTAGCCGGATACGATCAGCCGAAAAGGGTGGCTGCACTTGCTTATGGCCCGGTCACCGACGAGCAATGGGGGCAGTCCGCACGCAATGTCGATTATTTCGATATCAAGGCGGATCTGGAAGCGCTGTTCACTCCCAAAGCGCTGCGCTTTGCGCGGCTCGAACACCCGGCGCTGCACCCGGGGCGTTCGGCGGAGATTTTGCTGGATGATCGCCCAATCGGATTCATCGGAGAATTGCATCCGCGTTGGCAGCAAAAATATGACTTGCCATTGGCGCCTGTCCTTTTTGAAGTGAGCGCCGATGCGCTTCAGATGCGGGAAATACCGGTGTATCAAGAAATTTCCAGATTTCCGGCAGTGACGCGCGATATTGCACTAGTGGTGCGGCAGACGGTTGCAGCACAAGATATGATCGACACTTTTATTGCAACAAAACAAGAAACGGATGCATGTCGTATTCTGCAAGCCGTTGTTTTATTTGATGAATATCGGGGAAAAGGTTTGGAAGCGAACGAAAAAAGCCTTGCGTTCCGACTGACCTTGCAAGATACTCAAACTACCCTGCAGGACGACGCCGTAGACACGGCAATCGCAGCCTTTGTTGAGGCGGCGAATAAAAAACATGGCGCGAAATTACGCGCCTGATGCAGGCAGGGATGACAATCATGAATGACGTGAACTCAGCCGAATTCCAATCCGTTCTCGCAGCAGATCTCAACCGGGCGGTACAGGAGGCGCAAGCGCGTACCCAAGCCGCGAAGGATCTGCCGACGCTGACCAAGGCTGAACTGGCTGAACTGCTGTTCGAGCAAGTCGGATTGAACAAGCGCGAAGCGAAGGATATGGTCGAGACGTTTTTCGACGAAATCCGTAACGCGCTTGAACGTGGCGAATCGGTGAAACTTTCCGGCTTCGGCAACTTTCAGTTGCGCGACAAACCACAACGTCCCGGTCGTAATCCCAAGACCGGCGAAGAAATTCCAATCACCGCACGGCGCGTAGTCACTTTCCATGCCAGCCAAAAACTGAAGAGCATGGTCGAGTCGACTGACAAAACGCTCGATTTGCAGACTCTCTGATTCCATATTAGATGACCGACCGCACCAGCAAGCCAGAGTTGATCGTTTTGCCTCCGATTCCGGCAAAACGCTATTTCACGATCGGTGAAGTCAGTGAGCTATGCGGCGTAAAACCGCATGTGCTTCGTTACTGGGAACAGGAGTTCACGCAGTTGAAGCCGGTCAAGCGACGTGGCAACCGGCGCTATTATCAGCATCACGAGGTCCTGCTGATCCGCCGCATTCGCGAGCTGCTGTACGAGCAGGGTTTCACGATCAGCGGCGCCCGCAACAGGCTCGACAGCCGCATGGTCGGCAACGGCGAACCGGAGGCAGACGTCGCGCTGCCGCCGCTGGATGTCGACACGATTGCGATTCGTAACGAGCTATCGGAAATTCTGCAGCTTCTGGAACGATAAACAGATTGGCGGCGCACGGCATCGCCGATCTAATTGGAAGCCTTGGCATTCGGTAGAGAGTAATTTCCGGATACCTGAAACCGTTGGACGATGCGCTACGTTCCTTCGGATAGATTGGTCTTTCGACTTCGCATCATCATCGCTCCCATCTAGTGACGAGCCAAAAGCAGGCGCTGTATCTGAAAAATTCCGTTGTGCTTGTCCAGCCAGCCAACTCCTCAAGTGGCCGATAGCTTTTGATATACCTCCGATCGTCGCTTCGCTTCGTCTCGAGAACTCAAACACAAGCACATTTATTAACGAATCCGTATCGATAAAGGTGGAAACCTCGGCTCTTTTCCTTCATAACAACCCGGTTCGTCGCGGCACGCGAAGCAGCCTCTGTTTGCTATTAATCAGGTGCGATTAAATACAGGTTGCGCATCATGAAACTCTAATGTAAATTGTTTCCTAGCGTCGGGATAAGGCGCAACGAACTGATTTACGCGCCGTGCAGAGTATTGGGAGAAGTTCAAATGCTCACTGCCGGCATTGCTCACTGAATTCATGGAGGAGACACGTCATGAAAAGTATTGCGCAGCGATATTGGAAGCAAATCTTTTGGTCAATGGGAGCGGGAATTCTGCTTTTTGGTAATGTGGCAGCAGCAGCGGACGCACCGGTTCGCTGGAAAATGCAAAGCTGGTTTCCTACCAAACTTCAGCATGTGGGCACCCAGGCAGTAGATATCTCGAAAAAAATCAAGGCGATATCCGGTGGCAATATCCAGATTCAAGTGTTCGAGCCGGGAGCGCTGATTCCGCCAGCCGAATGCTTCGATGCTGTTTCCAATGGTGCCGTTAATGTCTGCTGGGGCGTGTCCGGCTACTACTATGGGAAAAATCCGGCGCTTGCGGTGTTCTCCGCTGTTCCCTTTGGTCCCAAGTGGCCAGAAATGCTCGCCTATTTTTACTATGGCGGCGGCAAGGAACAGTATGAGGAAATATACGCACGAAACAATATCAAGGGAATCATGTGCGGCGGTACGGTCGCCGAAGCATCCGGCTGGTTCCGCAAGGAGATCAAGTCGGTAGAAGACTTCAAGGGCATGAAAATGCGGATCTTCGGTCTGGGTGCCAAGGTCCTGGAGAAAATGGGTGTGTCTCCACAACTGCTTCCCGCCGGCGATATTTTCCCCGCGCTTGAATTGGGCACCATTGATGCCGCCGAATTCGCAATGCCGGCCGTCGATCTCAAATTGGGATTTCATCAGGTAGCCAAACATTACTATTTCCCGGGCTGGCATCAGCCGGCGACGTTGTACGAACTGATCATCAACATGGACAAATGGAAAGCGCTGTCCAAGACTCAGCAAGCGCAAGTCGAGATGATGTGTGGTGATAATGTGCGGCAAGCGATTGCCGAAGGCGAAGCCAAGCAGTTCGCGGCGATGCGCGAGATCCAGAAAAAGGGCGTCACGCTGCATGAGTGGTCGCCGGAAATCATCAGCGCCATGCGCAAAGCCTGGGATCAAGTAGTCGTTGAAGAGTCTGCAAAATCAGCTGATTTCAAGAAGGTCTATGCGGATTTCACTGCATTCCGCAAGGACTACAAAGTATGGAATGACCTCAGCTCAGTGAAAGATTGACGCGACGCAATCAGAAAAGTCCCGCGGCTTTGCCGCGGGACTTCCTCCGCTTAACCCACCGACGAACAAGATAGTCCATGCCCTGGCACTTCAGGGCCGGATTCCTGTCGGTCGCAAAATGAACGAGCAAAGCGGTTGAATCAGGCATGTTGCAAGTACTGCCTGTAGGGTTTGCTAAACGAAGCTGTTTCTATTGATCACCTGAACTCATGCTTATCGTAGAGCGTCGTTCCAACTGAAGGCCGACAGAACAGTACGCGGCCAAGATCGAATAAGGAGAGAGTTGCGATATGCGCCACCTATTGAGAATCTCCGATGCACTCGGAAATTTCGTTGAAAGAATCGGCCGCTGGGCCGCTTGGGCCTTCTTCGTTTTGGTCGGCGTGATTATGGTTGACGTGATCGGACGGCATTTTTTCTCCGTCGGTTCTTCGCAGCTGCAGGAACTGGAATGGCATCTGCATACGGTGCTGATCATGTTTTGCATCGGCTTCGGCTATGTGACTGACAGTCATGTGCGCATTGACATTATTCGCGAGCGCCTGGGACGGCGCACTCAATGCTGGATCGAGATTATCGGATGCGTCCTTTTTCTGATCCCATTCTGCCTTGTGGTCATCTACTACGGCATGGAACTGACCGGTCGCTCATGGGACAAGGGTGAGATATCTTCTTCCGCCGCTGGCCTGCCTTATCGATGGTTCATCAAGTCGGCAATTCCTATCGGCATGTCGATCCTGATGCTCGGCGGTATCAGCGTACTGTTACGCCGTATCGTGATGCTGATCCGGCCCGACCTGTGCGAGCCGGACCCACGCCAACAGGCGGACATGACATTGCCCAACGGCGCCAAGTAGAGGGAAACACGAATGGATATCTTCGAAAAACTTCCTCTGTTCATGTTCCTGGCGTTGGCGATCCTTATGTTCACCGGCTATCCGGTGGCCTTTGTGCTGGGCGGTACCGCGCTCGCGTTCGGAATGATTGGCTATTATCTTGATGTCTTCGCTTTCATCGAGTTCTACAATATCACCGCACGCATCTGGGGCAGCGTGGCCGAAAACCCCGTCTTCGTCGCGATTCCAATGTTTATTTTCATGGGAACGATGCTGGAAAAAAGCGGCATCGCGACCGACCTGCTGCATTGTCTTCAGGTCTTGTTACGGCGCGTGCCGGGCGGCCTTGCGATTTCGGTTACGCTGCTGGGAACCATTCTTGCAGCCACCACCGGTATCGTCGGTGCATCCGTCATCATGATGACCCTGCTGGCTTTGCCGGTGATGCTGGCTCGGGGCTATCAGACCGAACTGGCGACAGGCACCATCGCGGCGTCCGGGACTCTCGGCATTCTCATTCCACCCAGCATCATGCTGGTGATACTTGCCGACCTGCTCGCAGTGTCGGTCGGCGATCTGTTCATGGCGGCGCTTATCCCCGGCCTTGTTCTGTCCGGCCTTTACGTTACCTACATTCTGATCCTTTGCACGATCAAGCCGAAACTGGCTCCGCCGCTCGGAAAAGATGAAGGCCCATCGAATCTGCGCGAATTGGCAATGCTGATATTGCGTGGTTTTCTGCCGCCGGTGTTTCTGATTGTGCTGGTACTCGGCTCGATCTTCTTCGGCTGGGCTACGCCGACCGAGGCCGGCGGGGTCGGGGCATTCGGCGCGATAGTGCTGGCGTACGTCAAGGGCAACCTGAAGTACCCGATCGTCAAAGTGGTGCTGGAGGATTCCGCCAAAACCAACGCGATGATCTTCATGATTTTTCTCGGTGCGACCGCTTTTTCCTACGTGTTCCGCTCTCTTGGCGGCGATGACGTGATCGCGACCTTCTTCGAGGAACTGGGAATCGGTCCGGCCGGTATCATCTTTGTGATGATGCTCGTCATCTTCCTGATGGGATTTTTCTTTGACTGGGTCGAAATCATTCTCATCATCCTGCCGGTGTTCGTGCCGATCCTGGAAACGCTGGATCTCGGAACTCATGTGGCGCAAGAGGACTTCCTGGTATGGTTTGCGATTCTGCTCGCGGTCAATCTGCAGACCTCGTACCTGACGCCGCCGTTCGGTTATGCGTTGTTCTACATGAAAGGCGCGAAGATACCGGGAGTGACCATGATGCATATCTATCGCGGCATTATTCCGTTCGTCCTGCTTCAACTGCTCGGCCTGCTGATTATTATCCTGTTTCCGGCGCTGGTCTTGTGGCTGCCTCAATACATGAAGATGTGACCTGCATGTTGATGGTGGGAGTGGGCAGCAGGGGCGATGCGAACGTGGCTAGCCGGTTTGCCGGATAGCGTGGCGAGCTGGAAATCGTAGGGAGAAATTGAGAGGGCGACCACTTGGTCGCCCTCCGGTGTTTTAGCGCTCTGAAAAATCTACGGTTTATTCAGCAAATGCGCTTTGTCGCTGACCGCGGCCCATTGGTCGGCATCCGGCGGCACGGTGCCTTTCTGCATGATTGCGGGCCAGCTTGCACTGAGTTCCTCGTTCAGCTTGGCATACGAGGCCAGCTGCGGCGGCAGGCTCCACTGTGGATAGATGGCGGCGACCGGGCAAACCATTTCGCAGAGGCCGCAATTGGCGCATGCAGCCGGATCGATGACAACGAAGTTGTCTCCGGCATGGAATGCGTGGGTAGGACAAACTTCCACGCATTCCATATAGACGCATTTGATGCATGTCTCGGTAACGACATAGGCCATCGGTTGTCACTCCTTCATTTGCCTTCGGTGCCGAACCCTGCGTCCACGTTAAAAAATACATTGGGCTTGCGATAGACGGCCAGGATTATGCATCCTTCATCCGATCGAGTCTCATGCAGCGAGCCAGGCTTGCGCCAGGTGAATTCTCCGGCGCGCGCTATGCCGTCATGATCATAGAAGGAGCCTTCCAGCACGAAAGACTGTTCGATTTCCGGATGGCGATGAAAGGGTAGCACCGTGCCCGGCTCCCATTTCAACAGGCAGGTAAGTTCTCCATTGGCCGCATCTTCATAGAGCGGTTTGATCCGGATACCCTTGAATTTGGTGGGCTGCCATTCCATGTCATTGGGTTTCACGTAGGTAGAGCCGCCAATCGTCGGTTCCAGCTTGCCGGAAAGTCTCGTTGCAGTATTTACAGTCATGTCAATCTCCTTGGTTGGTTTGTGCCCGGTTAGGCGTAACGCCTGTCGGCAGCGGTAGACCGCCAGTCAAATGTAATGTAGCATCATGTATCGTAACAGTAAACATTAGCTGAAAAAGTTTCATTAAAATTTAACGAGAGGGGCTATGAAATTCGGCATATTCATCTATCACGGCTGCGAGCCGATCGACCTGGCAACCTTTGGCGTATTGTCGATGGCACGTCGTGTTGCTCCGCAGATAGAAATCCAGACGATTGCGCCTGAAGCAGGTGTGGTGAACTTCTCTAATGGATTGAAGGTCTTGGCGGACTTCGGCATCGGCAATGCGCCGCAATTCGATGTGATCGTGGTAACCGGCGGACCCGGGTGGAGTGAGCAGGCGGCCAACGCCGAACTGCTGGCGTTTCTCAGAGCTCGCTCCGCCGCGACGCTGCTTACCTCGGTATGCACCGGTGGTATGATTCTCGCTGCGGCAGGCGTGCTTGACGGAAAGCAGGCAACTACGAAATACGAGGTGGTAGAGCCGGAGATTTCCCCGTTGAGCGTCATGCGTAGCCAGTATCCTAAAATAAGAACCGAACATGCAAGCCTGGTTGATGCCGGAACCGTTGTGACCGGTGGCGGTGTCAGTCTGTGCATCGATGCGATGCTTCATTTGCTGAAGACGCGCATCAGCCCCGAAGTAGCGGCAGAAACCGCGCGAATCATCGAATATTCGCGCGCGTGGGAAGCCAACCGGTTCGGACTGCCACCGATCGAAACCATCAGCAATAGCGAAAATGAATCCACAAGAGTCAGTAGCACCACTGCTATCAAAAATTGAAGAGCAGCTCGGACGGCGAGTGCTTGAATTGCGGCTCGCCCGAGGCTTTACTCAGGATCAGCTTGCCGCCGAGACCGGTTTCACCAAGGGTTACCTGTCAAAAATAGAGAACTCAAAAGTCATTCCACCGATCGGCACGCTGGTCAAAATAGCCCAGGTACTGCAAACCGATATCTCGGATCTTCTCGGCACTGAATCTTCGGTTGAACGCAACAACGGAATATGCATCGTTCGCTCCTGGGAGCGCGAATCGATATTGCGCGGTGGAAGCTCGTTTGGCTACGACTACATGGCGCTGGCAAACAAAAAGCATCGCAAGCACATGGAACCCTTCATCATGGTGTTTCCATCGAATGTCAACAAGGACGTTCGGTTTGAGCACGAAGGCGAAGAATTCCTGTTCGTTCTGGACGGAGAAATCGAGTTCAGCGTCATGTGCGATGGAAAGCCGCGGCTATGGGTACTATCGCCAGGCGACAGCGTTTACTTTGACTCCAAGATTCCGCATCGGGGCCGCAGCTTGAAGGCCGAGTCCCGGGCATTGGTTGTGGTCTTCGGTCCGCCGAATGCACATGGAACGCCTACCAACTCGATTGCCTGATGGTTCCGGTTCCGGTTCCGGTTCCGGTTCCGCGACCCGCGCTCGCGCGCAGCGATCGGTGCGGATAAATATGCAGGTCTCTATTCTCTATAGGCGATCGCATTGCCGGCACCAGTAATCGAAGGTTCCCGAAACGATCGACGGTTTCAACAGATAGTCATGCGCCTCCTGGGCAAGGTGGTCCGGTAGCGGCTTGAGTGTGCCGAATCCGGCGGCCCGCACTTGCGTTCTTGCCGCTCGTTCAAGATAGACGGCGAGATAGGTCGCCTCCTCGACGCAATTTCCGACCACCAACTGGCCGTGATGCGCCAGCAGAATCGAGCGCTTTTCGCCAAGTGCGTGCGAAATGATTTCACCTTCCTGGTCTGCGATCGGCACGCCCGGCCACTCTTTCAGGAAGGCGCAATCGTTGTGGAACGGCGTCATGTCCATCTGCGCCACCACCAGCGGTTGAGCCGATGCGACCAAAGCACAGACGTATGGGGAATGCGTGTGGATGATGGATTGCACGTCCGGGCGCGCACGGTATACCCACAAATGAAATCGGGTGGCAGGATTTGCCATGCCTTCGCCGGTCAAGGTGTTGAGATCTCCGTCAACCTCGATGAAATCATCCGGGGTTGCCTCCTCAAAGCCAAGGCCGAAGCGCAGCGTCCAGTATGCATTTTCCCTGTCGGATCGTACGCTTACCTGGCCGGCAAGACCCGCTTCCTGTCCGGTCATTGCCAGAATGCGGCATGCATATGAAAGCTTTTCCTTGGTTGTCCGGGTTGTCGGCCGAATATGCTGTTTCATCTCGCGCGTCGCGCGCTCATCAAAATAATTCTTCGCCTGATCGTTCATGCCAGTCCCTTTTGGTCCGTGCAAAAGGTAAGTATGGAGGAGGGATCTGTGCTGTGCCAGAGCCCTGCGCTCATAGGAGATATGACTGCGCCGCCGCTCCTATTTCTGGCGCGTGGCTATATCCAGCAGCAGTGTCAGAAGCGGCGACGCCGGTTTGTTCTTTTTCGTGACAGCCACGACGCGACGGCGCAGGTCCGGCGTCGAAATTATTATTCTGGACAGGCCTGGCTCTTCAACCAGATCGTGCGGCAGCCGGTCAGGAAGAACGCAGCATCCAAGCCGGCTCTTAACAAGTTTCAGCATCGCATCGACCGTATCGACCTCGGCAATCACGTTGCGATCTATTTTTGCGCTTCGCATCATTTGCCGAAGCGCATAGTGGGGCGGAAAGCAAATCATCGGAATGGTGTCCGTCGCCAGGTCGGCTGCCGCGAAGCGCGAACTGTCGTCCCGATGGCAGATCAGGATCATTGTCTCCTCGAACAAATTGAGGATATTGAGATTGTCGGATGTGACCGCGACATCATAAACAAAGCCGACGTCGGCCTTGTCGCTTTCGACCAGATCGACGACTTCAGGCGATCCGCGTCCGAGAAGCGAAATATTCACGTTGGGACGAAGGCCAAGAAACGTACCTGCCAGCGCGGGAATGAAATAAGAACTCAGGGTGTGTACGGTAGCGATCCGCAAGGAACCCTCCGTTACGCCTTCTGTCGTTTTTAGCTGCGCAACCGTATTGTCGATCGCAACGAATGCGGAGGCTGCGACCGCATAGAGTTTTTCGCCGGCGCTGGTCAGGGTGACGCCGCGTCCGTGGCGCCGCAGCAGCGGCTGCCCGATATAACGTTCCAAGTGATGCAGCTGCTTGCTCAGGCCGGACTGCGAAATGCCGAGCGCTTCGGCGGCGCCAGTCAGGGACTGATGCTCTGCAATTTTGAGGAAACTCCGGATTTGCTGATCGAGAGGTTGCATTATTTATATCAAGTCGTCATTCATTTTCTACTCTCAACCACAAGTCGCGATAGATCGATCGCGGATCGACCGCCGATGTATCTTAGCAGGTTGCCGAAGAACGATTGTGGCGGCGGGGAATGAAACTGCATAAGATTGCTTGCCCTGTCCTACGCCTGGTAAGTGATTGAATCACTTACCAGGCGTCTGCAACAGCGGCCAGAACCAGACCAAGGCATTGGGCATCACGGTGCCAGATTTGTGTTCCCCGCGTCGACCATTCATGTTCCCGGATCTGTTCGAATTCGCAGCGGGCAAGACGAAGGGCTATTCGCCGGCTCCTGAGAATTGCGGCGCCAGGCGCCCCGGTTCCGAGCCGAGCCGAACCATATGCCAGGCTGAAAGTCCGGGATTCCAGATTTCCTCCCACGGTTGTTCCGGAATTTCGCACACAAAAGAATCGGCGTGCATGTCAGCTGCATAGACAAGCCGTCGCAAAACAAGCAGTTATTTTCGATTTCCGATTGGCATGGATAATGCACTTGGGATCTCGGTGATTCAGATTGAGAACACGGTGCCATTGAAATCGCCACGGGTTTATCCAGACGACCCGGCGCGACCGATAGGATCGGACAGACCAAAACTGGATCGAGGCTGAACGAAAAACAAAAAAATCAAGGTTTGATGATCATCACAAAATCCTGCCATCCGGTTGCGTTGCGAAGCTGGCGAATTGCCGAATGCGGGCACTTCGGCGTTATCGAAACCGGCTTGATTCCGTGTGCGGAAGACCGGATGGGTCCATGATTAAAGCAGGAATGCCAACTGTCGGCGGACGGGAACGACACGTCCTCAGCGCCATAAAACATCAGATTTCAACGCAAATGCTGAACTGCTTGACCTGGCATTGCCTAACGGAATCTAATATCAAGGTGAGCGCCACCAAAAAACTCAATCTCGTTGCCCTGATCGCGATATTTTTCATTATCACGATTTGCGTAACCTATTTTTTTGCAGCCAGGAAGGCGGGTGATGATATTCGTGCGGCCGGCGAACGCCAGTTGCAGGTGATCTCGCTTGACCTGACATCGATTCTCGACAAGTTCGAGACGCTGCCATATACCGTCGGCTATCTGGCCGAGGTCAAGCAGGCGCTGGAGCGGCCGGATGATCCGGTCACCGCTCAGCGCCTCAATCTGACGTTACAGTCGATCCAGCGCCAGGCGAAAGTCTATGCAATTTACCTCATGGATCGCGATGGCAAGACTCTGGCATCGAGCAACTGGGATCAGAAATTGAGCTTTGTCGGAAGGAATTTCAGTTTTCGACCCTATTTCCGAAATGCGATCGCCGGCGAAGCGGGGCGCTTCTACGGCATTGGCAGCGCCACCGGCGAACCCGGGTATTTCATTGCCCAACCGGTATATCGCGCCGGTGCCGTAAAAGACGAGACCAGTCCGATCGGGGTAGTGGCAGTCAAGATTGACCTGGCTGAATTCGAAAATACCTGGAAAAGCAGCGAAGATCCGATTGCACTGACTGACGATCGCGGTGTCGTTTTCCTGAGTAACAAGCCGGATTGGAAGTACCACAGTCTTCATCCGCTCGACGGTTCGGTGCAGCAAAACCTGGAGCGGACACTCCAGTATGCAAAACAGAAAATTACACCGGTTTCATCGCTGCCGAAACGTACGCAGGCTGGATTCGGCGTCTATATATCGCGGCCGGTTGGTCCGCTGGGCTGGCAGTTGATGTGGTTTCCGTCTCAGGATCGGATTACGCACATCGCAATGGTTTGGGTATTGACGGTGACCTTGCTGCTGGCGATCGTGTGCGTTTCACTGTGGGCCGTCTATCAAAGAAGGCGTCGCCTGGAAGAGCGGCTCATGTCGCGCAACGCGTTGCAGCGGGCTGCCGAAGATCTGGACCGAAAAATCGCGCAGCGTACCGAAGAACTTCTGGCGGCGAATCAGACGATCGAAAGCAAATACATCAAGCTGAAGGAAACCGAGCACTTGCTGCGTTCTACGCAGAACGAACTTGTGCAGGCCGGCAAACTGGCCATGCTGGGGCAGATGGCGGCAGGCGTCACCCATGAGCTCAATCAACCGCTGGCCGCGATCCGGGCCTTTGCCGACAATGCGGTGACTTTCCTGTCACGCGGCCAGAGCGATCGGGCCGGTGAGAATCTGTCGCATATCAGCGCTGCGAGCGCGCGCATGGGAACCATCATCGCGCAGCTCAAGGGATTTGCGCGCAAGAGCCATGAATCAGTGTCCACGGTCGATCTCACGAAGTCGATCGAAGTGTCGGCGCTGCTGCTGCAGAACGATTTCCAGCATCATCAGGTGCGTCTCGAGCTCGACATCCGGGACCGCGTGATGGTAATGGGCGACGAGGTGCGCGCCGAACAGGTGCTGATCAACCTGATGCGCAATGCGCTTGATGCGGTGAAAACCATGGAACGCCGGATCGTGACGGTAACATTGCGGCGCGAAGATGCCGATGCGGTGATTCGGATCAGGGATTCGGGTGCCGGAATTCCGGCCCAGGTTGCCCCGCATTTGTTCGAGGCATTTTTCACGACCAAGCCATCGGGCGAAGGGCTGGGCCTGGGGTTGGCGATTTCCTCTTCCATTATCCAGGCAATGAATGGCCAATTGACGGCACAGAACCATGCCGACGGCGGCGCCGAATTTCTGGTTCGGCTGCCGCTGCCAACGACCGAACAGACGGAGCGCTGATGAGCAAAGGTAAAACTGAATACGAAGCGATTCTGATCGAGGATGAGCATGCGCTACGAATGGCCACCTCGCAGGCACTGGAGCTGGGCGGCTTCAGGGTGCACGAGTTCGGCAGTGCAGAGCAGGCGCAGGATTTGCTGCGAGCGGATTTTCCGGGGGTAGTCGTGACGGATGTGCGCCTGCAGGGGCGTTCGGGTCTGGAAGTTCTGGCAGACGTGGTCGCGCTTGATCCGGATTTGCCGGTCATCATCGTTACCGGGCATGGCGATGTCGGCATGGCGGTGGAAGCGATGCAGGCCGGCGCCTATGATTTCATCGAAAAGCCTTTTTCTTCCGATCGATTGATAGAAACGGTCAGGCGGGCCCAGGAAAAGCGCCTTCTGGTGATGGAGAATCGCCGGCTGAAAGCTGCGTGGGAAGCGCATCCGAACATGCCTGCGCTGATTGGGCAATCCGCCGAGATCGAGCGGGTGCGCACGTTGATTCGCACGCTCGGGCCGAGTCTGGTGGATATCCTCATTAATGGCCAGACCGGCACCGGCAAGGAAGTCGTGGCGCGCCAGCTGCATATTGCAAGCGGCCGTGGCGGCCCGTTCGTCGCAATCAATTGCGGAGCGCTGCCGGAAACCGTATTTGAAAGCGAGATTTTCGGCCACGAGGCAGGCGCGTTTACCGGCGCCCAGAAACGACGGATCGGAAAGCTCGAATATGCCAGCGGCGGCACGGTTTTTCTCGACGAAATCGAGAGCATGCCGCTCGCATTGCAGGTCAAGCTGCTCCGGGTCCTGCAGGAGCGGCAGCTGGAGCGGCTCGGCGGCAATGATCCGGTCAAGATCGATTGCCGCGTAATTGCAGCGAGCAAGGCCGATCTGCTGCAGATGAGTGCAAAAGGCGCGTTTCGCGAAGATCTCTATTACCGAATCGGTGTGGCGACCATCGATTTGCCGAAATTATGCGAACGGCGCGACGACATTCCATTGTTGCTCGCGCATTTCGTGCAAGGCGCGGCACAGCGCTATCAACGTCCGGTTCCGCAATGGACCCGGAGCCAGTTGGTGCAATGGCAAACGCACGACTGGCCGGGCAACGTACGGGAACTGAGCAATTTTGCGGATCGCCTGGTGCTCGGCATGGTGGAAGGGCCTGCCGCGTCCGCCATCGATGATCGGCAACAAGCGTCACAAGAAGCGGCTGAGCGCGAGTCTTTACCGCAGCGGATCGATGCTTATGAGCGACTGAAGATCGTGGAGGCGCTGGCGGCCAGCGACGGCAATGTCGCGGATGCCGCCAATCGCCTTGGCATTCCGAAAAAGACGCTGTACGACAAGCTCAAGAAACACAATCTCATGGCCGGCCGGACCGGCGTTTGAGCAGGTCTAGGCGACCACATCCGCAGGCTTGAATTTGAGCGCTTGCGGCAACTGATTCATCTTGCGGCAATCCGCTTCCCTATGCGACGCCAGCGAAATCATCGTCGGGCCGCGCGCGACGCTGCCCGAAACACGCGGTGCTCCTAACTTTTTCCAGAAACATATCAACGCGCGTTGCGGGTTTCCATCCAGCGGGTTGGATGGCAAATAAAACACAATCCTTTGATTTCAAATACTTAGGTTTCCTTTTTGCGTTGGCATAACGTTTGCTCATACGAATGCGCGAAAGCAAAAGCAGTAGTGAAGCAGAGTAGTGAAGCAAAACGATGTATGCAGCACAACCATGAATGAAGTTTATAAAAGGAGAAGACCATGAAATCAGGCATTCTGCGCAGCTTGCTGGCCCTGGCCGGCGTCGCGCTCATCTCGGCCGCCCCGGCGCATGCGCAACAACAATTCATCACCGTCCTGACCGGCGGCACCAGCGGCGTGTATTACCCGATGGGCGTGGCGCTGTCGCAGATCTACG
>JAKFFO010000219.1:0-24080 GCA_036675035.1 Oxalobacteraceae bacterium
GCCCTGGATGCCGCAATTTTGTCCTATCAGCAGCGTGAGCGACGTTTCGGACGCACCAGCCAGCAATTGATCGAATCGAAAAAAGCGTCCTGATGCCCGTTGCGTCTTGAGCCTGCTTGATCATGCCAAATTCCCTTAGGACACGAATAATTACTGCACTGGTATTACTGGCAGTTTTGCTTGCGGTTTTATTTTCGCGGTCATTTGCCGTTTTCGCGTTCGCCGTCGCGATATTTCATTTGGCCGCGGCATGGGAAAGCTTCCGGTTGTTCAAAACCAGGTTTGCCGTAGCGCTTGCCGCCGTGTGGACAATCGCGTTCGTTTTCCTGGTCTTTCAACAGTCGTTTTCCGGAGCACCGATCCTGTTTGCGCTGTGCGTTGCTATCTGGGTAGTACGACTTTTTCCATCGCTGGCGTTTGGATTGCCACCTTTGGAGAGTTTCGGCAACCGGCTTTTGAATTTAATTTACGCGGTCACGATTCTCGGATGCTTTCTTGCGATCGCTGCGTTGTACCGGCATGGGCCTCTATATCTGCTGTCGGTAATGGCAATCGTCTGGATTGCCGACATTGGCGCTTATTTTTCCGGCAAGGCATTTGGAAAGCACAAGCTTGCACCGTCCATATCTCCGGGCAAATCATGGGAGGGTGCGGTCGGTGGATGGATAGCGGTACTGGTGCTGGCAGCGGTTTCCACCGAAATTCCGGTGCTGGCCGATACCTTTGCAACGCATGTCCAGGTTAAATGGAACTGGATCGGGTTGGTATTGGTGATGAGCGTGGTGGTAGCGGCCAGCGTCGCCGGCGATTTGTTCGAATCTCAGTTGAAGCGCCGAGCCGGGATGAAAGACAGCAGCAATCTTCTGCCGGGCCATGGCGGCGTGCTCGACCGGATCGATGCGCTGATACCGGTATTGCCGCTTGCGGTCCTTTTCGATTCACTTTTATAAAGGGGAGCGGCCGGTGCAACGTATAACGATTCTAGGCGCGACTGGTTCCATCGGCGTGTCCACGCTGGATGTCATCGCACGGCATCCGGAACGTTATGCAATCCATGCGTTGACTGCGCACAGCCGCGTGGAAGAGCTGGCCGTGCAATGCGAACGCTTCGTGCCGGAGGTGGCCGTCGTCGGTTCCGCGGACGCGGCGCAACGGCTGCAGAGGCTGATCGCGACGAGTGGGATAAAGACAAGGGTCGAGTACGGCGAGGAAGCACTGTGTGCCGTGGCAAGCGCATCCAATTGCGATGCGGTGATGGCGGCGATCGTCGGTGCGGCAGGCCTGGCACCCACGCTGGCAGCTGCCCGTGCCGGAAAAAAAGTATTATTGGCCAATAAGGAAGCGCTGGTCATGTCGGGCCAGTTGTTCATCGATGCGATCGCTTCGAGCGGCGCAACACTATTGCCCATAGACAGTGAACATAACGCTATCTTCCAGTGTTTGCCGCAGCCTTACCGGCGTGCTCCGGCACATCATGGCATTGCAAAAATTCTCCTGACCGCATCCGGAGGGCCTTTTCTGAAGCGAGCTGTCGACACGCTTGCGGCAGTCACGCCCGAAGAGGCGGTCGCCCATCCAAACTGGGTCATGGGCCGCAAGATATCGGTCGATTCAGCAACGATGATGAACAAGGGGCTGGAGGTAATCGAGGCACATTGGCTGTTTGGCGCGTCGGCCGGCCAGATAGAAGTAGTGATCCACCCGCAAAGCGTGATCCACTCGATGGTGTCGTATGTCGATGGTTCGGTGCTTGCGCAATTGGGCAATCCCGATATGCGAACGCCGATTGCCCATGCGCTTGCCTATCCAGATCGCATTGAATCCGGCGTAGCTCAAATCGATCTGACCAGGATTGCACAGCTGTGTTTTGAACAACCGGATTTGGTGCGTTTTCCGTGCCTTAAACTGGCGTATGATGCACTGAAGGCAGGTGGCACCGCACCGGCAATTCTGAACGCTGCCAACGAAGTTGCGGTCCAGGCATTTTTAAATCGCGAGATCGGATTTCGCATGATCGACCAGTTGATTGCGCGCGTGATGGATGCGTTGCCTCATCGCGAGGCGACGAGCATCGACGATGTGATCGATCAGGATCATTGCGCCCGCGAACTCGCTTACTCGTACATTCGACCATGATCCTGATACAAACCATTCTCTCGTTTTTCGTTGTACTCGGCATTCTGGTTGTGGTCCACGAGTTGGGCCATTACTGGGTCGCGCGTCTGTGTGGTGTCAAAGTGCTGCGCTTCTCCGTGGGGATGGGAAAGGTCGTGTTTTCCCGGCGCATCGGGCCTGACCAGACAGAATGGGCGGTCTCGGCGCTGCCGCTCGGCGGTTACGTAAAAATGCTCGACGCTCGCGAAGGCGATTTGAGCGGCTTGCCGGAGGCGGATCTCAAGCGTGAATTTACCCGTCAATCGGTGTGGCGGCGGATTGCAATCGTCGCGGCCGGTCCGCTCGCAAATTTTGCACTCGCGATCGTGATTTTCGCCGGCTTATACAATTACGGGATCCCGGAGCCGACACCCAAGGTAAGAACCGTGCCGGAGAAATCGGTCGCTTACCAGGCCGGCCTGCGCGGTGGCGAGTTGATCACGGCGGTCAATGGCGAGCCGATCCAGATCTGGTCCGATTTGCGCTGGAAGCTGTTGCAGCTGGCGGTCGAGAAAACACCAGCGCGCCTTGATGTCGAGAAAGCAAATCCGGATTCCACCGCGAACGTGGTGCACGACACCGTGATTTTGCCGATGGATAGTCTGGCGACCGAAGAACTCGAAGGCGATTTTCTCGGCACATTGGGGATCGACCTTGCGCGGCCCAAGACTGTGCTCGGCAAGATTTTGCCGGACGGTCCTGCGCACCAGGCAGGATTGAAAGAGGGCGACCTGATTCTTGAAGTGAATGAAGTGCCTGTCCCGGATGGTTTGGCATTCATAGAGCTTGTAAGGGCGTCGGCCGGTGTGCCGCTGAAAATGGACGGCTTGCGGGCCGACGGAGAAAAATTCAGCATCGTCGTCACTCCACAGACGCAAACAAAGGAAGGCCAGACATTCGGCAGAATCGAGGCTGAAGTGCCGATGATGCCGGAGATGGTCATCGCCAGTTCACCCCCGCTGAAAGCGTTGGGCAAGGCAGTCAGGAAGACCTGGGACACCAGTACGCTGACGCTCAAGATGCTCGGCAAAATGATTATCGGCGAGGTTTCGTTAAAAAACATTACCGGTCCAATTACAATAGCGGACTATGCGGGGCAGACCGCGCGTATCGGGCTCATCAGTTTCCTCAGTTTTATCGCGTTCATCAGTATCAGTCTGGGCATCATGAATTTGCTACCCATTCCGGTTCTTGATGGCGGGCATTTGTTGTATTATTCGCTGGAAGTTTTGACCGGCCGCCCGGTGTCGGAGCGGTTCGGGAATATCGCTCAGCGAGCAGGCTTGGGTATTTTGATGGCGTTGATGGGAGTCGCCGTTTTCAATGACATTGTCCGGTTGGTATCCTGAAATTCGGGACGCGACGGCTGGACACAGGTTGACGAGAAAATTAAATAACATTCACCAATGAAATTACATTCCGAGCGCTTTTTCCTGTCGACTTTTCCTCGCCGTATTATCTCCATCGCTGCATTTGCCTTTTGTTCCGGGCATGCGCTGGCTGTCGAGCCCTTCACCGTAAAAGATATTCGTGTCGAAGGAATTCAGCGTACCGAAGCAGGAACCGTGTTCAGCTATTTGCCGGTACGTGTGGGCGAGACCTTCACCGATGAAAAAGGCGCCGAAGCATTGAAAGCGCTGTACGCGACCGGTTTTTTCAAGGATGTACGCATCGAGGTCGAGGGAAACGTGCTGGTGGTGCTGGTGGAGGAGCGCCCCGCAATTGCGAACGTCGAATTTTCCGGCACAAAGGAATTCGAAAAAGACGTTTTAATCAGGGCGCTGCGGGATATCGGCCTGGGCCCATCCCGCATTTATGACAAGGCTTTGGTCGATCGGGCCGAACAGGAGTTGAAACGCCAGTATCTGTCGCGCGGCCTGTATGGCGTTGAAATCACGACGACCGTCACACCGATCGAACGTAATCGGGTAAACATCAATTTCGAAGTGGACGAGGGATCGGTCTCACGGATCAAGCAGATCAGCATCATCGGCAACAAGGCGTTTTCGGACAGTCAACTACGCGGATTGCTGAAACTGACAACGCCAGGCTGGTTCACGTGGTACAGCAAGGCAGACCAGTATTCGAAGCAGAAATTATCCGGTGACATCGAGACGCTTCGGTCTTTTTATCTGAATCGCGGTTACCTTGAAATGCAAGTCGAGTCGACGCAAGTGTCGATCACACCGGATAAGAAAGACATCTACATCACGATCAATATCAACGAGGGCGATAAATTTACCGTCGGGGATATCAAGCTCGAAGGCGAGATGTTTGGCCGTGAAGAAGAGTTGAGAGCGCTGATTGACCTGGAAAAGGGCGAGGTGTACTCCGGTCAGAAGCTTGAAGAGAGCCTCAAGAAAGTGTCGGATCGTTTGGGGAACTTCGGATATGCATTCGCGAACGTGAATGCCAATCCCGAAATCAATCGCGAGGCAAAAGAGGTGTCGTTTACGGTTCTGATCGATCCGGGAAAACGCGTGTATGTGCGTCGCATCAATATTGGCGGAAATACCCGGACGCGGGACGAAGTGGTCCGGCGTGAATTCCGGCAGTTCGAGAGCTCCTGGTATGACGGCGAAAAAATCAAGCTCTCGCGCGAGCGCGTCGGACGGCTGGGATACTTTACCGAAGTCGATGTCGAAACTCCGGAAGTGCAGGGCACGACGGATCAGGTCGATGTCAACGTGACCGTGGCAGAGAAACCGACCGGCAACCTGACCTTGGGTGCGGGCTTTTCCAGTACCGAAAAGCTGGTGCTGACCGGATCGATTCAACAGGCGAATGTCTTCGGAAGCGGTAATACGCTGGGAATCGACGTGAATACCAGCAAGCTGAATCGCACCATCTCGGTGATGCAGGTAACGCCTTATTTCACTGATGAGGGCGTAAGCCGCAGTTATGAAGTATATACACGTACGACGCGGGCACCGGAATTTTCGACAGGTGATTACAAGATCCGGACAAACGGTGCAAACATCAAGTTCGGCGTACCGTACACGGAAGTGGATACCGTTTTCTTCGGAATCGGAGCGGAACAAACCACTGTGGAAACTTTTGGAGGTAATTTCCCCAGCCCTGAGCTTTATAAGGAATACGTCAGGGACTTCGGTAATTCATCGACTGGAATCGGCACGGCAAAAACCATGTCGTTTCCATTAACAGTCGCATGGCAACGTGATAACCGGGACAGTGCGCTGGTTCCCACCACCGGCCGTTATCAACGTGCCAATCTGGAATTAGGCTTGTTCGGCGATTTGCGTTATTACCGCGGAATTTATCAACATCAGTATTTCCGTCCGATATTCAACGGTACGACCTTGGCGCTCAATGGAGAATTTGATTATGGCCGCGGTTTTGGCGGAAAAAATTATCCGATCTTCAAAAACTTCTACGCCGGCGGAATCGGCTCAGTCCGCGGATTCGAAGGTTCGTCACTGTCGGTAAATGCGCCGCTGCCTGGACAGGATCCGACCGGCGGCCAGGCACGCCTGATCGGAAGCGTCGAACTCCAGTTTCCATTCCCCGGGTCGGGAGCAAATCGCACATTGCGCTGGTTCACTTTCTTCGATGCGGGTAACGTGTTCGACCTGGAGGCAGGCGATAAATTGAGTCTTTCGAATCTGCGCTATTCTGCCGGTGTCGGCATAAGCTGGATTTCCCCGATCGGACCGTTAAAATTAAGTTTCGGCAAGCCGCTCAATGCAAAACCATTCGATCGTGAGCAAACATTCCAGTTTCAACTCGGGACCGGGTTTTAGCAAGCTGGTGGCATAATAGCCAATCGAATTACGGAGAATTCCCTTGAAGTCGCTAATCAAATCATTCGCACTACCTAAATATGTCACTTTGCTGGTCTTGCTGTTCGCTTCGCTTGGGCAGGCCCAAGCGCAGGAAGGTGCGAAGATCGGCTTCGTCAATACCGAACGGATTTTTCGGGAAGCCAATCCTTCCAAAACCGCAACGGCAAAGATCGAACAGGAATTTTCAGTTCGGGAACGCGAGCTGCGGGATATGGCAGCACGAATTAAATCGATGGCCGACAAGCTCGACAAGGACGGCCCGGTGCTGTCCGAGTCGGACCGGACCAAGCGCCAGCGCGAACTGACCGATCTGGATAAGGATTTTCAACGCAAGCAGCGCGAATTCCGCGAAGATCTGAATCAGCGCCGTAATGAAGAACTCGCTGCTGTCCTCGACCGGACCAATAAAGTCATCAAGCAGATCGCCGAAGCAGAAAAATTCGATATCGTTTTCCAGGAAGCTGTGTATATCAGTCAGCGCATCGACATCACAGACAAAGTATTGAAAGCGCTTAACAAATAAAAACCGTATTTCGTGATTCGCGCCCGTTGCGACTCATGGAATCAGTTTCACAAAGGTCACGATGAGTACTCGACTGGGCGAATTGGTCGAACGCTTGGGTGGGCAATTGATGGGCGAGCCGAATACCGAAGTGCTGGGTATTGCGCCACTGGACAATGCCGATGCATCGCACATCACATTTCTCTCCAATCCCAAGCTCCGGACACAAGTCGCACAAACCAAGGCGGCTGCCGTCATCCTGACCGCGGCCGATAGCACTGTGATCGGCACCGCATACAAGGGCGCGCGTATCATTGTCGCCAACCCGTACGCATATTTTGCCAGGACCGCGCAGCTGTTTGCCGCCGGTCATGCCATTCCGCGTCAGGCGGGCATTCATCCCACCGCGGTAGTCGATCCGAGCGCACTGATCGCCGACAGCGCCTGCATCGGCCCGCATGTGGTGATCGAAGCGGATGCAGTCGTTGAAGAACAATGCGTAATCGATGCCGGATGCTTTGTCGGGCGCGGTGCGAAGGTTGGAGCAGCGACGCATTTTCATGCCCGTGTATGTTTCCATGCCGAATGCGAGATTGGCCGATCCGGAATCATCCATTCCGGTGCAGTCATTGGCGCGGACGGCTTCGGATTTGCAAATGAAGGCGGTGCATGGATCAAGATTCCGCAAACCGGCCGCGTGCTGATCGGCAATGATGTGGAGATCGGCGCCAACACCACGATCGATCGCGGCGCGTTGAATGACACGGTCCTCGAGGACGGCGTAAAGCTGGATAACCAGATTCAGATCGCGCACAACTGCCATATCGGCGCGCACACGGCAATGGCCGGCTGTGTCGGCGTCGCCGGTAGCGCAAAAATTGGAAAATATTGTACTTTCGGCGGTGCCGCGATGGTGCTCGGACATTTGACGATCGTTGACCATGTTCATGTGTCGTCGGGCAGCATGGTATCGCGTTCGATTTCGGAGCCGGGCAACTATACCGGGTTTTATCCGCTTGCCAAAAATGCCGACTGGGAAAAATCCGCGGCGATCGTGCGCAATCTGACGTCGATGCGCGACAAGGTTCGCGAACTTGAAAAAACGCTCAAACTGCTCAATGAGAAAAAATAATGAACAGCCCTGAAATGAGTCATCTCAAAATGAATACTCTCGATATCAATCAAATCAAGGAATATCTGCCGCATCGATATCCGTTGTTGCTCGTGGATCGCGTGCTGAACTGGGAATCAGGCAAATCGATCACCGCGATAAAGAACGTCACGATCAATGAAGAATTCTTCAATGGCCATTTCCCGCACAAACCGGTGATGCCTGGTGTGATGATGATCGAGGCGATGGCTCAGACAGCGGCGCTGCTTTCGTTCCTGACCGTGGGACATAAGCCGGATCACAATTCGATCGTCTATTTTCTCGGTATTGACGGCGCGCGCTTCAAGCGGCCGGTAGAACCTGGTGACCAGCTCAAGATGGAGGTCGAACTTGTTCGCGCCGCAAGAGGTATCTACAAATACAAGGCAAAGGGTTCGGTTGACGGCCAGCTTGCAGTTGAAGCCGAGCTGATGTGCACCATGCGCAGTGCAAGCGACGCATCCCAGCTGGCGGGTTAGCATCCGATGGCGAATATCCATCCAACCGCCATTATCGATCCGGGCGCGGCGCTCGACGGCTCGGTAGAGGTTGGCGCCTATACGATGATCGGTCCGCATGTGTCGATCGGCGCCGGAACCAGAATCGGTCCGCATGTCGTGATCGAAGGGCATACGACGATCGGGCGCGACAATGTTCTGTATCAGTTTTCTTCGATCGGCGCTGCGCCGCAAGACAAGAAGTATGGCGGTGAACCTACCCGGCTCGAAATCGGCGACCGCAATACGGTCCGTGAATTCTGTACGTTTAACGTCGGCACGGTGCAGGATGCCGGTGTAACCCGCCTCGGCAACGACAACTGGATCATGGCGTATGTGCATATCGCGCACGATTGCCAACTCGGCAACGACATCATCCTTGCCAACAACGCCACGCTGGCAGGTCATGTGCATCTGGAGGATTGGGTTTTTCTCGGAGGATTCACGAGCGTTCACCAGTTTTGCCGGATCGGCATGCATGCGATGACGGCATTTACTTCCGCCGTCAGCCAGGATGTGCCGCCGTTCATCACCATGGCCGGCAACCGTGCCGTTCCGGTGGGTATCAATACCGAAGGTCTCAAGCGGCGTGGCTTCAGCAGCGAACAGATCATGGCGATTCGCCGTGCCTACAAGCTGATTTACAAATCCGGTCTGTCGCTGGAAGACGCCAAAGCGGCGCTCGCGAATCAAGAAGCCAATGCGCCCGATTCCGCGGCGCATATCCGTCTGTTGCGCGAATTCCTGGCGAACAGCACTCGTGGCATCGCCCGTTAGGATGTCGATCGCGATGGTGGCCGGCGAAACTTCCGGCGATTTGCTGGCCGGCCGGCTGCTGTCAGGCCTGCGGCCGCACCTTCCGGATGCGCGCATGCATGGCATCGGTGGCCCGCATATGGCGGAACATGGTTTTGTGAGCGACTGGCCGATGGACAAGCTCTCGGTAAGAGGCTTGTTTGAAGTGCTTGCACATTATCGTGAAATCAAGGGAATTCAGAATGCGCTGCGCGATACGCTCCTGAAAGAAAAACCTGCTGTCTTTATCGGCGTCGATGCTCCTGATTTCAATCTCGGGCTGGAGCGGCAACTTAAGGCGGCGGGTATTCCAACCATGCATTTCATCGGCCCGTCAATCTGGGCCTGGCGCGGCGGGCGGATCAAGAAGATTGTCGAGTCGGTATCGCATATGCTGGTGGTGTTTCCGTTCGAAGAGGCGATCTACCGGAATGCCGGAATTCCGGCGACCTATGTCGGCCACCCGCTGGCCGAAGTGATCCCGATGGAGCCCGATGTAGCCGCTGCCCGTCAGAATCTCGATTTGCCGCTTGATGCCTCCGTCATTGCGATTTTGCCGGGCAGTCGCATGTCCGAATTGAAATACAATGCGCGCGCATTCATAGAAGCAGCCGGATTGCTCGCGCAGCGCGATCCGTTACTGCGCATTGTCGCTCCGATGGCAGGCGTGCGCCAGCGAAAGTATTTCACCGAATTGCTTGTGCAGGCCGGCTTGCAGGAGGTGCCGATCAAGGTGATCGACGGTCAATCCCATGCCGCGATGGCATGCGCCGATGCAGTTCTGGTTGCATCCGGCACCGCATCGCTGGAAGTTGCCTTGTTCAAGAAGCCGATGGTCATCGCATACAAGATGATGCCTGCGTCATGGCATGTCATGCGTCACATGGCTTATCAGCCATGGATCGGATTGCCGAACATTCTGGCGCGCGATTTCATTGTGCCCGAGCTGTTGCAGGATGCAGCAACGCCGCAGGCGCTGGCTGACGCGCTCTGGATACAACTGCAGGATGTGCAAAACCGGGCAACACTGCGTCAGCGTTTCACCGATATGCATCACAGCTTGCTGCGCGATACCGCTAGGGAGAGTGCGCAGGCAGTGATGAATTTGATTGAATCATCCGGAAAAAAGGCATGATGCGGATCATGAAGTCTCGGACATTTTTTGCGCGATGGTGAAAAATCGCGATGCCGGCATGTCGCGATTCGGCGGTGCTAGCAACAAGATGGGTGCCGTGACCGTTTCACTCATCCCTGACTCATCGCTCGAAGCGAAAAATGAAAGCTTCGAGAGCCGTTTGCGCGACTATGCCAGGACTGAAATTGTCTGCGGCGTGGACGAGGCGGGTCGCGGACCTTTAGCCGGGCCGGTCTTTGCTGCTGCGGTCATTCTCGATCCAGCGCGGCCTGTCGAGGGCTTGCGCGATTCAAAAAAACTCAACGCGGCACGCCGCGATGCGCTTGCCGCTCAAATCCGGAGCAATGCGTTGGCGTGGTCAATCGCCCAATGCTCGGAGACCGAGATCGATACGCTCAATATCCTGCAGGCGACCATGCTTGCGATGCGACGGGCGATCGAAGGTCTTTCTATACTGCCGACCCTGGCATTAATCGATGGAAACCGGTGCCCGGTCGGCCCGGTCCGCTCGGAAGCGATCGTCAAGGGCGATGACAAGGTCGCAGCCATTTCTGCAGCCTCGATTCTTGCAAAAACTGCGCGCGATGCGGCGCTTGCGATATTGCATCGACAGTACCCGCATTATGCGTTCGATCAGCACAAGGGCTATCCCACGGCATTGCATCTGGAACGGCTGCGAATCCATGGTGTGTCTGCGGTACACCGAACGTCCTATGCACCGGTTCGCGCACTGCTGAATGACGCATCCCGGCGCGAAAATATCTAGTACGGAAAGCGCCGTTTTATTGCCATGAGCCTCAAGTCCATTACATCGCGCGAAAATCCGCTCTACAAGGAGCTCAAACTGCTTGCGTCCAGCTCGCAGGCGCGCCGGAAAGCCGGTCGGACCTTGCTGGACGGCGTACATTTGTGCGACGCGTATCTGGATCATGTCGGCATGCCGACGTTATGTGCGGTCAGCGAAACGGCGCACGCTGTTCCCGATGTCGCGGACCTTGTCGCCAGATGCGCGGCGGGGCGGGTTCAGTGCATTGTTCTTCCCGATGCACTGTATGCTCCGCTCAGTCAGGTCGAACATGGAATCAACCTGTTGTTCGTGATCGCGCCTCCCGAGCCCGAAGCGGTGGAAAAATTCGATCAGGCTGCGGTATTGCTCGATAACCTTCAGGATCCGGGCAATCTCGGTTCGATTTTGCGCAGCGCCGCGGCTGCCGGAATCGAACATGTCTATTGCAACACGGGCACTGCGTTGGCATGGTCGCCGAAAGTTTTGCGAGCCGGCATGGGTGCGCATTTTTTACTGAAGATAGTCGAAGGTGTCGATCTGTCGCATGTCATCGCAAATTGCGCGATACCAGTGATTGCAACGAGTTCGCACGCCCCGCAACGGGTATACGATCTGGATTTGACAGGGCCAGTGGCATGGTTGTTCGGTCATGAGGGAAAAGGCGTTTCGCCTGATCTGCTGGCGCATGCAAGCTATCAGGTTGCCATTCCGCATCTGGGTGCTGTCGAGTCGCTGAACGTCGCGGCTAGCGCAGCCGTCTGTTTTTTTGAACAGCTACGGCAAAAGAGTATCCGATAGCGGGTTAGGGCTTGCGCAGGAGTAAGCCGGGTACTCGTGCGGTCGGAGCGGGAGTCGATGTAAGACGCCCGACTGGCCGCAGTGCGAGCACTGCAAGGTGGAGCAGGGGTTTCGGATCGCATGCGATCCGCTTGCGCAACGGTCTTCGCTTGTAAGCGAAGATGCGCCCTGCAAGGCGCGGGTAACGCAGCAGCGTGCCCGCTCAGGCCATCAATATGACCAAGTTATTCCTGTGCGAGCCCTTAGTAACCTCTTTTTTCCGATTTCAGCTCTTGTAAAACCGTAGTCGCAATTTCTTCGATTGATTTTACTGTCGACGACATCCAGCGGATACCCTCGCGGCGCATCATTTTTTCGGCTTCGTTGACTTCGTATCGGCAATTTTCCAATGCCGCGTATTTACTCCCCGGCCGTCGCTCATTTCGCACTTCCGCAAGCCGGTCCGGCGCAATCGATAATCCGAAAATCTTATCCTTGAAGGGAAGCAAGCCACTCGGCAACTTGCCGCGCTCGAAATCTTCCGGGATCAACGGATAATTCGCTGCCTTGATACCGAACTGCATGGCCAGGAACAGGCTGGTGGGAGTTTTGCCTGAGCGTGAAACTCCGACAAGAATCACATCTGCCATGGCCAGGTTTTTATGGGACTGGCCGTCGTCATGTGCCAAGGAAAAATTGATCGCTTCGATACGGTTTTTGTAGTCTTCCGAATCGGCAATATTGTGACTGCGTCCAATGGTGTGTGTTGACTTTACGCCAAGTTCCTGTTCCAGCGGTTCGACAAATGTCTGGATCAGATCCATATGCATGGCCTTGGACTTGCGTATGACGATCGAGAGATCGGCCTTGACCAGCGTGGAAAACACGATCGGCCGTTTGCCATCCTTGTCGCCTGCGTCATTTATTCTGCGCACCGCGTCGTGCGCCTTATCCATCGTATCGATAAACGGCAGCCGGATTTCCTTGAAGCGGAGCTCAAACTGGGTCAGCACTGAATGACCGAACGTTTCCGCCGTGATACCGGTGCCGTCGGAAACAAAGAAAACGGTGCGATCGGCAGCCTGCAAAGAAGGAGGTTTGGAGTTTGACATAGTGCATAGCCTGAGCAATGAGCAGAAAAAGTGACACATCAACGCGGAAAAATTCCGTTGCAGCCTGTAAAATGACAACAACCGATTGATTTGCCCGCACTTCACGAAGAATATCAAAAACCAAAGGTCTGCGATGGCGCACGTAAAGATTTCTTATCATCAAACTAGAGGGTTCTATGTCCAACGCACTGCCTATGGGAGCAAGTCACGATCCTAAACCGCAGGCTGCTTATGTAGCCGCTTTTGAAAATCTGCGCATGACGGATGTTGATTCCGTCGGCGGAAAAAATGCGTCACTTGGCGAAATGATCAGCCAGCTGGCCGGTGCGGGCGTCCGGGTGCCGGGCGGTTTCGCGACCACTGCCCAAGCATTCCGGGATTTCCTTTCTTATAGCGAAAATGGCGGAACGCCTTTGGCGCAACGTATTGCGGACCGGCTTGCAACGCTTAACATCGACGATGTCAGGGCGTTGGCACAGGCCGGAGCCGAAATCCGTCAGTGGATCGTCGAAACGCCATTTCAGCCCCGGCTGCAAAATGAAATCAACGAGTTTTATCAAAAGCTCGTTGCAGATTCGTCGAGCGAAATGTCGTTTGCAGTACGCTCCTCGGCAACCGCGGAAGACTTGCCCGATGCATCATTCGCTGGTCAGCAGGAGACTTTCCTGAACGTGGTGGGCATCGACAATGTGCTTGAAGCGATCAAGCATGTATTCGCCTCGCTGTATAACGACCGCGCGATTTCGTACCGGGTACACAAGGGTTTTACCCATGCCGAAGTCGCGTTGTCGGCAGGCGTGCAGCGCATGGTGCGCTCGGACGTCGGCGCGGCTGGCGTGATGTTTACACTGGATACGGAATCAGGTTTCCAGGATGTCGTATTCATCACTTCCAGCTACGGCCTCGGAGAAACAGTAGTGCAGGGAGCGGTCAACCCGGACGAATTCTATGTTCACAAGCCGATGCTGGAACAAGACAAGCTGCCGATCATTCGCCGCAATATCGGTTCGAAACTGATCAAGATGGAATTTACCGGAGAAGCGAAGGCTGGCCGCTCGGTAAAGACTGTTGATGTGCCGGTCGAGCTGCGCAATCGCTATTCGTTGAACGACACCGAAATCGTCGAGCTGGCAAAGTATGCGGTCATTATCGAAAAACACTACGGCCGTCCCATGGATATCGAATGGGGCAAGGATGGCCGCGATGGCAAGTTGTATATTTTGCAGGCGCGTCCGGAGACGGTAAAGTCGCAGCAGAAATCTACTGACGCGCAGCAGCGCTTCAAGCTCAAAGGCAGCGGCACGGTGCTGACCGCAGGGCGAGCAATCGGGCAGAAAATCGGCGCCGGACCGGTGCGTGTGATACACGATCCGGCCGACATGGAGCGAGTGCAGCCCGGCGACGTATTGGTTGCCGACATGACCGACCCGAATTGGGAGCCGGTGATGAAACGCGCATCGGCGATTGTGACCAATCGGGGCGGACGCACTTGCCATGCCGCGATTATCGCGCGTGAACTGGGTGTACCCGCAGTGGTCGGGTGCGGTGACGCGACCGATGTGCTCAAGGACGGCACGCTGGTTACCGTGTCATGCGCCGAAGGCGATGAAGGCAAGATCTACGATGGCTTGCTTGAAACCGAAGTCAGCGAAGTGGCACGAGGAGAGTTGCCGAAACTGCCGCTGAAAATCATGATGAACGTCGGCAATCCCCAGCTCGCGTTCGATTTCCAATCGATCCCGAACCACGGCGTCGGGCTGGCGCGCCTCGAATTCATCATCAACAATAATATCGGCGTTCATCCGAAAGCGATTCTCGAATATCCGAATATCGACGCCGACCTGAAAAAAGCGGTTGAATCGGTTGCACGCGGCCATGCATCGCCGAAGGCATTTTATGTCGACAAGCTGGCTGAAGGCATTGCAACCATTGCCGCGGCATTCTGGCCCAAGCCGGTGATCGTACGCTTGTCGGATTTCAAGTCGAATGAGTACAAGAAGCTGATCGGCGGCTCGCGCTACGAGCCGGATGAAGAAAATCCGATGCTCGGGTTCCGCGGCGCTGCGCGCTATCTTGCCGAAGATTTTGCGGAGTCGTTCGCAATGGAATGCCTGGCGATGAAGCGGGTGCGCAATGATATGGGTCTGACCAATGTCGAAATCATGGTCCCCTTCGTTCGGACGCTGGTCCAGGCGGAAAAGGTTGTCGATCTACTGGGCAAGAATGGTTTGAAGCGCGGCGAGAACGGTTTGCGCCTGATCATGATGTGCGAGGTGCCGTCCAATGCGATTCTGGCTGACCGCTTCCTTGAGCACTTTGACGGATTCTCGATCGGCTCCAACGATTTGACGCAGCTGACATTGGGCCTCGACCGTGACTCGGGAATGGAGTTGCTGGCCGCGGATTTCGACGAACGCGATCCCGCGCTCTATGTGTTGATGTCGCAGGCAATTGCCGCATGCCGCAAGCAGGGAAAATATGTCGGGATTTGCGGACAGGGGCCATCGGATCACCCGGATTTTGCCGAATGGCTGATGAAGGAAGGCATTGCATCGATCTCGCTGAATCCTGACTCGGTTATCGACACCTGGCAAAAGCTTGCGGCGATCAAGCCATGACTTGCCGATGTTGAGGGTCCGGATGCAGATTCGATTCGTGTAAAACATAATCCGTACCTGCATTCTGTGGGAACCGCCCCGGAAGCCCGAAAAGCAAAAAAAGCGATTGACGAAAGGAAATTTTCGACTAGACTATAACGTTATTGAATTGGATAACAACGTCTAAAAATTTTTACCGTTGGTGTTTAAGCCCTCGCAGTCCAATGGTCTGCGAGGGTTTTTGTTTTGTGGCCACTCGTATCATCATAAAGAAAGCGAAAGGAATAGCGAAATGTCGGACTGGATGATCTGGTTTGCGCTTGCAGCCGTACTGGTAATTCTGGAAATGGCTACCGGGACTTTCTATTTGCTGATGCTTGGCATCGGCTTGGCAGCGGGCGGCCTTGCCGCATTAGGCGGTGTCGCGTTCGAATGGCAGTTCCTTGTCGCAGCAGTGGTCGGAGCCGCTGTCATATTTTTGCTGCGAAAAAGCAGACTGGGCAGAATACAAAGGACCGATACCGCCAGCGACCCGAATGTCAATCTCGATATCGGGCAAACGCTGGCAATAGAAGAGTGGGTAACAGTCCGCGGTGATGTCAGCAAGGCACGCTCGATGTATCGCGGCGCGCTGTGGGATATCGAGTTGGCCCAGGGTTCCGTAGCTCAACCGGGATCGTTTATCATTCGCGAAGTTCGCGGCAACCGATTAATTGTTGCCAACAATGGCTCGGAGTCCCTGGCCAATCATCCACAATAAGGAAAATACATGTTCGGTACACTGACCTTAGCTATTCTCATCATCGCAGTTGTCTTCGTCGTCAAGACTATCAACGTGGTGCCGCAGCAGCATGCGTGGGTCGTCGAGCGACTTGGAAAATATCACGCGACACTGGGACCGGGCCTGAATATCGTGCTGCCGTTCATTGACCGTATCGCCTACAAACACTCGCTGAAGGAAATTCCGCTCGATGTGCCAATGCAGGTCTGCATCACCAGGGACAATACCCAATTGGAAGTGGACGGTATCCTTTACTTCCAGGTGACAGATCCGATGCGCGCATCGTATGGGTCGTCGAACTATATTTCCGCGATATCCCAGTTGGCGCAAACCACGTTGCGTTCCGTGATCGGCAAGATGGAGCTCGACAAAACGTTTGAAGAACGCGATTTGATCAATCACAGCATAGTCAATGCGGTCGATGAATCGGCTGCGAATTGGGGTGTGAAAGTGTTGCGTTATGAGATCAAGGATCTGACGCCGCCCAAGGAGATCCTGCACGCGATGCAATCGCAGATTACCGCGGAGCGTGAAAAGCGTGCGCTGATCGCCGCATCCGAAGGCCGCAAGCAGGAACAGATCAATATTGCGACCGGTGAGCGCGAAGCGTCGATCGCCAAGTCGGAAGGCGAAAAGCAGGCCGCAATCAATCGGGCGCAAGGTCAGGCTTCCGCAATCCTGTCGATCGCCGAAGCAAGCGCCGAAGCAATCCGCAAGACCGCTGCCGCAATCCGCGAACCCGGCGGCGCCGACGCGGTAAATCTGAAGGTGGCGGAACAATATGTAGGCGCTTTTGCGCAATTGGCGAAAACCAATAATTCGATCATCGTGCCCGCCAACCTGAGCGATATCAGCGGATTGATTGCCAGCGCAATGCAGGTGGTGAAATCGCAGCAGACCGCGATCAAGTAAGAACTTCGCCATCGCTGTCGCTACCGATGCGACAGCGATGAGGCGCATTGCAATTTTTTTCTGACGCTTGCGAGCCCCGGCGGCAGGTTTTACCGCCGGTTCTGTTTCATGACTTTCTGGATCTCGCGCTGGACGTCGCGCTGCTTTTCGGTGTCGCGCTTGTCATGCTGCTTTTTGCCCTTGGCAAGTCCGATTTCGCACTTGATTCGACCGCGAATATAGTGCAGGTTAAGCGGAACAAGGGTATATCCGGCGCGCTCTACCTTGCCGATCAGCTTTTTTATCTCATCTGCCTTCAGCAAAAGTTTCCGAGTGCGAACCGGGTCCGGATGTATATGGGTCGATGCGGTCGGCAATGCACTGATATGTGCGCCGAACAGGAACACTTCGCCGCTGCGCACGATGACATAGGCTTCCTTGAGCTGCACGCGTCCGGCGCGGATCGATTTGACTTCCCAGCCCTCCAGCACCATGCCGGCTTCGAACCGCTCCTCGATGAAATAATCGTGGAAAGCCTTTTTGTTATCAACAATACTCATGAGATCGGAATGGTCGCGGGTCGGTTAAAATTTCAGTTTTCCATTCTATCAAATGGCACCTAATGGCAGTTGTACATAAATCGGTCTTGGTTGGCTATAGCGCTGAACAAATGTTCGCGTTGGTGGATCGCGTGGAAGATTACCCGAACTTTCTTCCATGGTGCGGCGGAGTGACAGTGCAACAGCGCGGGGAAAATGAACTGGTTGCTACACTCTCGATTCATTTTCATGGTGTAAGGCAAAGCTTCACCACCAACAATGTCAATACCCGCCCGACCTCAATCAACATGGCCTTGATCGATGGTCCTTTCAGGCATCTGGACGGTGCATGGACCTTCAAGCCCTTGCGTGCCGATGCATGCAAGATCGACTTCGACTTGAGCTACGAATTTTCGAGCAAGTTGCTGGAAAAATTGATAGGCCCGGTATTCAACATGATTGCGAACAGTTTCGTCGATTCGTTCTGCAAGCGGGCGGAGGCAGTTTATGGCCGATCATGACGGCCGGATTTGCGTGCAGATCTGCTATGCAAGACCCGATGCGCATTTCCTGGAAGAGATGGTCGTTCCGGCCGAAACGACCATACACGAGGCGATCAAGCGCAGCGGCATGATCGAACGCCTGACAGAGATCGATCTGACGATTTTCCGGGTCGGAATTTTCGGCAAGCTGAAGTCGCTTGACACGAGTTTACGCGACCGCGACCGGGTAGAAATTTACCGGCCGTTGCTGGCGGACCCGAAAGAGGCACGCCGCAAGCGCGCCGGAAAACAAGACAAGATCATGCCCGCGTAGAAGCTGCCGGATCGGGTCTTCGTACTGCTGACGGCAAGACAGCCATTCATCAAGCCGGCAGCTATTTGCAGGCGTCAAGAAGTCGCTGGGCTTCCCGTGTCTCGGTCGCACGCTGTTCATCGTTCAGGAAATAGCGCTCGCCGTTTTTGTCGGTGCGTGCCAGGCGCTCACCGGACTGCAATGCGCGCTGGTAGGCACGGGCCTGCTCACAATGTTTCGCTTTATCGGCGGCGCGTTGCGCTTCTTCGGCTGCCTTTTTTTCTTTTTCCGCCTGCTCCGCCTTGCGCCGCTGGAAGTCGGCGTTCTTTTCAGCGGTGGTCAGTGGCAGATTCTCTTTGGCTGCCGGTGCCGCCGGCGGCGCTTCTGCTGCCACCGGCTCGGCCGGCATTGCCGACAATGTGGGAGAGGGCGAGCCGGGTTGTTTCAATATACGTTTCAGCGGGATCGAGGCCGGGGGCGGCATGTCCGAATACTGCCTGGTACCTTTTTCATCGACCCACACATATTGCGCATACACGACGGTGGAAAAGCTCAATGTGCCGAGCATGGCAGCCATAAAAACCAGCTTGAAGCGATTCCGTTTCATTGCAGTCCTTGTAAGTTTCTTTGACACAACAGATTTCGCCATGCTTTGTCCGCCGTGTCAATCGGTTTGCCGGTTTTTTGAAACCGAAAAGGCTTTCAAAAACAACGGGTTTTATGGATTTCTGTATAATGCGGCTTTGCGCCAATAGGAAACACTATGCGTCTACTTCAAAAAGCACTCACGTTCGATGATGTGCTGCTCGTGCCGGCACATTCGGCCATTCTTCCCAAAGACACTTCGCTAAAAACCCGCCTGACCCGCAATATCACATTGAGCATTCCGCTGGTGTCGGCGGCGATGGATACGGTAACCGAAGCGCGGCTCGCGATTGCGATGGCGCAGGAAGGCGGTATCGGCATAATCCACAAGAATCTGACGGCAAAAGAACAGGCGCGCGAAGTTGCAAAGGTGAAGCGTTTCGAGTCCGGCGTGGTGCGCGATCCGATCACGATTCCGCCGACCATGAAGATACGCGATGTAATTGCGCTGTCTGCGCAGCATGGCATCAGCGGTTTCCCTGTGGTCGAAGGCAAGAATGTGGTCGGCATCATCACCAACCGGGATTTGCGCTTCGAGGAAGAACTGGGCGCCGAAGTGCGGGCCAAAATGACGCCGCGCGAAAAACTGGTGTACGTAAATGACGACGCCGATCTGTCCGAAGCCAAACGCCTGATGAACAAGCATCGTCTCGAACGCGTGATCGTGGTCAACGATGCATTCGAGTTGCGTGGCCTGATTACCGTCAAGGATATCCAAAAATCGACGGAACATCCGTTCGCGTCCAAGGATGACCAGGGCAAGTTGCGGGTTGGTGCTGCGGTAGGCGTCGGCGACGACAATGACGAGCGCATTGATTTGCTGGTGAAGGCCGGGGTCGACGTGATTGTCGTGGATACCGCGCACGGCCATTCGAAAGGCGTGCTCGATCGGGTGAAATGGGTGAAAACCAATTATCCGGGTGTGGAAGTCATCGGCGGCAATATCGCGACGGCTGCGGCAGCGAGAGCGCTGGTCGAACATGGTGCAGACGGCGTCAAGGTCGGCATCGGCCCCGGCTCGATTTGCACCACGCGGATTGTCGCGGGCGTCGGCGTGCCGCAAATCACCGCGGTGTCAAATGTCACCGAGGCGCTCAAAGGCACCGGTGTTCCGTGTATCGCCGACGGCGGCATCCGGTTTTCCGGCGACATTTCGAAGGCCTTGGCGGCCGGTGCATCCTGCGTCATGATGGGCAGCATGTTTGCCGGGACCGAAGAAGCCCCCGGCGAAGTCATTCTGTTCCAGGGACGCAGCTACAAGTCTTATCGCGGCATGGGCAGCCTGGGAGCGATGGCCGATGGATCGGCCGACCGCTACTTCCAGGATTCCGCCAACAACACAGACAAGTTCGTGCCGGAAGGGATCGAGGGCAGGGTGCCTTACAAGGGCAGCGTGCTGGCCATTTTGTATCAGCTGGTAGGCGGAGTTCGCTCGTCGATGGGTTATTGCGGTTGCGCGACGATCGATGAATTGCGCGAAAAAGCTGAATTCGTCGAGATTACAGCGGCGGGGATGCGCGAATCGCATGTACACGACGTGCAGATCACGAAGGAAGCGCCGAATTACCGAGCCGACTGATTTCGCATAGCGGATCACCACAGGGCGGGCTGAATATGCCCGACAACATGACGACAAAAGACCCATCCAGGAAGGCAGAGGACATTTCGCATTCGGCGCAAATGTCTTTTGTCGTTCTGGAAGACGCGAGCCGGCAGATCGAACGGATTCGCCGGATCGGAATGCGGGTTTTCGGTGTCGATTCATGCGTCGTCGTTTTGCAGGAAGGCCTCGACGCGCGTATACAATCGCAGCATGCTGCAGCCTCCATTGAAACGTCGTTTTGCGCCAGTCTTCCGGTCCCGGCAGACCAGATTGTGGTTCCGGATACGCACATCGACGAAGCGCTTCGCGGACACCCGCTGGTTATCGGCTCGCCGCGCATCCGGTTCTATGCCGCGCACCCGATACATAACGAAGACCGGGTTGCGATCGGCAGTGTCAGCCTGATCGATCATCTGCCACGCATCTTCGGCAAGGACGATCAGCAACTGCTGGTCGATCTCGCCGAGCTGATCGAGCGAGAGCTTCGTTTGCAGTCGATGAACGCGTCGCAACTCGATCTACAGAAAAAGAACAAGAATCTGCGTCGCAAATCGCTGATAGATCCGTTGATCGGCACCTGGAACAGGGGGGCAATCATGCGTATCTTGACGATCGAAGCGGTGCGTTGCGACAAAGCCGGTATTCCGTTGTCGCTGATTGTCGCAGACCTTGATCATTTTAAGAAAATCAACGATACCCACGGGCATCCTGCCGGTGATACCGTGCTGGTCAAGGTCGCCAGCAAGCTTCGTTCATGCATTCGCCCGCAGGAAGCATTGGGACGTTACGGCGGCGAAGAGTTCCTGGTTGTATTGCCGGGCGCGTCGCACTCTACCGCAATGGCCGTTGCGGAACGCATGCGGCTTGCGGTGGCAAATCAACCCGAAGCCATCGGTGACGCATCGCTGAAATTGACGATCAGCGCAGGCGTGTCATCGACCGATCTTTTTCCGTTGGCGACGACTGAAGAGCTGATCAGTCGCGCCGACATGGCGCTGTATGCGGCCAAAAATGCCGGCCGCAACCGCACCATGCAGGCCACACCAGACCCATCCTGAATTCCAATTGTTTTGCTTTATCGCCTTCCATGCATTCAAAAATTCTCATTCTAGATTTTGGTTCCCAGGTCACTCAACTGATCGCCCGGCGCGTGCGCGAAGCCGGCGTTTTTTCCGAAGTCCATCCTTATGACGTGACGGACGAATTTGTCAGCAACTACGGCGCGGCCGGGGTAATTCTTTCCGGCGGCCCCAGTTCGGTCATCGAAGGCGATACCCCGCGCGTTCCCCAGGCGGTGTTTGAACTCGGCGTGCCGGTGCTCGGTATCTGTTACGGCATGCAGGCAATGGCCGCGCAGTTGGGCGGGAAGGTGGAGAATGGAAAGATTCGCGAATTCGGATACGCCGAAGTGCGGGCGCGCGGACATACGGCGCTGCTGACCGGCATCAATGACTTCGTTACGCCGGAAGGACACGGCATGCTGAAAGTCTGGATGAGCCATGGCGACAAGATCATCGACATGCCGCCCGGCTTCAAACTGATGGCATCCACCGACAATTGCCCGATTGCCGGCATGGCGGATGAAGAGCGCAAGCTATACGCATTGCAGTTTCATCCTGAAGTCACCCATACGCTGCAGGGCAAGGCAATCCTCGGGCGCTTCGTACACGAGATCTGCGGTTGCAAGTCCGATTGGAACATGCCGGATTATGTCGCGGAAGCGGTCGATGCGATTAGGAAGCAGGTTGGCAAGGACGAAGTCATTCTTGGTTTGTCTGGCGGAGTAGACAGCAGCGTTGCCGCGGCACTGATTCATCGCGCCATCGGCGACCAGCTTACCTGCGTATTCGTCGATCACGGCCTGCTGCGTCTGAACGAAGGCCAGATGGTGATGGACATGTTCGGCAAGAACCTTGGCGTCAAAGTCATTCGCGTCGATGCCACCGAACAGTTCATGGGGCACCTGAAAGGCGTGACCGATCCGGAAGCCAAACGCAAGATCATCGGCCGTGAATTTGTCGAAGTATTCCAGGTCGAAGCAGGCAAGCTGAAGCAGGCCAAATGGCTGGCCCAGGGAACGATTTATCCGGACGTGATCGAAAGTGCGGGCAAGGGCAAGAAGGGCACGCATACGATCAAGAGTCATCACAATGTCGGTGGCCTGCCGGAGACGCTCAATCTCAAGCTGCTTGAGCCGCTACGCGAGTTGTTCAAGGACGAAGTGCGCGAGCTGGGCGTTGCGCTCGGCCTGCCGCACGATATGGTCTATCGTCATCCATTCCCCGGCCCGGGGCTGGGTGTGCGGATACTTGGCGAGGTGAAGAAAGAGTATGCTGACCTCTTGCGCAGAGCCGATGCAATTTTCATCGAAGAATTGCGCAATACCGCGATTCCTTTACCGGCGGAGCTGGCCGAAGGAAGAGACGTAGGACTGTTTCACAAGAACTGGTACGACGCGACCAGCCAGGCATTTGCAGTATTTTTGCCGGTCAAATCTGTCGGCGTTATGGGCGATGGCCGTACCTATGAATACGTGGTCGCGTTGCGCGCAGTACAGACCCAGGATTTCATGACCGCGCATTGGGCGCACCTGCCGCATGACTTGCTGGGCAAGGTGTCGAACCGCATCATCAATGAGGTCCGGGGCATCAACCGTGTGGTGTACGACATTTCGGGCAAGCCGCCCGCCACGATCGAGTGGGAATAAGATCCATTGACTTACAGCATTAAAGAAATTTTTTATACTCTCCAGGGCGAGGGCACACATGCCGGGCGCCCCGCAGTGTTTTGCCGCTTTTCGGGATGCAATCTGTGGTCGGGTCGCGAAAGCGATCGCGCCAATGCTGTCTGCAAATTCTGCGACACCGATTTTGTCGGGACCGATGGCGAACGGGGAGGCAAGTACGCCAATAGCGACAAGCTCGCCGCGACGATCGACAGCCTGTGGCCATCGACGTACACCGCAAGTAAATATGTCGTGTTCACCGGTGGCGAACCACTGCTGCAGCTAGATGCGGCGCTGATCGAGAGCATCCACGCGCACGGCTTCGAAATCGCGATTGAAACCAATGGAACCTTGCCGGTACCGGCCGGGGTGGACTGGATCTGCGTCAGTCCCAAGATCGGTTCCGAGCTTGCGGTGGTTCGAGGCAGCGAATTGAAAGTGGTGATTCCACAGGTGGGTCAATCGCTGGACGCCTATGAGAAGCTGGCGTTCGAGCATTTCTACGTTCAGCCGATGGACGGGCCCGAGCTGGAAAAAAACACGCGGCTTGCGATCGATATCTGCAAGCGCAACCCAAAGTGGAAGCTGAGTTTGCAGACACATAAACTTCTACAGATACCGTGACATGATTACGATCACACGCAAGCTCGAATTCGATGCAGGCCACCGGATCCCGGACCATAAAAGTCAATGCCGCAATCTGCACGGACATCGGTACACGCTTGAAATCACCTTGGTAGGGGCGGTAATCGAGGAAGAAGGCAGTTCCGATAACGGCATGATCATGGACTT
>JAKFFO010000022.1:0-23909 GCA_036675035.1 Oxalobacteraceae bacterium
GGTAGACAATCAGGACGTTCCAGGCCAGCGCAGCGAAAACGCCCAGCTCGACGCACAACCAGTACACCAGCGCGGTCGGCACCGTCACCAGCGCCATGGTGGCAAACCAGGCCAGTTGTCCATGGTGTGCCTGCCCGGCATTAAACCGCGCCTCCATGCGGTTGGCCAGTGTGCGCAGCCAGGAATTGACTGGGTTGTCGGCACGCAGCGGCTGAATCTGTTCGATCAGAAGCGCAAAGAAGATAGAAAAAAAGGTCATCAGACAGCTTTCTTGTTATGGAGTCGCTAGAAATCCAGTGGTTTGCCTGGCAGTGCATCGCCGGCAAACTACTCGCAAGTTGCTACGATAACGCAGCACAGGACCAGAATCAAATGCCATTGCGTAATGGACAACGTAACTCGGAAAACGCAAGGCCGGCATCTGTGCTCTGGCAAACGCTATGCCCGCAAAAAATGAAACAGGTTGCGCAGCATGCCCGCGGTTGCGCCCCAGATAAAGAAGCGTTCATACGGCATTGCATAGAATGTGCGACGCCCGATGCCGTTCGGGAATTCTGCCGTGCGGCGCTGATGATTCATGCCATCCATGAGAAATGCAAGCGGGACCTCAAAGATTTCGGCAACCTCGAACGGGTCCGCTTTCAGGTCGAACGGCGGCTGCACGATCGCGACCACCGGCGTGACCCGAAAACCGGTGCCGGTAATGTAGTCCGGCAGCATCCCGATCACTTCTATATGGCGTCGGTCGAGTCCCACTTCTTCTTCCGTTTCGCGCAAGGCAGTCTCGATGACGGAAATGTCGGCCGGCTCCACACGTCCTCCGGGAAAGCTGACTTGTCCGCCATGGTCGGTCAGGTGCGCGGTGCGCTGCGTAAACATCAGCGTAGGGCCGTGCGCGTGTACCACGATCGGCATCAGTACTGCAGCCGGCGTTAGCGGGCCGGCACGACCACGCAACATGTTTTCGTCGCTGGCTTCCACTTGCCATGGCGGTGGATTCTCAAAACGGGTTCGCAGCCAATCCGAGGTTAATTGCGACGGATGAATCGCAGTTTCTCCGGCAACGGAGTCAACAGGAATGATTTGTGGATCAAACAGCAATTTTGTCATGTGCGGGTAGTGCCTGATTACCGATCAGGCTGGATACGATAGATACGGGGCATCAATGCAAAAAGGGCACCATCGGGTGCCCCTTTGTTTGCCGTCGACCGCAATTATTCTGCAGCCGCTTTTTTGGAAGTCGCGCGGCGGTTCGGCAGCTTTTCCTTGATACGCGCGGATTTTCCTGAACGTTCGCGCAGGAAGTAAAGCTTGGCACGACGCACATCGCCGCGGCGCTTGACTTCGATTGATGCGATCAAAGGTGAATACAGCTGGAACGTACGCTCCACGCCTTCGCCGGACGAGATTTTGCGTACGATGAAGTTGGAATTCAAGCCGCGATTGCGACGGGAGATAACGACGCCTTCGTAAGCCTGGGCGCGTTTGCGCGTGCCCTCGACCACGTTGACGTTCACGACCACGGTGTCGCCAGGTGCGAAGTCCGGAATGTTTTTCCCGAGACGGGTAATTTCTTCTTGCTCAAGTTGCTGGATCAAGTCCATTTTTAGCTCCAAATACCATCTTGCCGGCGCTGGGGGTTATAAATATTTATAAACCGTTTTCCCGGTAGAGGATGGGGTTAAACATACGGACAACAAAAATTGCCTCCGCTCGTTACTGCAAACTGCTTAAAAACTTTTCATCGGCTCGTGTCAGCAAACCCGCCGCACGCGCCTGTTCGATCAATTCCGGCCGTTTTTTTGCGGTGGCTTCGAGTGTCCGCTCGCGTCGCCACTTCATGATCTCGGCATGATGGCCACCCAGCAAAACCGGTGGCACGGCCACACCTTCGTATTCTTCCGGCCGCGTGTAATGCGGATAATCCAGCAGGCCGTTTACAAAACTGTCTTCGACCGCCGAAGTATCGTCATGCAATACACCCGGCAACTGGCGGATCACTGCATCCATCAACGCCATCGCAGGCAATTCACCACCCGACAACACGAAATCGCCGATACTGATTTCTTCATCCACGCAGCGGTCCAGCAAACGCTGATCGACCGCTTCATAGCGCCCGCATAACAACACCAAACCCGGTTCCGCGGTCAATTGCATCACCCGCTGGTGCGTCAACGCCCGTCCCTGCGGCGACAGGTACACAACCCGCGCCTTCGGCAACCCTTGTTCAGCCTGACGCGCTTTCGCGGCATTGATCGCCGCGTCCAGCGGCTTGGCCAGCATCACCATCCCCGGACCTCCACCATACGGCCGATCATCTACGGTTCGATGATTGTCGCTGGTGAAATCACGCGGATTCCACAACGCCAGTTCGCATTTCTTCTGTTCAAACGCACGTCGGGTTATCCCGGACTGCGTCAGTGCGGCAAACATTTCAGGAAACAGCGTGACGACATCAAATTGCATCTCGTGGCTACCTAAACTGTTTGCCTGGCAACTTAATAATCAAGCTCCCAGTCCACTGTAATTTTCTTTGCCGCCTGATCGACTGTTTTCACAAATCGATCGACAAACGGGATCAGGATTTCGTGCTGAGATTTTCCGGAATCCGGAGTCTCCGGTACTGCGACCCTGAGAATCGGATGCGCACCGTTGTCCATCATATCGGCAACCAATCCCAGATGAGTGCCATCCAGATTTTCGACCGCCAGGCCGATCAGGTCGACCCAGTAAAATTCGTCGTCCGAAAGTGCCGGGAAATGACTCCGAGAAATCTGAACCGTCGCGCCCTTGAGCGTCTCTGCTGCATCGCGCCCTGTCACTCCCATCAGGCTGGCCACTACATCGCCGCCGTGAGTTTTTGCCTGCATCATTTCGACGTCGTGGAAATCCGGTTTGTCCAGCCACCATGTTCTGGCGCTCAGCAATGCATCGGCATCGGCAGAATAAGCTCTGATCCTTACCCAGCCGTGAATGCCATAGGCACCTGACACATAACCTACCAGCACCAAGTCGCCGGGGATCGGAACCCCCGATGCAGTTTTACCCGACAAGTCAGGCAGCAGCTTTCTTGCCAGCCTGGCTGACCAGACGCGCAACGGTCGGCGACAATTGTGCGCCAACTCCTTGCCAGTGTGCGAGGCGATCCTGGGCAATGCGGAAACCTTCTTCACCGCCGGCTGCAACCGGATTGTAAAAACCGATGCGCTCAATGAAACGGCCATCGCGGCGATTGCGCGAATCAGTGGCTACGATATTGAAAAACGGGCGCTTCTTGGCGCCTCCACGAGCTAAACGAATAACGACCATAATGACTTCCAAAAAGTGTTCGAACACGGAAAAAGCCGCAAATTATAGCCCATCTCGGCATAAACCCGCAACCTCGACATGGCCGAATCAGGTCGATTACGTTGAGAAATCAAGCAATTAGGGCCTGCCTACCTGCGGATCGCGATTACCTGAAAGGCGACTTGCTTCAAGGCACCGCCTGCGGCACACTACACCCCGTTTTGCATCAGATCATGGTCATGTCGGCTTCACGATGCAAAAAATCGATAACCGCTTCCGCGCTTTCTGCTTTATCCAAGGACCCTCATGCCAACCACGCACAAAAACAAGACCTTTGCCACTCTGCTTGCGCTGACACTGGGCGGCATGGGCATGCACCGGTTCTATCTTGGCGGATTATCGGACCGATGGGGATGGTTGCATTTTAGCGCTGTCCCGATTTCGCTGGGACTGATGTCGGCGGATCGTGGCTGGCCGGTATTTTTCACAGCGCTTCCGCTGATTTTCTCAATGCTGATCGGTTTTCTTGAGGCATTGGTGCTTGGGCTTACCCCGGATGAAAAATGGGATGCGCACCATAACCCCGATTCCGGACGCCAATCCAGCTCAGGGTGGCCATTGGCGGTGTTGCTGGTACTGACACTGGGCGTCGGCACCACGGCGCTGATTGCCACCTTGGCGCGAAGCTTCGACATTTTGTTCACCGGCGGCGCATACGGTTGATCCGCCGCGCGCGATTCGCACAATATTTGTCTTTTTGATGCCAAGGCAGAACCGCGCGGCCTAGTCAGCCAATTCCTGTCTTTGATGCTTGCGCCATATAACGAAGAACGGGTATCCGGATTGGAAAGCACTTCGCATTGGTCACACTGAGACGCTGGTAGTTTCGAGTAGCTTGCAGCCTTCGATTTTCCACTTTCCATCCGGCTCCTGTTGCATCCGATACACCGCGACCCAGACCATGTTGTCACGATCGGTGAGCCGTACGATCTGATGCGCACTGCCGTCGACGATTTCCGGTTCCTGGAATATTGCGACGCGATGCCGATAAATCGGCGGATATTTTTCCTTGATCAACTGCAAAAATTTTTCAGAGTTACCCAACGAAGCCCGGGTCGAAGGTGCGGCAAGCTCGAACGCCTTGCCGGCGTCGTCTGCTGCAAATGCATCCAGTTGCGATTGAATGACATCATGAATCGCTTGCGCATCGGCGCGGCTGAGCGCCTGCGCGAAAACACTCGTACCGGACCACGGAATCGTGAATCCCGCAAGCAAACACATCGTCACGAAAACCCGGCGTTTCATGGCCAGCTCCGATATCAGAATATTTGATATCAGTGTAGAACACGGTGCAAACGTCAGAGCGAAATGGAAATGATTTGCTTGATATTGCTCATGCCGATAAAAAAAGGGAATCCGCGGATTCCCTTTTTAATTCCGGCTGAAACGATATCTAGAATTGTTCCTCTGCAAGCGCCATTACGCCCGTACTGCCGTCAACGATTGCAGCACGATAGCCGCTCGCCTGAGACAGCACATGATCGGCGAAAAAGCGCGCAGTGATGATTTTCGCCTGATAGAAAGCCGCATCGCCCTCGCCTGCCTTGAGCTTTTGTTCGGCGATCAATGCGGCGCGCGCCATCTGCCAGCCGCCCAACACGATGCCTGCCAATTTCAGGTACAGCACGCTGCCGGCAAATACACCCTTGATGTCGGACTTGAGGTTACCGACGACATAATCAACCACTTCTTCCAACGCCTTCGATCCGGCTGCCAGCTGATTGCGGATCACGGCCAGATCGCCCGAATCAACCGATGCCAGTTCTGCTTCCGTCTGGCGAACCTGCGCGAGAATGCTTTTCGCAACCGCGCCGCCGTCGCGTGCGGTCTTGCGGCCGACCAGGTCGTTGGCCTGGATCGCGGTGGTTCCTTCATAGATCGTCAGGATCCTCGCATCGCGATAGTACTGAGCAGCCCCGGTCTCCTCGATAAATCCCATGCCGCCGTGGATCTGCACCCCGGTGGATGCGACATCGATCGACAATTCGGTGGACCAGCCTTTGACGACCGGCACCATGTATTCGTAAAAAGCCTGGTTCGCCTTGCGCGTCGCTTCGTCGGCGTGATGATGGGCAACGTCGAAAGCCGCGGCAGTGACATACGACAATGCACGCGCAGCCTCGGTCTGCGCACGCATCGACATCAGCATGCGGCGCACGTCCGGCTGGTGGATGATCGCGACCGGTCCGGCGGAGCCGGCCAGATCACGCGACTGCACGCGATCCTTTGCATACGACACCGCCTTCTGATACGCACGTTCGGCCACCGCGATGCCTTGCATGCCGACGGCAAAACGGGCCGCATTCATCATGATGAACATGTATTCGAGGCCGCGGTTCTCCTCACCGACCAGCGTGCCGATCGCGCCGCCGTGGTCGCCGAACTGCAGCACCGCAGTCGGGCTGGCCTTGATGCCGAGCTTGTGTTCGAGCGATACGCAATGCGCATCGTTGCGCGCGCCGAGAGAACCATCCGCATTGACCAGAAACTTCGGCACGACGAACAGCGAAATTCCCTTTACCCCCGGCGGCGCGTCGGGTGTGCGGGCCAGCACCAGATGGACGATGTTTTCCGCCATGTCGTGCTCGCCGTAAGTGATGAATATCTTGGTGCCGAAAATCTTGTATGTGCCATCGTCCTGCGGCACCGCGCGCGTGCGTACCATCGCCAGATCGGAACCGGCCTGCGGTTCGGTCAGGTTCATCGTACCGGTCCACTTGCCCGAGATCAGGTTGGCGAGATAGGTCTTCTTCTGCGTATCGCTGCCTGCAGTCATCAACGCCTCGATCGCGCCATCGGTCAACAACGGACACAATGCGAACGATACACTCGCTGAATTCAGCATTTCGATGCACGGTGTAGCAACCAGCTTGGGCAAGCCCTGGCCGCCGAAATCGACCGGATGCTGCACGCCCTGCCAACCCGCTTCGCCGAATGTCTTGAACGCCTCCTTGAAACCTTTCGAGGTGGTTACCTCGCCGTCGTGCCAATAGCTCGGTACCTTGTCGCTTTCGAAATTGAGCGGTGCGACCACTTCGCCGCAGAACCGGGCATTTTCTTCGAGGATCGCCTCCACGGTTTCCGGCGTGGCGTCCTCGCATCCGGGCAGTGCATTGATGTCGGGCAGACTAGCCAGTTCGTTCATCACGAACAACATGTCTTTCAAGGGGGCGACGTAGCTCATTTGATGCTCCAAAAAAATTCGGGCAGGGTTGTGGGATTATCACCGGCCCGCAGAAAAAATCCTGTCAAGCCGGTGACAAATCGCACAAACCCTGCCCGGTATGCGTACTGCTTGGATGAATTAACCCAGTTCGGTCACAAGTTGCGGCACGAGCTCGAACAGGTCACCGACGATGCCGTAATCGGCCACGCTGAAAATCGGTGCTTCCGCGTCCTTGTTGATCGCGACGATCGTCTTCGAATCCTTCATGCCGGCCAGATGCTGGATCGCGCCGGAAATGCCGACCGCGATGTACAGCTGCGGCGCGACGATCTTGCCGGTCTGCCCGACTTGCCAGTCGTTCGGTACATAGCCGGCGTCGACTGCGGCACGCGATGCGCCCATTGCCGCACCGAGCTTGTCAGCCAGCGGTTCGAGGATCTTGAACGCATCGCCGGAACCCATGCCGCGTCCACCGGAAACGATGATCTTGGCGGCAGTCAGTTCGGGGCGATCCGACTTGGCCAGTTCGCGCCCGACGAACGACGATTTGCCGGAATCCGCAACCGCGGTCACGTTTTCGACTGCGGCGGAACCGCCGGTTGCAGCCGCATCGAAACCGGTGGTACGTACGGTGATGACCTTGACCGCATCGGTCGACTGAACGGTGGCGATTGCATTACCCGCATAGATCGGACGCTCGAAGGTATCCGGTGAGTCGACCTTGGTGATCTCGGAAACCTGTGCCACGTCGAGCTGTGCAGCTACCCTCGGCGCGATATTTTTTCCGTATGCGGTGGCTGGCGCGAGAATATGCGAATAGTTGCCGGCCAGGGCCAGCACCTGTGCGGCGACATTTTCAGCCAGGCCATCGGCAAATTGCGCCGCATCGGCGACCAGTACCTTGGCGACGCCGGCGATTTGCGCGGCGGCTTCGGCGGCAGCGCCGCAGTTGTGGCCTGCGACGAGGACGTGGACATCGCCGCCGCACTGAGCGGCAGCGGTAACGGTATTCAGGGTGCTTCCTTTTAACGAAGCGTTGTCGTGTTCAGCAATGACAAGTGCGGCCATGATGGTTTCCTAATGGTGCGGGGTCGGCACTGCGATGCCGTTCCCTCTGGGATTGTTAGATGACTTTCGCTTCGTTTCTGAGCTTGCTTACCAGCGTCGCGATATCCTTGACGATGATGCCGGCCGAGCGCTTCGCCGGTTCGACCACTTTCAGCGTCTTCAGGCGCGGTGTCACATCGACATTCAGATCGGCGGGCTTGACGATTTCGAGCGGCTTTTTCTTTGCCTTCATGATGTTCGGCAAAGTGACGTAGCGCGGCTCGTTCAGGCGCAAGTCGGTGGTTACGATCGCCGGCAAGGTCAATGCAACCGTTTCCAGGCCGCCATCGACTTCGCGGGTAACAGTCGCCTTGCCGTCTTCGACCACGACCTTGGAAGCGAAGGTCGCCTGCGGCCAGCCGAGCAGCGCAGCCAGCATCTGGCCGGTCTGGTTGCAATCGTCATCGATTGCCTGCTTGCCGAGAATGATCAGTTGCGGCTGCTCTTTTTCGGCCAGCGCCTTCAGGAGCTTGGCCACGGCCAACGGCTGCAGGTCGGCGTCGGACTCGACCAGGATGGCGCGGTCGGCACCGATGGCCATTGCCGTGCGCAGGGTTTCCTGGCATTGGGTTACGCCACATGAAACCGCGACAACCTCGGTGACCTTGCCGGCTTCTTTCAAGCGCATGGCTTCTTCGACGGCGATTTCATCGAATGGATTCATCGACATCTTGACGTTGGCAATATCGACGCCCGATCCGTCGGATTTGACGCGGACCTTCACATTGAAGTCCACCACGCGTTTGACTGGAACCAGTACTTTCATAGCTCTGCCTTTGTAAAAATCGAATTGACTTGTCGTTAACGAAACCGGGATTATAAAAGAGATTTTGACGCTTTGCAGAAATTTAGCACGATCGTTCTATTAAAGGATGAGCGAAAACTGCTGAACGATTTGCACAAACTCTGGGAATTTATTTAGCCTTTCGGGAGCATATGGCCGATTGCCGCACTCCCGTTTGATATTTTGTAAGAATAACCAACCTGCTGCCACCCTGCGACGACTTGCACAGCTTAGCGATGAAAGGCAACGGCATCGGTGTGTGCTTACGGGTCGGCTTTGCTTCTATTTTATTTACGGCGCATGAAAAAAGTGAATTCCTTGTTCTCTTCGGATTTCTCCAGCAACTCATTGCCGGTTTGCCGCGCGAATGCCTGAAAGTCGCGAACCGAACCGGGGTCAGTCGCAACCACGCGAAGAATCTCGCCAGTTTTCATTTCAGCCAGCGCCTTCTTTGCTTTCAAGATCGGCAGCGGACAATGCAAACCGCGCGTATCGAGGTCTTTTTGAAAGTCCATGTTCATGCTTTTGAATGACAGAACGGAAAGTCTACCTCAAACCGCCGGCATTGATGCGTCGCACCAAAAAATTTTCCGTCGAGGAACTTCATTTCATGACGACGTTTGCGTCGGCCAATCCATGAATTCGACCGGCAAGCCGCGCGCCTGCATCCAATCCGCCATCGCATAGCCGGTGCCGGCGCGCCATGGCTTCAATTTCTCAGGAGCGACCAATCGGAATTCGACCAGTTCTTCAGACAGGCGGATTTCGCCGGACGCCTTGATATGATAGGCGATGATGACTTCATTTTTCCGGATGAATTCATAGACACCGATCAGCTTGATTTCGTCGGCGTCGAGATTGGTTTCTTCCTTCAGTTCGCGCGCCACACCTTGTTCCGGGGTCTCGCCGCGCTCCATGAAACCGGTAATCAGTGCAAATGTCTTTTCCGGCCACGCCGAATTTCGCGCCAGCAGGATCCGGCCCTCGACTTCGACCAGCGCAGCCAGCACCGGCAACGGATTGTCCCAATGGGTCCAGTGTCCGTCCGGGCATGCGAGCCTTACCTTGCCGCCTTCACCGGCATCCGCACGATCGACCAGCGGCGCGGCGCACATGGGGCAGTATTGGATCATCATGCGCGCTCCCGCACCCAGTTGGCGACGCCCGCCAGCGCCTTGTCCAGGCCGCTCGGATCGGTGCCGCCGGCCTGCGCCATGTCGGCACGGCCGCCGCCCTTGCCGCCGACCTGCTGCGCAACGAAATTCACCAGTTCGCCCGCCTTCACTTTTGAAACCGAATCGGGCGTGACGCCGGCGATCAGGCTGACCTTGCCTTCGTTGACCGCAGCCAGTACGATGGCCGCCGTTTTCAGCTTGTCGCGCAATTTGTCCATGGTCGCGCGCAGCGTGGGCACATCGGCGCCGCTCAGCGTCGCGGCAAGCACCTTGATGCCGTTGACATCGACCGCCGCGGCCAGCAATTCATCGCCCTGTGCCGATGCAAGTTTCGCCTTGGCTGTGGCAAGTTCTTTCTCAAGCGTCCGGACCTGTTCGAGTACGCTGCCGATGCGGGTGGACACTTCGGCCGGGGTAACCTTCAGCGTGCCGGCCACCTGGCTGACGGTAGCTTCGAGCGACTGCAGATAGGCGAGCGCATTGGCACCGGTCACCGCTTCGACCCGGCGCACGCCGGCCGCCACGCCGCCTTCGGCCACGATCTTGAACAGGCCGATATCGCCGGTACGTTGCACATGGGTGCCGCCGCACAGCTCGCGGCTGGAGCCGATGTCGAGCACACGCACTTCATCGCCGTATTTTTCGCCGAACAGCATCATCGCGCCCGATTTCTGCGCCTCGTCGATTGCCATCACCCGCGCCTGGGTCGCATGATTGCTCAGGATTTCCGCGTTGACGATCGCTTCGACCTTGCGGATCTGCTCGGTGGTGAGCGGACCGTTGTGCGCGAAATCGAAGCGCGTACGCTCTGCATTGACCAGCGAACCCTTTTGCTGCACATGCGGCCCGAGCACTTCGCGCAGCGCCTTGTGCATCAGATGCGTCGCGCTGTGATTGCGCACCACCTTGGCGCGCATTTCGGCATCGACATTCGCGTTCAGCGTATCGCCTACCTTGATCGTGCCTTCCGTCACGCGGCCGTGGTGGCCGAACACGTCGGCCTGAATCTTGAGCGTGTCGTCGACCAGGAAGCGCACGGCCGCATTGCGCAGCTCGCCGGTATCGCCGACCTGCCCGCCGCTTTCGGCATAGAACGGCGTATGGTCGAGCGCCACCACCGCATCGTCGCCGGCATTGGCCTGCTCCACCGCGGTGCCGTCCACATAGATCGCGGTCACTCTGGCCGTGTCGTGAATCAGCTTCTCGTAGCCGTGAAACGTGGTCGGAATGCCGCTGTACTCAAGACCTTGCGCCATCTTGAATTTGCCGGCATCGCGCGCGCGCTTGCGCTGCTCGTCCAGCAGCACGTTGAAACGCTCCTCGTCCACGGTCACATCGCGTTCGCGGCACACGTCGGCGGTCAGGTCTACCGGAAAACCGTAGGTGTCATGCAGCTTGAATGCGGTGTCGCCATCAAGTTGCTTCGCACCCGAATTTGCCGATCCTTCGAGCGCACGCTCCAGAATTTCCATGCCGTTGGCAACCGTACGGAAGAACGCTTCTTCTTCCTGTTTCAGCACCTCGGTTGCGCGCTGTTGATTCTCGCGCAGCTCCGGATAGGCGTTGCCCATTTCGGCGACCAGTGCCGGCACCAGTGCATGGAAAAAAGGCTTGCGCGCACCGAGCTTGTAGCCGTGGCGGATCGCACGGCGGGCAATCCGGCGCAATACATAACCGCGGCCGGCATTGCCTGGAATCACGCCATCGACCACCGTGAAGGTACAGGCGCGAATATGGTCGGCGATCACCTTCAGCGATGGCGACTCCTTGTCGCAATCGCCTGCACCGGCTTCGTCGACGGCTTTCTTTGCCGCCGCCAGCAGGTTCATGAAGGTATCGATTTCGTAGTTGCTGTGCACATGCTGCAGCACTGCGGTAATCCGCTCCAGGCCCATCCCGGTATCGACGCTCGGCTTCGGCAGCTTGTGCATCACGCCCGCTTCGTCGCGGTTGAACTGCATGAACACGTTGTTCCAGATTTCGATGTAACGATCGCCGTCTTCGTTGGGCGAGCCGGGCGGGCCGCCGGCAATTTCGGGACCGTGATCGTAAAAGATTTCAGTACACGGTCCGCACGGGCCGGTATCGCCCATCATCCAGAAATTATCGGATGCATAGCGCGCGCCCTTGTTGTCGCCGATGCGCACGATGCGCTCGGCCGGCACGCCGACGACCTTGTTCCATATCTCGTAAGCCTCGTCGTCTTCCGCATAAACGGTGACCCACAGCTTTTCCTTCGGCAGCTTGAAGACTTCCGTCAACAATTCCCATGCATACTGGATCGCGTCATGCTTGAAATAATCGCCAAAGCTGAAGTTGCCCAGCATTTCGAAGAAGGTGTGGTGCCGGGCGGTATAGCCGACGTTTTCCAGATCGTTGTGCTTGCCGCCGGCGCGTATGCATTTCTGCGAACTCGTCGCCCGGGAATAGGGGCGCTTGTCGAAACCCAGAAACACATCCTTGAACTGGTTCATGCCGGCATTGGTAAACAGCAATGTCGGATCATCGCCGGGCACGACCGGGCTCGACGCGACGATTGCGTGGCCCTTCGATTCGAAAAACTTGAGGAATGTATCGCGGATTTCTGACGAGTTCATGTTCTTTGGCGGAAAAGGTGGCGGAGCGTTGCAAACAGCCGATTATACGTGATAACCATTGCCGAATCGCCGGTCAAAAGCGGCGCGAAATAGGCGAGAATCAGGGCCTGGAAGGCTTGCCGGTATAACAACGAAGCGGGTCAGCGAAACGCCCGCTTCAGGAAAAATCCGGTCCGATCAAATCGAGCCGATCGGTGCAAAATGCTTCCACTCCCCACGACAGAATTTCGCGCGCGCGCACCGGATCGTTGACCGTGTAACAGAACAATCCGAATCCGGCGGAGGTTATCTCATGCGCCTGCCGTGCCGAAAGATTTTTATGATTGGTATGCAAGGCAACCGCTTCGAGTTCATCAAGCCGCGCACGCCAGTCGGATGGAATTGCATCCACCAGGTAACCGCGCGGAATTTCCGGCGCGGCGGCTTTTGCCGCTGCCAATGCATCCAATGAAAAGGATGAAAACAGTACCCGCGAGCCGGGATCGGCATTGCATCCATCGCTTGCCAGCAACTTTCGGGTCAAGTCAGCCACTACCCGGCCGGTCTCTTTGTCGAAACCCGGCGCCGGCTTGATTTCGACATTCATCCAGATATTATTTTCAGAACAGAAACGGTAAACCTGTTCGTAGGCCGGCACCGGTTCACCGGCAAAGGCGGCGCCGAACCAGCTGCCGGCGTCCATCGCAGCCAATTGCGCAGCGGTGAAATCGGGCACCTTGCCGATGCCCTTGATGGTGCGGCCGAACTTCGGATCGTGGACGGTTACCGGCACCGAGTCGCCGGACAGCATTACGTCGAATTCGACTGAGCGGAATCCGTGCGACAAGCCGCAACGCATCGCGGCAAGCGTGTTTTCAGGAGCGAGCGTTCCGCCGCCTCGGTGTGCAATGATTTTTGGGTACGGCCACATGGGTCTATATCGGGAAGGTCTAACAATTCAAGAATGTAAGAATGCTTGCGCTAGCGGTTAAAAATCGCCGTGCAGCGACATGATACGTTCGCCCTTTCCTGCGCCAACTGTTCAGGGCAAAAGGACTTCGGCTAAAGTGTAATCGCTTTTGCCGTTGCGCTGCATTGATGCGAAACTTGCCCTACACTGGCACATACAGCTAAAAGCCGCACTCTTTGCCAATCTTCCCAGACAATTCGAATCATGACCTACACCGCACCGAACGCCTCGATGAAAAAAGCCCTTGGACACATTCGCGTGCTGGATCTGACGCGAATACTTGCCGGTCCATGGTGTGCGCAGAACCTGGCCGATCTCGGCGCCGACGTAATCAAGATCGAGCGCCCCGGTGCCGGTGACGACACGCGTTCCTGGGGACCACCTTTCCTGCGCGACGCTGATGGCAAGGACACCCACGAGGCTGCTTACTATCTTGCCGCGAATCGCGGAAAACGTTCGGTGACACTCGACATCTCCAGCCCGGAGGGACAGGCGATCGTGCGCGACCTGGTCAGGCATTGCGACGTGGTGCTGGAAAATTACAAGGTCGGCCAGCTGAAAAAATATGGCCTGGATTATGAATCGCTGCGGCAAGTCAAGCCGGACCTGGTGTACTGCTCGATTACCGGCTTCGGCCAGGACGGCCCGTATGCGCAGCGCGCCGGCTACGACTTCATCGTGCAGGGCATGGGCGGATTCATGTCGATTACCGGAGAGCGCGACGATCTGCCCGGCGGCGGTCCGCAAAAAGCCGGCATCGCGATCGCCGACCTGATGACCGGCATGTACTCGACGGTAGCGGTGCTGGCGGCGCTCACCCACCGCGACCGGACCGGCGAAGGCCAGTATATCGACATGGCGCTGCTCGACGTACAGGTCGCGATGCTGGCCAACATGAATACCAATTACCTGGCCAGCGACCATCCACCGACACGCTGGGGCAATGCGCACCCGAATATCGTGCCGTACCAGACCTTTGCCACGTCCGACGGACACATCATTGTCGCGGCCGGCAACGACGGCCAGTACCGGAAGTTCATCACCGCAGGCGGGCGGCCGGATCTGGGCGACGACCCGCGCTTCGCCACCAACCCGATGCGGGTGCGCCATCGCGACATCCTGGTGCCGATGCTGGCCGAAATGGTCAGGACCAAAACCAAGCAGGAATGGATCTCCCTGCTGGAAGCGAACGGCGTACCGTGTGGCCCGATCAACAATCTCGATGAAGTCTTCGTCAATCCGCAAGTCGATGCACGCGGCCTGCGTTTCGACTTGCCGCACCCGTCGGGCGGCAAGGTCAAGCTGGTCGGCAGTCCGATGAAACTGTCCGGCACGCCGGCACAATACGGCATACCGCCGCCGCTGCTGGGCCAGCATACCGACGAAGTGCTGCGCGATCTGCTCGGCCAGAGCGCCGACCAGATCGCCGCACTGCGCGGCAAGGGCGTGATATAGGAGAGGCGATGACAACATTCAACTGGTCCAATCCTTATCCGTCGATCCGCACGCCGCTTTTCGCGCGCAACGTGGTCGCCACATCCCAGCCGCTCGCGGCTCAGGCAGGACTGCGCATGCTGCAAAAAGGCGGCAATGCAGTCGATGCAGCGATTGCCGCCGCAGCCGCATTGACGATCGTCGAACCGACCTCGTGCGGGCTCGGCAGCGATGCATTTGCGATTCTCTGGGATGGCGAACGGCTGCACGGACTCAATTCGTCCGGATGCGCGCCGGCCGCATGGACACCTGACTATTTTGCGAAAAAGCACGGTGAAAAATTTCCACAACGCGGCTGGGACTCGGTCACCGTACCGGGCGCGATTGCCGGATGGGTCGCGCTGTCGAAAAAATTCGGCAAGCTGCCGTTCGCCGATCTGCTGGAACCGGCGATCGATCTCGCGGCGCGCGGGCACCTTGTATCGCCGAGCGTGCAGTTCAAATGGAATGCGGCGATACCGATCCTGAAGAATCAGCCAGGCTTCTCGGAAGCATTCATGCCGCACGGCAGAGCGCCGCAGATCGGTGAATTGTTTGCATTCGCCGATGCGGCCCGATCGCTCGAAAAAATCGCGAACACCAATGGCGAAGCCTTTTACCGCGGCGAACTGGCGCGCGAATTGGCCGAACATGCCAGCCGGAACGGCGGTGCATTGAGCGAAGCCGACATGGCAGAGTGGCAGCCGGAATGGGTTACGCCGATCCAGAAGGATTTCGGTGGTTATACGGTGCACGAGATTCCGCCCAACGGCCAGGGCATTGCGGCACTGATCGCATTGGGCATCATCGACAAACTCGACGTGACGCGCTTTGCAGCCGATTCCGCCGACAGCCAGCATCTGCAGATCGAGGCGATGAAGCTTGCGTTCGCCGACACCTATCGCTGGGTTGCCGACAGCCGGCACATGACCGAAATCACCGCAAAGGACTTGCTCGACGACGGCTATCTGTCCGAGCGTGCGAAGCTGATCGACCTGACACGCGCGACCGATTTCCGGCACGGCACGCCACCGGCCGGCGGCACCATCTACCTGAGCGCCGCCGATGAAAGCGGCATGATGATCAGCTTCATTCAATCCAATTACCAGGGGTTCGGTTCCGGCGTCGTGGTGCCGGGTACCGGCATCAGCCTGCAGAACCGCGGCTTCGGCTTCTCGCTCGATCCGCGCCATCCCAATTGCGTGGCGCCCGGCAAGCGCCCGTTTCACACCATCATTCCGGGCTTCCTGACCAGGGACGGCAAGCCGCAAATGAGCTTCGGCGTGATGGGCGGGAACATGCAGCCGCAGGGACATCTGCAAACGCTGGTGCGCATGCTGTGCTACGGCCAGCAGCCGCAGGCCGCCTGCGATGCGCCGCGCTGGAAAGTCCACCGCGGACTGTCGGTCGATATCGAACCCAGCATGCCAGCCGGCGTCACCGCGGAACTGATCGCGCGCGGCCATCATTTTGAAAACATACCCGACAGCTACATGGATTTCGGCTCCGGCCAGTTCATCTGGAAATTGCAGGACGGCTATGTGGCTGCGAGCGACCCGCGGCGCGATGGCCAGGCGGTCGGGTATTGAGGTTACAACGGCGACGCCCCAATAACCCGTAGGTCGGAAAAGCGCCGCGCCTTCCGACGTATGATTCTTCCCTTTCCTTCTCCCGCTTATAAGAGGAAAAGCGTTCATCGATAAACATGGACCGACACACGTTTTTGAGCGACACATGTCGGAAGGCGCTGCGCTTTTCCGACCTACGCTTTTTCGACCTACTCTCTACGCTCTATTCAGAATTCTGTAGTTACTAACCATTGAGTATCGGAAACGCGCAACATCTTCCGCCGTATGGCTGCATTTCACTCCCTGAAAATGCGGCTTCATCGCATTCCGCTACCGCCCCGATTAGCGCCTGACCACAATGCTCCCATCGACTTATCGAATGGGAGCACGTCATGTTATTTACGCCAGTCATCCTGATACATACCGCCGCCGCCCTGCTCGCGCTGCTGCTCGGCGGCGCCACGCTCGCAATGCAAAAAGGCACCCGCCGGCACAAGATACTTGGCCGTACATGGGTGGTGGCGATGCTGGTCACGGCCACCGTATCGTTCTGGATAAAACGCTCCGGCGATTTTTCGCCGATTCACATACTGTCGGTCGCCACTCTGGTCGGACTCGGCCTGTCGATCTACGCGATCATGCACGGCAAGATCACCGCCCACCGGCGCGGGATGCTGGCAGTCTATGTCAGCCTGGCCATCGCCGGCATTTTTACGCTGCTGCCGCAGCGCCGTCTCGGTTACCTGGTATGGCATGCAGCCGGACTTTAAGCACACCAGACGCACTAAGGAAATCATGATGGAAAACACACCTCACTACCGCGATGCCAAACGGCACGTCGAACGCAAGCTCGGCTTTTATATCCACATGTCGGTCTACGTCATGGTCAACACCGGGCTGATCACCATCAACATGCTGGGCACCCCCGACAAGCCATGGGCGTTGTTCCCGTTATTCGGCTGGGGAATCGGGTTACTATTTCATGGGCTCGCGGTTTTTCTGCACGCGCCCGGCGCGGCCTGGAAGCAGCGCATGATCGACAACGAAATGAAAAAACGCCCCGGCACAAGAACAGAATGAATTTGTCTTTCTCCTCCGTATCACATCCCGAGGCGCATCCCTACCCAAGGCTGCGCCGGTTTGCAATCGATGCCGCGATCACCACCGTATTCAATGTGGCAATCGCGATCATCCTCACCTATGTGATCCACGTGCATGGCAACTTGCTCGTCAACCTGACCATCTCGCTGTGCATCGGCACGCTGGCGGTTACCTTCATCGATGGCGGCCGCCTGCTTCTGTGGGGCCTGGAAAAACCGCCGAAACTGCCATTCTTCGCATTGTTGGCCGTTGGGCTACCGGCCGCTCTGCAACTGGGCAACATCATTGCGACACAGATAACCGGCGTGCCGACGGAACATTTTCCGACAACGCGATATCGCGACCCGACCAGCTACATCGTGCTCACGCTGCTGGTCAGCCTGTTCATCACCTGGTTTTTCTGGAACCGCACCACGCTCGCACACTTGAGAGCCGCTGCTGAAGCGCAGAAGGCGCGCGCCGCTGCGATCGAGAAACAGGCGATGCAGGCGCAACTGCAGCTTTTGCAGGCGCAGATCGAGCCGCACATGCTGTTCAACACGCTGGCCAATCTGCAAAGCCTGATTTCAATCGACCCGCCGCGCGCGCAGCACATGCTCGATCATCTGATCCGCTATCTGCGCGCAACCTTGTCATCGTCGCGCGCCGACCAAACCACGCTGGCGCACGAATTCGCGCTGATGGAAGCGTATCTCGGATTGATGTCGGTGCGGATGGGCGCGCGCCTGACGTACAAACTGAATCTGCCCGATGGCCTGGCCGCAATCAAGGTGCCGCCGATGCTGCTGCAACCGCTGATCGAAAACGCGATCAAGCACGGCCTGGAGCCCAAGATAGACGGCGGCCATATCGATATCAAAGCAGTGCGGGATGCCCGAACGCTATCCATCTCGGTCGCCGATACCGGCCTCGGACTCGATTTCGACGGCGATCACGGCACGCAGCTCGGCCTGGTAAATATTCGCGAGCGGCTGCAGGTACTGTACGGTGATGCCGCCTCGGTAACGCTGGAACCCAATACACCCAACGGCGCAATTGCCAAAATCAAACTTCCCTTGCCATCATGACCGACATTCACGCGCTGGTAGCAGAAGACGAACCGATCCTGGCCGCTGCATTGGTACAGGCGCTGCAGCGATTGTGGCCGGAACTGGCGATTGATGCAGTGGCGTCGAACGGAGTAGAGGCGGTCGAAAAAGCACTGGCGCTGAAACCGGATGTTCTTTTCCTGGATATCAAGATGCCCGGAAAAACCGGGCTGGAAGCGGCACAGGAACTGGCCGAGGACTGGCCGGAGGCCGCGCCGTTCCCGCTGGTCGTATTCGTTACCGCATACGACGAATACGCATTGCAGGCGTTCGAGCAGGCCGCCGCCGATTACGTGCTCAAGCCGGTCAGCGACGAGCGGCTGGCAAAAACGGTGGACCGACTGAAGGCACGTCTGGCGCAACACCAGGAGCGCAGCGGCGAACTGGAACGCATTGTCGATCAATTGCGCGCGCTCACACCTTCGGCCGGTCCGGCCGGCGAACGCCTGACGATGATCCGCGCGGCGGTAGGCAGCCAGATCCGGCTGATCCCGGTCGGCGATGTGATTTATTTTGAAGCGGCCGACAAGTACGTCAACGTCGTGACAGCCGACAGCGAATCGCTGATTCGGGTCAGCCTGAAGGAATTGTTGCCGCAGCTGGACGGCAGCCAGTTCTGGCAAATCCACCGCGGCACGATCGTCAACGTGAACTGGATGGATGCGGCGATACGCGACGAGTCGGGCAAGCTATCGGTCAAGCTGCGCGAGCGGAAAGAGAAGCTGCCGGTAAGCCGGGTGTTCGCACATCTGTTCAGACAGATGTAGATCTGAGAGTTGGTTTTCTCCCCTCGCCCGCAGGCGGGAGAGGGGTCGGGGGAGAGGGAGATCGTCAGGATGAATAGCGTCTGCCACTGTAACGACGTCCGCTTCGAACTGACATGCGCACTGCAAATGAAGTTTCGCAGGCGTTGAAACCTTTCAATCAGCGAGGCCATGCACTTGGTCAAATTACCGCGTACCTTATTGGCGGCCTCCCTCTCCCCCGGCCCCTCTCCCGCCTGCGGGCGAGGGGAGCAAGGATGACTCGCAGTTCAACCGCGACCTCGATCAGCTTTTGGCCCCACCCTTCTTCGCCATTCCTTCCAGATGAATCCGCCGCGCTTCCGCTTTCTTTGCCCTCTCAACCGCGCGGCATGATCGGCACAGAACCGCGTCGCTGTTGATGTTGGCCTTCACTTCTTCATACCACCATTTTTGCTGTTCGGCCGGCCAGACTTCTTCTGTCGCGCAGTTGCGGCACACCACGATCCGATCGACATAAAACCTCGGCAGGAATCCATATGTATTGTTGTGCGCCAATTGCGCGGGATCGGCCATCACAGCGCCGGCCGGCGGTTTGTCGTGGCATGTATCGATCGCAGCGAGCGCCTTTGCCCTTTCAAGCCGGCTCAGCTCTTGACGCTTGCGTTTTCCGATGCGGCTTGTCATCGTCGATGAGCGCCCCTACTCCGGCTTGACGACCATCAGGTAGATCGCGATCAGCGGCAACACCGATGCGACGGTCCCCGCCACGGTCCATACCGTAGCCAGTCTCCAGTAGCGGTCGGGAATCGTATCCAGTGAGCCGAGCCGCTCAAGCAGGCGCGCCTGGCTTATCTGCACCGGCAACAAGATCAATGCCCAGATCACACCCGATCCGATCAGCAGGATATAGCTCCACAGTATCCAGTTGTTGGCTGCGATGCCGCCATATTCCGGGGCAAGCGCATGTCCGGCGCCGAGCAGCAGCACGACTCCGCCGACCGTGAAATAAATATCGGTCAGGTTCACCGCGCGGGTCGCAAAGCGAATTACTTCCAGATCGCCGGTCCTGTCGGCCAGCACTTTCCAGAAAGCGCTGATGAGGATGTTTCCGACAAAAAGAACCACGCCGAGGAGATGAATGAATTTGATGAACGGGATAGACATGGCGACTTTCCGGTTAATGGACGGGTGATGCCGGTTCGGTAAATGGCGGGTAGCGACCACGCACCGACAATCGACGCTCCGGTTATAAATAAAGCGCCCGGGAAAGAATCGCATCGATTCCCGGCTATTCTAGCAACCACGTCGCGCGACCGGCGGCCGGATGCATGAAATGTTGCGCGAAGACAGCAGGTTCGCTCTGATATGATCGCCTTCATGATGCACCATCTGACGGAGACCCCATGATAAAAACCCTCGGCACGATAGCGATTATTATCGTAATCGGCTTGCCCATCGCGCTATTGGTTGCAGGACAACTCAACCTGTTAAGCGGCCGCCGTCCGCCGGACCTCGGCGTCAGTGACGGCAAGCTCAAGCCGCCGCGCGCGGACGCATGGAATACCGTTTCCAGCCAGGCGGCGCTGCATCCGCACACTGAATATCACGCGATCGCTCCACTCACCTACCAAGGCGACGGCAAGGCCGCATTCGCAAAACTGACATCGATCGTCCGTGCGAAAAAAGGCGTGAACGTCATTACCGCAGAGCCCGGTTACCTGTACGCGGAATTCCAGACCAAATGGCTCAAGTTCGTCGATGACGTCGAGTTCATGCTGGATGAACCGGCCGGCGTGATCCACATGCGTTCGGCATCGCGGCTGGGGCGCAAGGATTTTGGCGTCAACCGGATGAGGCTGGAGGCGATTCGGAGGAAGTTTAATCAGTGATTCTTCTGTTGGTGCGCGGACCATTAGTGCGCGGTGCGGGCCCGTCAAACTTCAAGCACATTCGGACACGCACGAGCCTTGGTTAAAGGCTAGCAGCGGAGCATATTGATGCCTCCGACCCCCTCCCTAACCCTCCCCCTTACAGTGGGAGGGGACTCGGCCCCTTCCCTCTGTAAGGGGGAAGGCTGGGATGGGGGTAGTGCCCGTCAACTCATAACGGAAATGGCGGCAATCCATATCAACCGACTACGGAATCAGCAATAAAAGAGATCCGCCGGCCACAACACGGCCCAGGCAAACTAGGCAAACCAGCCAATCCGATTCCCCAACAGCGGAATTTCCCCGCTTACCCCCTCACCCGCTCACAACCTCAACTGCTGCGAAGCAAACACCGCCAGCGGCAGCAGCGCGATCACCGACGTTGAAAATATCCGGACCGTGCTCCCGATCTGGCGGCGCTCGAACCACGCTGCCATCATCAGTGTAAACAGTGCGTACAAGCCAATGAACCACAGCAGTCCCTCGGCGCCAAGCGCATCGATCGCGAGCTTGGTGTACATCGCCACAAATGCGGTCGCGACGCCGATGCACAGGAGCGCGACCATATAGATAATGACGTGCCTGCCGCTCATGCGCGCGGGGCGCTTGTCCTTCAGCATCGCCTCTCGGTGCAGGTTCACGTCACGTTGCAGCAGAAAGATCAGTAACGGATCGACTTGCGTGTACTGTACGACACCCACCGATGCGGCGGCCAGCAAGTCCTCGCGTTTCACAGTCATGGTTCGCTCCTTCGTCCTAAATGTACACACCGTTCCGATGGAACCGCCGCACCAGATACGACAGCGCAATGTCCCGCCCCGGCATGAAGCCGGGGACGAACGGAACACACATGAAATGGCCGACCAGCTCACAACCCGGATTTTCGGATTTCCGGTCGCTATTCCTGCTCAATCAGGAAATTCCGAAGCAAGACCGGCCGAGGCGCTGATGGAATGCCGCTTCACCGCATTATGAAAAATCGCCCTACTCGATATTTAACCGATGTTCAATCCCCAAGAGAGTGAGATAAATCAAGCATTTACCTCACATCGTTATTGCCAGATCAAGCACGCTCGCCTCTACGGTAAAATGCGTTCAACCTTTCATTCCTCTATGTATCTTCAAGAACCGACTTCATGAGCAACGACAACAAAAGCGGCGCCAGCGCGCCGGCCCCTTCCAATTTTCTGCGCGGCATCATCGAAGCCGATATCGCGTCCGGCAAATACGCGAACCGCACCGACGCCGACGGCCGCCATCTTCCCGAAATCATCACCCGCTTCCCGCCCGAGCCGAACGGCTACCTGCACATCGGCCACGCCAAATCGATCTGCCTGAACTTCGGCATCGCGCGCGACTTCAACGGCCGCTGCACCATGCGCTTCGACGACACCAACCCCGAGAAGGAAGAACAGGAATACGTCGACACCATCATCGACAGCGTGCAGTGGCTCGGCTTCAACTGGAAGGATGAAGGCGGCGACCAGTTGTATTTCGCCAGCGACTACTTCGACAAGATGTACGCGATGGCCGAATACCTGATCACTTCCGGGAACGCCTACGTCGACAGCCAGAGCGCCGAAGAAATGGCGGCTCACCGCGGCAACTTCAACGAGCCCGGCAAGAACTCGCCCTACCGCGACCGCCCCGCGCAAGAATCGCTAGCCCTGTTCCGCCGCATGAAGGCCGGCGAGTTCAAGGATGGCGAGCACATCCTGCGCGCGAAGATCGACATGACCTCGCCCAACATGAACATGCGCGACCCGGCGATCTACCGCATCCGCCACGCGCACCATCACCGCACCGGCGACGACTGGTGCATCTACCCGATGTACGACTACGCGCACCCGATCGAAGACGCAATCGAGTACGTCAGCCATTCGCTGTGCACGCTCGAATTTCAGGACCACCGTCCATTCTACGACTGGGTGCTGGAGCGCTGCGCCGAAGGCGGTTTCTTTGCGCACCCGCTGCCGCAGCAAATCGAATTCGCGCGCCTCAACCTCACCTACGCGATCACCAGCAAGCGCAAGCTGCGCCAGCTGATCGAAGAAAACATCGTCGACGGCTGGGACGACCCGCGCATGCCCACCATCGTCGGCATCCGCCGCCGCGGCTACACGCCCGAAGCGATCCAGCTCTTTGCAGAACGCATCGGCGTTGCCAAGTCCGACAGCTGGATCGACATGAGCACGCTCGAAGGCGCACTGCGCGATGACCTCGATGAAAAAGCCCCGCGCGCCACCGCCGTGCTGCGCCCGCTCAAGCTCATCATCGACAACTTCCCGGACAACGACAGCGTCGAATGCAGCGCCCCGGTCCACCCGCATCACCCGGACCGCGGCAACCGCACCTTCCAGATCAGCAAAGAGCTGTGGATCGAAGCGGAAGACTTCATGGAAGTGCCGAGCAAAGGCTACTTCCGCCTCTACCCCGGCAACAAGGTACGGCTGCGCTACGGCTACGTGGTCGAATGCACCGGCTGCGATAAGGATGCCAACGGCAACGTGATCGCAGTCCACTGCAACTACTTCGCCGACAGCAAGAGCGGCACCGAAGGCAGCGCCAACTACAAGGTCAAGGGCAACATCCATTGGGTCAGTGCGAAGCATGCGGTCGAAGCCGAAGTGCGGCTGTACGACCGGCTGTTCACCGACCCGAACCCGGATGCGGGCGGCAAGGATTTCAAGCTGGCGTTGAATGCGAATTCAAAGGAAGTGATTACCGCCTACCTGGAAGCTGGGTTGGCGAATGCGCAGCCGGATGATAAGTTCCAGTTCGAGCGGCATGGGTATTTTGTGGCGGATCGGGTGGATTCGACGGCGGGGATGCCGGTGTTTAATCGGGCGGTGACGTTGAAGGATAGTTGGGGGAAGTAA
>JAKFFO010000099.1:0-23881 GCA_036675035.1 Oxalobacteraceae bacterium
GCCCTATCTGTTCGGCGCAATGGCGATGGAAGCCGTTGGCCGCGCAGCGGGTTCGGTGGTGGTCGAAGTGCGGCGTCAGTTCCGTGACATCAAGGGCATCATGGATGGCTCGGGCAAGCCGGAATACGACAAGGCGGTCGACATGCTGACTACGGCAGCAATCAAGGAAATGATCGTTCCGTCGTTGTTGCCGGTGATCGTGCCGATCCTGGTCGGTCTGATCCTTGGCCCGGCCGCATTGGGCGGCGTGCTGATGGGAGCGATCGTGACTGGTATTTTCGTCGCGATTTCGATGACGACCGGGGGTGGCGCCTGGGATAATGCCAAGAAATATATTGAAGACGGGAATCACGGCGGCAAGGGATCCGAAGCCCACAAGGCGGCGGTCACCGGCGATACGGTTGGTGATCCGTACAAGGACACAGCGGGACCCGCAATCAATCCGTTGATCAAGATCATCAATATCGTCGCATTGCTGATCGTTCCGTTGTTGCCTGCTGCCGGTACCCAGGCTGGCAGCGGTCACGCCGAGTCGGCTCCGACGGCGGTTACCCAGAGTGCGCCTGTCGGTGCATCGGCACAGGCAGTGACCAAGCCGTGAGTGCTTAATCCCGGGCAGTACTGAAGAAGGCAGCTTCGGCTGCCTTTTTTATTTCGCCAGAAAATTGCTAGAATTGGCAATCGACGTTGATGACATCATCTTGAAGCGTCGCCACATTTAAATCGGAAAAACAATGCAGATACAAGGTGGAGTATTCATTATTACTGGCGGTGCATCCGGGCTCGGCGCGGCAACTGCACGCATGATCGCCGAGAATGGCGGCAAAGTGGTGCTTGCCGATGTGCAGGTTGCGCCCGGCGAGCAACTTGCGGCAGAGCTCCACGGAAAATTCGTCAAATGCGATGTGACATCCGAAGCCGATGGCAAAGCGGTTGTAGACGCTGCGCTTGCGTTGGGTACATTGCGCGGCCTGGTAAATTGCGCGGGCGTCGCCCCTGCGGTGAAAACCGTCGGCAAGGACGGCCCGCACGCGCTGGATACTTTTCAGAGAACCGTCAATATCAATCTGGTCGGCACCTTCAACATGGCCCGGCTGGCGGCGGATGCAATGGCGAAAACCGACGCAAGCGAGCAGGGCGAGCGCGGCGTCATCATCAATACCGCTTCGGTCGCCGCCTATGACGGACAGATCGGCCAGGCCGCCTACGCATCGTCCAAGGCGGCGGTGGTCGGCCTGACACTGCCGATGGCACGCGATCTGTCGCGCAACGGCATTCGCGTGATGACGATCGCACCGGGAATTTTTGAAACGCCGATGCTGTTGGGCATGCCGCAGGAAGTGCAGGATGCGCTTGGCCGTATGGTGCCGTTTCCGCCGCGTCTGGGCAAAGCGGCCGAATTCGCGCATCTGGCAAAGACAATCATTGAAAACGTCATGCTCAACGGCGAAACGATCCGCCTCGACGGCGCGATCCGAATGCAGCCAAAATGATCGTCGATCATCTGCGGGCATGATGATCCGCTTGCGCCGCACCTCATGCCCGCTGTTCGGGCATAAGCTACTCATCTATGCAAGCTTCGCGCTGCTTGCCGGTTGCAGCGCACAGCCGGATTTGCAGCATGACAGTCCCGCTGTTTCGAGCGAGATCCCGGAACGGGCAAGTCAGTACACCGAGAAGGCCGGATGGATCGCGAAGAAATACATGATCGCGGCGGCAAACCCGCTTGCAAGCGATGCGGGTTATCGGATGTTAAAGGCAGGCGGCTCGGCGGTAGATGCGGCGATTGCCGCACAAATGGTATTGACGCTGGTCGAGCCGCAATCTTCCGGGATCGGCGGCGGCGCATTTCTGATGCATTTCGATGGAGAATCGATTGCCGCTTTCGACGGTCGCGAGACCGCTCCGTCCGCTGCGACCGAAAAATTGTTCCAGACAGTTGACGGCGAGCCGATGGATTTCCATCAGGCCGTGGTGGGCGGAAGGTCGGTCGGTGTGCCCGGTGTACTGCGCATGCTGGAACTGGCGCATGCGCAGTACGGCAAACTCCCCTGGGCAACGCTGTTCGAGCCTGCGATCCGGCTGGCGGAAGAGGGCTTCGCGATCAGTCCCCGCCTGGCGGCGTTGCTGAGGGCGGAATCTCATCTGAAGCAGGATCCGGCGGCCGCTGCATATTTTTATTCCGGTGACGGCACCGCGCTGCCTGCAGGCCACGTTCTTGAAAATCCGGCGTTGGCAAAGGTGCTGCGTAAAGTAGCGTCCGATGGTGCCGATGCTTTTTACAAAGGCGCGATAGCGGAAGACATCGTCGCGAAAGTGCGCGGTCATGCATCGAATCCGGGGCAACTGACAATGGCGGACCTCGCCGGTTATCGGGCGAAAATACGCGAACCGGTATGTTCCGATTACAAATCGTGGACCGTATGCGGCATGCCGCCGCCGTCGTCCGGCGGCGTCGCGATTGCGCAAATGTTGGGAATACTGGCAAACAGGAACATTGCTTCATTCCCACCAGAGGACGGTACGCTGGACGCTGATGCAGTTCATTTTTTTTCCGAGGCGGGGCGCCTGGCGTATGCCGACCGGGCACGTTATATCGCCGATCCGGATTTCGTACCGCTCCCTGGCAATAGTGTGAAGCCACTGCTGGATCAGAAATATCTTGCTGCACGGGCTGCGGAAATCACGGATCAATCGATGGACCGAGCCGAACCAGGTACACCATCCGCGTGGAATGCGGCATTTGGGATCGACCGTTCGCTTGATCTTCCGTCCACTTCGCATATGTCGATCGTCGATGCCGAAGGTAACGCGCTTGCGATGACGACCACGATTGAAAACGGGTTCGGATCGCGGCAAATGGTGCGCGGTTTCTTGCTTAACAACCAGTTAACCGATTTTTCATTCGATGCCTCCGATGCGCACGGTCCGATTGCTAATCGCGTGCAACCCGGCAAGCGTCCGCGCAGCTCGATGGCGCCAACTCTGGTGTTTGACAAGGGCACGAAAAACCTGGTGCTGACGATCGGTTCGCCGGGAGGGCCTGGAATCATCAACTACGTCGGTAAAGTATTGATCGGCATGATGGACTGGGGCCTCAATGTGCAGCAGGCGATCAACTTGCCGAATTTCGGCAGCCGCAATGGCCCTACCATTCTGGAGCGCGGACGCGTGTCGGACGAGTTGATTCAGCAGTTGAAGCTGAAAGGTCATGAGGTTCGAGTGATGGATCAGACGTCGGGCTTGCACGGGATCATGCGCCTCACGATTCACGGAGAAAAAATGTGGTTTGGAGGCGCGGACCCGCGCAGGGAAGGCGTTGCGCAAGGGGACTGAGCTACCCGAAGCAGGTTCATGATTGCGTTTTTCGGTTGCCGCTGAAAGCCGCAACCACGCAAGTGGATGCGTCCGGTTTCCAAATACTGTTCCTGCTGTTAATCTGTCGCCATGGGAGCGGAAAATAAAACAGGGTTGATACTGACCGGCGGCGGTGCGCGCGCTGCCTACCAGGTCGGCGTGTTGCAAACGGTCGCATCGATTCTGGTCGATGCGGGTTGGCCGTCTGAACGCAATCCTTTCGATATCATTTGCGGTACTTCGGCGGGCGCCATCAATGCGACAGCGCTCGCCTGTCGCGCCGATAATTTCGGCGAAAGCGTACGGGCACTATTGCAGGTTTGGGAAAATTTTGAAGCGTCGCAGGTTTATCGTGCGGATTCTCTCGGTGTGCTTCGCACCGGCGCGCGGTGGCTGTCTTTGCTCTCTTTCGGATGGCTGCTGCGCAAATGGCACACCAATCCGCCGAGTTCGTTGCTGGACAACACACCGCTGGTAACGCTGTTGCATCGCTTGCTGGATTTGCCGCGTCTCGATGCGGTATTGGCCGACGGCGTCGTGCATGCATTGGCGGTAACCGCATCATCCTATACCGCCGGCCACCACATTACCTTTTTTCAGACCGCAGCCGATATCAAGCCGTGGCACCGGACACAGCGATTTGCGTTGCAGGATCAGATTGGCATCGAACATTTGCTGGCCTCGTCGGCGATCCCACTGATTTTTCCCGCGACCCCGATTTACTGCGAGGGACGACGCGAGTACTGCGGCGATGGTTCGATGCGGCAGCTCGCGCCGATTTCTCCGGCAATTCATCTGGGCGCCAGCAAGGTTTTTGTCATTGGGGCCGGGCGCCTGATGGAGCCGCCGCCGGTCCAGACCGAAATGGCCTCGTATCCGACTGTGGCGGAAATTGCCGGGCATGCGATGTCGAGCATTTTCCTGGACAGCCTTGCCGTGGACATCGAACGGCTGAATCGGGTTAACCAGACATTGTCTTCATTGACCGAAGAACAGATTGCAGCCTCGTCGCTACGACCGATGGAAATGCTGATTATTGCGCCGTCGCTGCGGCTGGATGAAATTGCGAGCCGCCATGTCGGTAGCCTGCCAGGTCCGGTCAAGGCGTTATTGGGAGGGATAGGCGCGACCGAATTGCGCGGATCGGCGCTCGCGTCTTATTTATTGTTTGAAGCGGACTATACCAACGAACTGATACGACTGGGACAACGCGATACGCTGCTGCGCCGCGACGACATACTGGCTTTTTTTGCCGTGGACGCGGTGCCTCGTGCGCAAAGCCTAGCCTGCTGACCGGGGCAAAGGCATCTTCGGCCGATCAGGTGCGAAAGCCATTCGCCCGCTATCGAAGTCTGCAAACCTGCTCAGTGGCGCCTGTGATGACGCTCGTGTGACTGGAAATGCCGGCGCTCATGGCCGGAATGGCGAGCATGCGAATGATTGTCGCCGTAGACTCTGCCATAACGTACCACCGGCGCCGGCTGCACATAAATCGGTTGTGGAACGATGTATGTCGGGTGAGGCTGTACATACGCCGAGTGCGGTTGTACATAAACCGGCTGCGGCGGCACATACACGACCGGCGGTGGATTGTAAATTACCGGCGGTGGATAAGTAGAGCCGATGCTGACCGACCAACTTACTCCAGAGCGGTCATGCGCGATGGCCAGCGGCGCGCTCGTCATCAGGCATGCACCGCATATCGAAGCACTCATCCACAGAAGGTTTTTCATCCGACTCTCCGTTATTTTCCGAGCCCGTCTCACTCATATTTAACGCCGAATTCGATATCCGGTGGTGGTTTCCGAAGCATAGCGCATGGCTAATTTTGAAACAATTTGTATCAATGCAGCGGCATGTCTGGAAGCCAGCTCACCTTAATGCTTTTAATATCGGAAATCTGTTGCATGACGAAATTTAGTGAGCAAACCGGAAAGTCATGATATGTCTATGACCTGAAAAGCTGGTCCAAAAACTATTCGCCATGAGAGTGAGATCGGCGTCTGGAAATGTTGATTCGGTTTATACAAAACGTTACCCTATGGTATCGTGATTCGTTTATGATTGTTAAAATTACAACGGTAAAAGATCGCTCCGTGTTACTCAAACTACTGAACAAATATTTATTTTTCTTCATTGTCTCGCTGTTGTCAGCGGGTGTTCTTGCGGACAATTCAGCGGTTGCCGATACAATAACAATTGCAGAATTGCCAAAAGAAGCGCGGCATACTCTTGCGTTGATCAAGCGAGGCGGACCGTATCCTTACGCTAAAGACGGGTCGGTTTTCGGGAATTATGAAGGATTGTTACCCAGGCAAAAGCGAGGGTATTATCATGAATTCACCGTGAAAACGCCGAGATCGCGTAACAGGGGCGCCCGTCGTATCGTTGTTGGAGGGGATTTGGCTATATCGCAGGAATACTATTACACCGATAATCACTATGCGACTTTCAAGCGCATTACAGAGCAAGTGAATAAGTGAACATCTACGCCCTTACCACTCGAACTGACCGTCAGGAATCGGCCATGCACGAATTGCCCGGAGAAATAAATTTGTTCAAGACCGTGCCGCCTAACGTGGTTCAGTCCATTCGCGCATTTCGCGTTACCGATCTGCAGGCGGAAGCTGCTCGCCTCGGACAGCATTTCCTGTATGCCCATTGCGCTCATGCTACGACCAAGCAGCAGGTATTGGCGATCATCGCCAGCGCTTTTCATTTTCCCCGGCATTTCGGCAAGAATTTCGATGCCCTTTCCGATTGCCTGACCAGCCTGGTATACAAATCAGGTCAGCAATCCGGGTTTCTTGTGGTGCTGGAGCAATTACCCAATACTGCGAAATTCGACAAGGAAGCGCGCGAAACATTGCTGGATGTTTTTCGAGATGCCGCCGACTTCTGGGCTGATAAAAAAATAGCGTTCCGCGTGTTCTATTCATTTCAATAATACGCATCCGTTTCAGCGTGCGCGAGCCGGCTTTGGCCGGCTTTTTAATGGGCTAACGCGACAGCGGTACGGTACAATGCGCGCCATGAAAAACATCGTGATCCTGATTTCCGGTCGTGGCAGCAATATGGAAGCGATCATCCGCGCAGCCAAGGCGGAGCGGTGGCCGGTCAGAATTGCCGCTGTCATCAGTAACAAACCGGATGCTGCCGGACTTGCTTATGCCGCACAGCATGATATTCCGACAGCGGTGATCGCCAACAAGAGTTATTCATCGCGCGAGGCGTTCGATCACGCGCTTGCGACAGAAATCGACAGGTTTTCCCCGGACCTGGTGGTGCTGGCGGGTTTTTTGCGAATTTTGACGCCGCCTTTTGTCGACCATTATGCGGGGCGCATACTCAACATTCATCCTTCCTTGTTGCCCGCATTTCCCGGCCTCGCAACCCATCGTGAAGCGCTTGCCGCTGGCGTAAAGGTGCATGGTGCAACGGTTCATTTCGTTACCGCCGATCTGGATCATGGTCCAATCGTTGTCCAGGCGACCGTGCCGGTCCTCACTGACGATACCGAAGAAAGCCTGGCGGCTCGGGTGCTGGAACAGGAACATGTGATTTTTCCACTTGCCATACGTTTGTTCATCGAAGGCAAACTGTCAATCGAAAACGATTGCGTGCATATTGCCTCATAGAATGCCGGGTTTTATTCCCGGATTGCAGATTTAATTTATGGAAGACTCCGCATGAGATTGCCTCCCGCGATCATTAACCACACTGAAGAAGTTCTGCGTGAAATATTGCGCTTTACCGGACCGGCGGACAGCACGTTGTCCCGGTATTTTCGTGACCATCCGCGGCTCGGGTCGCGCGAACGCGGCGTTATCGCCGAATCCGTTTACGGCCTGCTGCGCAACAAGTCGGTGTATACCGGATTTGCCGAATCGGGCAATGGGCCGCTGATGCGGCGCATGACCTTGCTCGGGCTGGCCGATGCGGTGGGTGTGGATGCGCTGGGCGGCCTGTCGGAAGAAGAGACAGAGTGGTTGACGCGCGTGATGGAAATCGACCGCAGCTTGCTGCCGGCGCTGGTGCGTGCAAACTTGCCGCAATGGCTGTTCGACAAGTTAGTGGCGCGCCATGGCGAGGAAACCGCATTGCAATTCGCCGAAGCGCTGAATCGACCGGCACCGCTCGATCTGCGCGTCAATTCGCTCAAGGCCACGCGTGAAGAAATCGTCGCGTCGCTGGCGTCCGCGCCGATCCTCTGCGAACCGACACCCTACGCGCCGATGGGAATCCGGATCGTAAAAAAGCCGGCTCTGCAGAATCTTCCGATCTTCAAGAACGGTTCGATCGAAGTGCAGGACGAGGGCAGCCAGCTGTTGTCTCAGATTGTCGGCGCAAAGCGGGGCGAAATGGTCGTCGATTTCTGTGCCGGTGCGGGCGGCAAGACGCTGGCATTGGGTGCGCTTATGCGCAACACCGGGCGTCTGTACGCATTTGACATATCGGAAAAGCGCCTTGCCAAAATGAAGCCGCGCGTGGCCAGGAGCGGCTTGTCGAATGTTCATCCGGCGCAGATTGCACATGAAAACGATGCCAAGATCAAACGCCTGGCAGGCAAGATCGACAGGGTGCTGGTCGACGCGCCTTGCAGCGGATTGGGAACCTTGCGCCGCAATCCGGATGTCAAGTGGCGGCAACAGCCGCAATCGCTGACCGAACTGAATGTGAAGCAGCATTCCATCCTGTCCGGCGCCGCCCGGCTGGTTAAAGCAGGCGGCCGTCTCGTATATGCGACCTGCAGCATCCTGGACGAAGAGAACGAATCAATTGTCGAGCAGTTTTTATCCACGCATGATGATTTCAGCCTGGTACCGATGAAGGATGTGTGCGCAGAGCAGAAAATTGCGCTCGATATGCAGGATTACCTGAAGCTGTATCCGCATATGCATCAGACCGATGGATTTTTCGCGGCGGTATTCGAGAGAAAAAAGTGATGCTCATGGCACGCGGGCTTCTTGTCCTGACAACTGTTCTGGCAGTCTTGCCGAATGCCCGGGCGTCTGATTCTGTTTCGTCTCCGGTCGCTGCGCAAGGCACTTTGCAGGCCGCGTTTACGCCGCACGACGACATAGAAGGATTGATCGTCGACGCGATTGCCTCCGCCAAGCGTCAAATTCTTGTGCAAGCATATTTGTTGACCAATAAAAGGATCGCTGCTTCACTTATTGCTGCACATCGCCGGCGCGTCGATGTGCAGGTGCTGGCGGATGCGAAGCAGCATGCAAGAACGGAATCGTCGAAATTATCTGAATTGGCAGCAGCCGGCATTCCGGTTCACATGGAGACGAAGTATCAAAATGCCCATAACAAGGTGATCGTGATCGATGCCGGCACATCGGATGCGATCCTTATCACGGGCAGCTTCAATTTCACCTGGACTGCACAACACAAGAATGCGGAAAATATCCTGATCGCACGAAAGAATCCTCCTCTCATCTCTCGTTATGCGTTGAATTGGGAGCGTCATCATCAGGATGCAAGCCCATACAAAAAATGACACGCTCTCCACTTTCCAGCCTGTGGCCCGCCGCGCTGTCTGACCTGCTTGCCGCAGACGTGTTATGGCAGCTTGGCACGGTGGTCACATGTCTCGTCCTGGGCTGGTTTTCGGCTCGCCTGTTGCGCGGAAGGTTTGTCAATCGGGGTGCAAATTTACGCGTGATGCGTTTGGGAATAGAGAGTTTTTCCCGGGTACTGTTCCCGGTTCTCGCTCTCGCATACATGGCGATAGCCAAACCGCTTCTTACGCAGTGGTACCCGGTCGATTTGCTGCGTGTGGCAATGCCGCTGGTCGCGTCGTTTGCATTGGTGCGATTGATATTTTATGTGCTGCACAAGGCATTTGCACGCGGTGGAAAAGCGGGAAGTTTTTTACTGTTATTTGAAAAATCGCTTGCTGCGCTGGTCTGGGCGGGGGTGGCGCTTTATGTCATCGGCTGGTGGCCGGACATGGTGCAGTACCTTCGCGAAACCACTATTCCCATTGGACGCCAATCCGCTTCGTTGTTGACTATCGTGCAGGCGGCTGCATCTGTGGGCGTAACGCTGATTCTCGCGCTTTGGATCGGCGCGATTGTCGAAGAGCGCTTGATGCGGCTCGATGCGATGCATTCGTCGCTGCGCGTGGTCATGGCACGCATGGCCCGCGCTGCCTTGATCCTGATTGCGTTACTGGTCAGCTTGTCACTGGTCGGAATCGATCTTACCGTGCTGTCGGTTTTTGGCGGAGCGCTAGGGGTCGGTATCGGGCTGGGTTTGCAAAAGCTGGTGAGCAGCTATGTATCGGGTTTCGTGATTTTGCTGGAACGCAATCTCGCAATCGGAGACATGGTCACGGTTGATAAATATTCAGGCCGGGTCGCAAAAATCAACACGCGCTACACGGTATTGCGGGCCGGAGATGGTGTCGAAGCGGTGATACCGAATGAAATGCTGGTGTCGGGTCCGGTACAGAATTACTCGCTGACAGATCGCCTGACGAGATTGTCCATTCCGATCACCGTAGGTTACGAAACGGATATCGACGTTGTTCTCGATCTACTGGAAAAGAGTGCTACGTCCGTAAAGCGCGTATCAAACGATCCGCCGCCTCAGGCATTCTTGGTACGGTTCGGTGCGGATGGACTCGAACTGGAAGTCGGTTTCTGGATCAATGATCCCGAAAACGGCCGGCTTGGCGTATTGTCCGATGTCAATCGGGCAATTTGGCACGCATTGAAGGCGCAGCACATTAACGTCCCGTATCCGCAGCGCGAACTAAGGTTGTTTGATAGTAAATTGTTCGCGAAAAGCGGACTGTCGGAAGAGACCGGAGCGTCGGACGGCGCGCCACAAAGAGAGTAAAATTACGCTCGAAAAGTTTGAACCCTTGCTTCCGTTTGCATAGAGAAAAGCAAGGCTGCGCCTTCCTATGCAATCACTATTGGAGTACTGATGATTTTTAGTTCAGCCATGAACACGATCCTTGAGTTTTTATCGCAGGGCTTATCCGGTGCAACGGGATGGCAAATTGCGATTTACACGCTGGTGGTCACGCATATCACGATCGCTGCCGTGACGATTTATCTGCATCGTTGCCAGGCGCATCGTGCCCTTGAGTTGCATGCAATCCCGAGCCATTTCTTTCGATTCTGGTTATGGATGACCACCGGGATGGTGACCAAGGAGTGGGCCGCGATCCATCGCAAGCATCACGCCAAATGTGAAACCGAGGAAGACCCGCACAGCCCGGTAACGCGCGGTATCAAGAAAGTATTGCTTGAAGGTTCCGAGCTGTATCGTGCCGAGTCCAAAAATCTGGAGACGATGGAAAAATACGGTCACGGCACCCCGACCGACTGGATCGAGCGCAATCTCTATACGAAGTACAGCGCACTCGGCATATCGTTGATGCTGATTATTAATGTGCTGCTTTTCGGCGTGATCGGCGTTACCGTATGGGCGATACAGATGATCTGGATTCCGATTACTGCCGCAGGCATCATCAACGGCATCGGCCATTACTGGGGCTATCGCAATTACGACTGCAACGATGCTGCAACCAATATCATCCCGTTCGGAATTCTGATCGGCGGCGAAGAACTGCACAACAATCATCACACCTTCGGTACGTCTGCAAAGCTGTCGTCGAAATGGTATGAGTTCGATATCGGCTGGATGTATATCCGGATTCTGGAAACATTCGGTTTGGCCAAGGTAAAAAAAGTGGCACCTCAGCCAAAATTCGATCAGCAGAAGGTGAAGGCCGATATCGAGACCTTGCAGTCAGTGATTGCCAATCGTTATGACGTGATGGCGAAATACGCAAAATCGGTGACGCATGCATGGCATGACGAGTTGGAACACCTGAAAGAAAAAGCGCAGCTCGAATCAAGATTCCTGAAGTCGTCGAAGAAGCTGTTGCAGCGTGAGCCAGCCAAGCTGGAAGCTCCGCAAAAGCAGCAACTGACTGAATTGTTCGCTCATAGCAAAGTACTGCAGACCATGCACGAGATGCGGGTCGAACTATCCGCAATCTGGGAGCGTTCGCATTTCAGTGCCGATCAGTTGCTGCAACAGTTGCAGGACTGGTGCGTACGCGCTGAAGCGTCCGGTATCAAGGCACTTCAGGAATTTTCATTGCGCTTGCGCAGCTACGCTTGATCCCGGTTACCGGAAGAAAATCGAAGTTGTAGCCTGGGTTTGGCAACCTTCTGAAACCCGCACGCAGGAATGCGATGCGGGTTTTTTTGTGAATATGCCGTTCAGCGGAGTCGGCGAAGCGATGCGAACACCCCGGCGCCGAAAAAAAGCCCCGCATGATCAAATCATGCGGGGCTTTTTTCGACACAAACTCAATTACTTGATCTTGGTCTCTTTGTAAGCAACGTGCTTGCGAGCCTTGGGATCGAATTTCATGATCTCCATTTTTTCAGGCGTCGTACGCTTGTTCTTGGTGGTCGTATAGAAATGACCCGTTCCTGCGGTCGATTCCAGCTTGATTTTGTCGCGGCCGGATTTAGCCATGATTGTTCCTTTATTCTGCTAGTTAGACTTTTTCGCCGCGGGCACGCATATCGGCCAGCACGGCGTCGATGCCGATTTTGTCGATCACACGCAGACCGGCGTTGGACAGGCGCAGGGAAACCCAGCGGTTTTCGGATTCAACGAAGATGCGACGGTTTTGCAGGTTCGGCAAAAAGCGACGCTTCGTTTTGTTATTCGCATGGGAAACGTTATTGCCGACCATCGGCCCTTTCCCTGTGACTTGGCATACACGTGCCATGGTTTGCTCCTCAAAGATTTCCGAAATTGGAAAAACCGCGAGTATATATAAAAACACGAAATTATTCAACGACTTGCGTAAAACAATTGTGTCTAAATAAATCGCTTAAATTTAACAATTGGGATTCGCCGAGATGACGTTCCGGTTATAGCTGTCCGTGTTCGGCGAATGAATAGACATGCCTGCCGGCGACGATGAAGTGATCCAGAACCCGTACATCGACCAAAGCGAGTGCCTGTTTCAATGCTGAGGTCAGCGCTTGATCCGCTGCGCTGGGATCAGGGCTGCCGGAAGGATGATTGTGCGCCAGGATAATGCTTGCCGCGTTGTGCGAGAGCGCGGCCTTCACTACCTCCCGCGGATATACGCTGGTGTGGGTCAACGTGCCGCGAAACAGTTCTTCGGAACTGATCAATCGGTTTTTTACATCCAGAAATAAAACTGCAAACGATTCATATGGCTTGATGCCCAGCAGTAGTTGCAGATACTCCTTGACCGCCTGGGGTGAGCTCAGCGTTACGCCGGATTGCAATTGTTCCTCAAGGGCGCGCCGCGCCAGTTCCAGAACCGCCTGCAGCTGAGCGAATTTCGCGGGGCCCAGGCCGTTGATTTCTGAAAAGTCGGTTAATGTGGCTGAAAATAATCCGTTCAGCGAGCCGAAATGCCCGACCATGTCGCGTCCAAGATCAACGGCACTTTTTCCGCTAACCCCGACCCGAAGGAAAACGGCAAGCAGTTCGGCGTCGGAAAGCGCTTGTGGGCCATGCTTGATTAGACGCTCGCGCGGTCGCAGCTCTTCCGGCCAGTCGGTGATTGCCATCGCAAGGATTCTTTAAACGAGTTGAAAAAATAATGCTGCCGACTTATCACCCATGTCGGCTCCGATAAATGGCTGACATCCGGTGTGTTTCGACAGTACGTGGCTTAAAATGACGGATTATTTCGTTTTTCGAGTTTTGATGTCAAATTTACCACATTCGGTCGTAACCGAAACTTCTTATCTGACCTTGCACTATCGGGTTGCGTCCCTTGAGGATCACGACATTGTCAGTACATTCCACGAAAATCCGGCTACCTTGCAGCTTGGCACGGGGCAGTTGGCGCCGTTTCTCGAGGCGTGTCTGATCGGTCTGCCGGAAGACGCTCACCGCGTTTTTGAACTGCCGCCGGAAAACGCGTTCGGTCCGCGAAATCCCGATCTGGTGCAGTGGGTGTCGCGTGCTACATTGGCGCAAAATTCACAAATCGGCGAAGAATATGCAATCGGCGACCTGGTTGAATTCGCGGCACCCGGAGGCGGCCAGTTTGCCGGGGTATTGCGTGAAATCAAGGCCGGCGATGCGTTATTCGATTTCAATCATCCGCTGGCTGGGCAGGCACTCAAGTTTGAAGTGAAGATCATTGGCATACTATAAAGTGTGAATCAAGCCCGAGTACGGGAATCAAGCGACGAGGTACAAATTGCTTCTGCGATTATGTGCAGCGTTCGCATCAAGGATTAAGCATGGATAAGGAAGTTCTATTGGCGCAGCCGCGCGGGTTTTGTGCAGGCGTCGACCGGGCAATCGATATAGTCGAACGCGCACTCGTGCAGTTCGGCGCGCCCATTTATGTACGCCACGAAATCGTGCATAACGCATACGTAGTCAATGACCTGCGAAAAAAAGGCGCGATATTCATCGAGGAACTGGCAGACGTCCCGGCCGGGAATACCGTCGTGTTTTCTGCGCATGGCGTTTCGAAAGCGGTGCAGGCTGAAGCCACTGAGCGTGGACTGACTGTTTATGACGCCACATGCCCGTTGGTGACCAAGGTCCATGTTGAAGTCGCCAAAATGCGCCGCGAGGGTCGGGAAATCATCATGATCGGACATGACGGACATCCTGAAGTGGAAGGCACGATGGGGCAGGCGGACGAGGGAATGCATCTGGTAGAGACGTTGGATGACGTTGAAAATCTGAGCGTAAGAAATCCCGACATGCTCGCGTATGTCACACAGACCACGCTGTCGGTCGATGACACCGCCGACGTCATTGCGGCGATCAAGCGCAGGTTTCCGAACGTCGCCGAGCCCAAAAAAGGCGATATTTGTTACGCGACCACGAACCGGCAGGAAGCCGTAAAATTCATGGCGCCTCAAGTGGAAGTGGTGATTGTGGTCGGTAGTCCGAACAGCTCGAATTCGAACCGGCTACGCGAGGTGGCCGAGAAGAATGGCGCGTCTGCCTACATGGTCGACAGCGCATCCCAGATCGATCCACATTGGCTGGAGGGGAAAAAGCGTATCGGTGTCACTGCCGGAGCATCTGCGCCCGAGATACTGGTCAGCGAGGTGATCGACCAATTGAAAAAATACGGAGCAAACAGCGTTCGCGTGCTCGATGGCGTAAAGGAAAGTGTCGTATTTCCGTTGCCTAAAGGCCTGGCGAACCAGGGAGGCACGCGCTAAAAATTCAGATCGAGTCGTTGATTGTTCGGCACGACCATTCTACCAACCTTGCTTGACTCTTTGAATGCACACAATAATTCCATGGCAATTCAGTCCTGGCAAAAAGGAGACGCCGCCATCATGAGTAAAAATTCGCATTTCATCGGCTCACTTGTCTCGGCATGCTCCAGGCCAAAATAATCGACAACTGAAGGACCAAGCCGACGACATTCAACCTGTTTGCCGTCGCGAATTCTGTAGCTTGAATCTGTGCAGGCCTTATGTCGTGATATGCAAGCACGAGCGATCGGTGACGGCACCCTGAAGGGAGTAAAAATCATATGGATATCTTTATCCAGCAAATCATCAATGGATTGGTGCTGGGCAGCATGTATGCGCTGATTGCACTAGGCTATACGATGGTGTACGGCGTCCTCAATCTGATCAATTTTGCGCATGCCGATGTCTTGATGATAGGAGCGATGGCGGGGCTTACCATACTCAACCTGGTCAATACAGTGGCGCCGGATCTGCCCGGCATCGTCAAATTGTTCATCGCAATTCTCGGTGCGATTCCTGTTTGTGTCGCCGTCAACGTTCTGATCGAGCGCGTCGCGTACCGGCGCTTGCGCAATGCACCGCGACTGGCGCCGCTGATCACGGCGATCGGCGTCTCGATACTGCTTCAGACAATTGCAATGATGATCTGGGGGCGCAATCCAATACCTTTTCCACAGGTGATGCCGACCGATCCGATCCATGTTTTCGGTGCGCTGATATCGCCGACCCAGGTCATGCTGCTGGTACTGGCGGCAGTGTCGATGGTCAGCCTTGCATTACTGGTCGAGAAAACAAGGATAGGTCGTGCGATGCGTGCGACATCGGAAAATCCGCGCATTGCCGCCCTGATGGGTGTTGATTCCAATCGCGTCATCGTCATGACCTTCGCGGTCGGCGCGATTCTCGCCGCCGTCGCAGGCGTGATGTGGGCCGCGAATTATTCATCGGCCCAGTTTGCAATGGGTTTTGTACCCGGCATCAAGGCATTCTCCGCCGCTGTTCTTGGTGGAATCGGCAACATTTACGGCGCAATGCTCGGCGGGCTGCTCCTGGGCCTGATTGAAAGCCTCGGGGCCGGTTATATCGGCGATTTGACCGGTGGTTTTCTCGGTAGCCATTACCAGGATATTTTTGCGTTCCTGGTGCTGGTACTGGTATTGACCATACGGCCGTCCGGAATCATGGGCGAGCGCGTCGCCGATCGCGCGTAAGGGAAAAGCCATGGCCAACTATTTCAATGTCAAGGAAAACCCGCGGAAGGCTTATTTGGGCCTGATCCTGATCGGCGTAATCGCGATTGCGTTTCCGTTCGTCGCCGCCGATTTTGGAAATTCATGGGTCCGGATCATGGACCTGGCACTGCTGTACATCATGCTGGCGCTCGGACTCAATATCGTGGTCGGCTTTGCCGGGCTGCTTGATCTGGGATACATCGCCTTCTATGCGCTGGGAGCCTACATGGTGGGTCTGCTGGCTTCACCGCAGTTTGTCGTCGTGCTCGAATCCTTCGTCAACGAGTATCCGATGGTGGGCAATGGGCTCGTATGGCTGTTCGGTGAAGAGATAGCGCAAAACGGCATTCATCTTTCGGTCTGGTTCATAGTGCCGCTCGCCGCTGCATTTGCAGCGATGTTCGGCATGCTGCTTGGATTGCCGGTACTGAAACTGCGAGGTGATTACCTGGCCATCGTCACCCTCGGATTTGGCGAAATCATTCGTATCTTCATGAACAACCTGAATGCACCGGTAAACATCACCAATGGTCCGCAGGGAATCAATCTGATCGACCCGATCCGCATCTTTGGTGTATCGCTCGCCGGCGAGCCGGGGTCAAACGCAACTGTTCACATCGGTCATTTTTCGATGCCATCGGTCAATGCCTATTATTTTCTGTTTCTTGCGTTGTGCATTGCGACCATCTTTGTATCGGTTCGGGTGCAGAATTCGCGAATCGGACGGGCCTGGGTCGCGATCCGCGAAGATGAAATCGCAGCCCAGGCGATGGGAATCAATACGCGCAACATGAAGCTGCTCGCGTTTGCGATGGGCGCGTCCTTTGGCGGTATCGCAGGTGCAATGTTCGCGTCATTCCAGGGGTTTGTGTCGCCAGAGTCGTTTTCGATCACCGAGTCGATCGCCGTGGTCGCGATGGTGGTACTGGGTGGCATGGGGCATATCCCAGGCGTGATACTGGGCGGCCTTCTGCTTGCGGTATTGCCGGAACTGCTGCGCCACACGGTTGAGCCGGTGCAGCTTGCGGTATTCGGAAAAATTCTGATCGAAGCGGAGGTCCTGCGCCAGCTGTTGTACGGGTTGGCACTGGTATTGATCATGCTCTACCGGCCATCCGGATTATGGCCGGCCCCCCGGCACGAAGACAGGCTTGACGCGGATATCGACAAGCCGGAAAAACCGACCGGCGTCGTCGCAGCGTAAGGACGTGAAATGAGTGGACAAATCATTCTCGATATCGCCGGTGTCAGCAAACGCTTCGGAGGCTTGCAGGCATTAACCAATGTGAATGTCCGGATCGTGAAAGGCCAGATTTACGGACTGATCGGCCCGAACGGCGCCGGCAAGACAACTTTTTTCAACGTCATTACCGGACTATACCAACCGGATAGCGGCACATTCGCGCTTGCGGGGAAACCCTATTCACCATCGGCACCGCACGAGGTGGCCAAGGCCGGTATCGCGCGCACGTTTCAGAACATTCGCCTGTTCGGCGAGATGACCGCGCTGGAAAACGTGATGGTAGGACGCCATGTACGTACGCACCAAGGCGTGCTGGGCGCAGTATTGCACCACAAGGCTGCCAGAACAGAAGAAGCCGGCATCCGCAAGTACGCAATGGAGCTGCTCGATTTCGTGGGTATTGCAAAATTTGCCGGACGAACCGCCCGGCACCTGTCCTACGGCGATCAGCGAAGACTGGAAATTGCGCGGGCATTGGCAACCGAGCCGCAACTGCTGGCGCTGGATGAACCGGCCGCCGGCATGAATGCGACGGAAAAACTGGCATTACGCGAATTGCTGGTCAAGATCCAGGCGGAAGGAAAAACGATCTTGTTGATCGAGCACGATGTAAAGCTGGTGATGGGCTTGTGTGACCGGATTACCGTTCTGGATTATGGAAAGCCGATCGCGGAAGGCATGCCGGCCGAGGTACAGAGCAATCCTGCGGTAATTGAAGCGTACCTGGGAGGAGCGCACTGATGGCTGAAAACGTGTTGAAGATCACCGACCTGAAGGTCGCCTATGGCGGCATTCAGGCAGTCAAGGGAATCGATCTTGAAGTCAATCAGGGCGAGCTGGTTACATTGATCGGCGCCAACGGCGCAGGTAAAACGACTTCCTTGAAAGCGATTACCGGCACGCTGCCGGAATGCAAGGTAGAGGGCCATATCGAGTACCAGGGACGGCCGATCAAGGGCTTGCAGTCTTTTGAACTGGTCAAGAAAAGCCTGGCGATGGTGCCGGAAGGCAGAGGCGTATTTACCCGGATGTCCGTTCACGAAAATCTGCTGATGGGCGCCTATACCCGCAAGGATAATTCAGGTATTGACGCGGATATAGACAGGTGGTTTTCAGTTTTCCCGAGGTTGCGAGAACGCTCCGCGCAAATGGCCGGCACTCTGTCCGGCGGCGAGCAGCAGATGCTGGCGATGGCGCGTGCGTTGATGAGCCATCCGACACTGCTGTTGCTGGACGAACCGTCGATGGGTTTATCGCCCATCATGGTGGAAAAAATATTTGAAGTGATTCGGAGTATTTCAGCCGAAGGCGTGACTATTCTTCTGGTAGAGCAAAATGCCAGGTTGGCATTGCAAGCAGCACACCGCGCTTATGTTATGGAATCCGGCCTGGTTACGATGACTGGAAACGCGCAAGACATGCTGCATGATCCGCGGGTCAGGGAAGCCTATCTGGGCGAAGCATGACCGGTGCGCGTCAATCGCTATCGAGCGAACATGCGGGCGCCGACTCCACGTGCTGTCCACATTCTGTTGGATTTTGCCCGCGTGGCATCTGCTTCAGATTTTGGCGCGCCAGAAATTCCACCTGGACAGTCTGTTTTCCGCCGCCCATCGCGCTTCACGCAATACCGGTTCCGGAACCAGTTTGAGTATTGCGGGGATTGCAAACGCCAGCAAGGTCACATCATCGAGCCACCCAAGTATCGGTAAAGCATCCGGAATAAAATCAATCGGACTTATCATATAAAAAGCCACCAGCACTGCACCAGCCTTGATCGGGAATGGGGTGGCCGGATTGCGGAAGGCATACCATAAGACAGCAGCGTCTCGTCCGGTAAGTTTGAGCAAACGAAGCAAACGTAAAAACATGGCAATCCTTCTTTAGGTTGGCGGCTTGAATACAAACACTCGTTGCTGTCCGCAATCATTCGAAATGCATTGATGTCAACAGACCGCATGCGCAACATGAATAAGACCATTGTGGACCGGCAAGGTTCACCGACACGGATCGGTCGGCAAAAGTAGTGCCGCCAGACAGGTGCTCATAAGATGCGGCCGATATGGCGGGAACTCAAGGGGAAATTCGCGTTTGTTGTGATTTGGAAGAAAGTTTCAAGGCAATCGAAGGCTGATTGACAGGACGCATAATTGCGTCATCGATGGGATAATTGATAAACAAATCCAGGAGCTGACATGCAATTTTCATTCTCACCCCCGCAGCAAGCCGCGCTTCCGATTGTCGAAAGCAAGCAACTGTTTCCAGTTCATCGAATCTATTGTGTTGGGCGCAATTATGTCGAACATGCGAAGGAAATGGGTGGCACCGGCCGCGAGGCGCCGTTCTTTTTCATGAAGCCGGCAGATGCGATATTGCCGGTATCGTTCGATACCATCGGAGAAATGCCCTATCCATCAATGACCGGCGATTTGCACCATGAAATCGAGCTTGTCGTTGCGATCGGCAAAGGAGGAAAAAATATTCCGGTGAGCGACGCGGCCTCGCATGTGTGGGGTTATGCGATAGGGCTCGACATGACCCGCCGCGACTTGCAGGCTGAAGCGAAGAAACTCGGTCGACCCTGGTGTACTGCCAAGGGTTTCGATCAGTCGGCACCGATTTCACCGATTCATCCAATCGAGAAAACGGGTTGGCTCAAGCGCGGCTCGATACATCTGAACGTCAACGGCGCGTTGCGGCAAAAAAGCAGCATCGATAAATTGATCTGGAACGTTGAGGAAACCATCGAACATCTTTCAAAATACTACGAATTACAACCCGGCGATTTGATCTTCACCGGGACACCCGAAGGCGTGGCGGCGGTCAAACCCGGCGACCTTCTTGAAGGCGCGATCGAAGGTTTGGGCCAATTGCGTTTGAAAGTGATCTGAGAATTTCGCATGTCATCGGATAACCGGATTTTGGGGGCGGGATGAAGCTATATAGTTATTTTCGAAGCTCGGCTGCATATCGGGTACGCATCGCGCTGAACCTTAAGGGATTGCCTTATGAGGTGATCCCGATTCATCTGGTTAAAAATGGCGGCGAACAATTAAGCGCGGAATATCGCGCGTTAAATCCGATGGCGCTTGTTCCCGCATTGATCGACGATGAATCGGAGAGCAGCACGGTATTGACACAATCGGTCGCGATCATTGAGTACCTCGAGGAACGGTATCCTAGGCCGCCATTATTGCCAGAAAGTGCGGGCGACCGCGCCTTTGTCCGAAGCATTGCGCTTTCGATTGCCTGCGAGATTCATCCACTCAACAATCTCCGCGTATTGCGTTATCTGGTACGTGATCTGAATGTCAGCGAGGAAGACAAGAACGCCTGGTATCGCCACTGGGTGGAACAGGGACTTGCATCGATTGAGGCAACGCTCGCAAAAGATGGACGGGTCGGGAAATTCTGCTTTGGCGATTCACCGACAATGGCGGATTGCTTCCTGGTTCCACAGATTGCGAATGCAAAACGATTCAATTGTGATTTATCTGCTTTGCCCTCCATCATGCGCATTCACGATGCATGTGTCGCGCTTGATGCATTCGCGAACGCCGCTCCGTCCAGGCAGCCGGACGCCGAGTAATGGGTTCCGATCGGCGGTGCGATGACGCGCCACCGATCCCGTTCTAAAAAATGATGTCAGCATCGGTTTATGGTCTGGATGAATGAGTGATCACTTTCTGTGATTGCATACCGAGCCCTTCGATACCGAGCGACATCTGGTCGCCGGGCATGAGAAATTTTTGCGGTTTCATTCCCATCCCAACGCCGGGCGGCGTACCGGTCGCAATAACATCGCCTGGCATCAGTGTCATGAAGCGGCTCAGGTAACTCACGATCTTTGACACAGAAAAAATCATGGTCTTGGTATTTCCGGATTGCATGCGACGGCCATTCAGATCCAGCCACATCGCAAGTCGATGCGGATTCGGAATCTCATCGCGGGTCACGAGCCATGGTCCGATCGGGCCGAAGGTGTCGCAACCTTTCCCCTTGTCCCATTGCGGTCCGCGCTCTAGCTGATATTCGCGCTCGGACACGTCGTTTACGATGCAATATCCGGCGACGTGGCGCAACGCATTCCGCTCGCTTACGTATTGCGCTTTGGTGCCGATCACAACACCAAGTTCGACTTCCCAGTCGGATTTTTTCGAGCCCTTCGGAAGCATGACCGGATCGTTGGGGCCCGATAGAGAACTGATCGCTTTCATGAACACGATCGGTTCGCTTGGTATCGCCATGCCGGCTTCTGCGGCATGGTCGGAATAATTCAAGCCGATCCCGATGAGCTTTCCAATTTTTGCAACAGGAATGCCGATGCGAGGATTTCCTCGCACCAGCGGAAGCGCCGATGCGGTCTGCCGCGACAATTTCGCCAGAACTTTGGCGGACAGTTGATCCGGGCCGATGTCGGGAACGATTGCGGAGAGATCGCGCAGCTTGCCTGCGTGGTCAATCACGCCCGGCTTCTCCTTGCCGATACGTCCGTAACGAACCAGTTTCACGTTGCCTCCTGATGTCTGCGATCGTCACTGCATTATGCCGCTTGCAGCGCAATCGAGTCGGGTCAGCAGCAACAGCGAACTCTTACATACCGCTGAAAGAATGAGTCGCGTCTGAGAAAATGGTTATATACCATCATTATCGGCTGCCGGCATGACGTGATCGTTCGGTGGAACACTATGCGCATCCACTCAATGGTACCGGCCGAATCGATACCCGGTCGACTAATAGCGATACGCCCGTCCGTTCTCAATGCGAACCCGGTTGCCTACACTGAGATCGGCAATTGAATCTTGCGTGATGGTCTGGTAGGTGCCGTTATCAAGACGGACCCCGATTTGGTATGTTGCCGATTGCGCTCTGTTTCTCTGCTCAATCTGGTGTCCGATGACGGCACCGCCCACCGTGCCTGCTACTGTCGCCGCCGTTTTTCCGCTACCGCCACCGACCTGATTTCCCAGGACGCCACCGGCAACGCCGCCTATCACTGCGCCAGGACCGATGCCGCCAGAGCTATTGTTCGAATTTACCAATTGGATCGATTCCACTACGCCATATCCTGTCGAGTATGACGAAGAACTCGTTGAGGGATAAGGCTGGGATGAGCTTGGCTCTTGCATTGGGCTTGAGCAGCCAATAAGCAACATGCCGGAAGTGATTACGCTTGCGGCCGTCATTGCGGAATTCTTTTTCATGATTTCTCCTTCGTATAATGAGATAAAAACATTGTCATTGATACCCATGTTCTTACGTTGGATATGTTTTCGAACACGCTGCAGATAAAAAGATTTGCTGATTTTCGGCCACGGAGTAGTTAGCAATCGGATTCACGCCATTAATAGAATGCAACCAAGTTTCGACCTGCTTCGGACCGCTGGAAACAACCAGCCTGCAACGCGAGGGTTGCAAACAATGAATCATGCTTATATTTGATAGAGTCAGCGTCTATCCGGAAGTTGCCTTTTTGGCAGGCTGTTACATCGAATTACAATTCCGTTTTCCAAATAAAAAACCCGCCAAAGCGGGTTGATCAGTTGTGAACAAATAGTACTTGCGGTGCCGGTTGCAGATCGATTTTGCGCCTGGATTTTCGCCGGGATATGGTTGAATGCGGTTATATAAAAATGATGGAGGCTATTTACGCCGCTCAGTCGACTTCCCAATAAGAATGCAAGGTATCGGACGGTAATTCAGTCAGTTTTTTCACATCTGTTCGGAGTTCAAGCATTTGCTCCGACTTTGCCAAGCGTACCAAACCGCGCAATGCGTCAATGAATACCCTTCTTTCGCGGGGATTAGCGCCTTCTCCGTATGTTGCCGCCGTTAATTCTTCGATGAGATCGTCTGTTGAATATCTGGTCGCCATACGTGCCTCCGTTAAAAGCTGAATTAATGTATGCCGCAACATCAATAGCGTGCCGCCTGAAAAACTTCAATTAAACACTTGAGTAAATAGTTTCTTCAAATAATTTATGCCTTATGGAAACTATCTGCTTTTGGGTAAGGGCGAGATTGATGTTTATCAATTCCGATTGCTGTATGTAACCAATTTAACACGAGCTCACCTGTGAAATTCACCTTTTAGCACTTTAAATTTCTTTAATGATAACTTTTAGGCGTGTGGATTTCGAGATTGTTCGGCGACCAACCGACCAGGAATTGAAAGACGAACTTGGATTTCAGTTGCAAAAGTTATAACGGAATCGACCCTGAGATGTCGATATTTCGTAGCGCGAAAAAGAGAGCAACTTGCAATGGATACGGCAACTTTCGATGAAATTAAAGCTTGTGGGCGTCCATGCCAGAAACGTAATCGGAACGAAGTGCCGCGTGAATGAAGGCCTGTTGGATAGGTGAGGCGCTGAAGGAACTGCCGTTTCAGCAATCAGTCTTAACGCTATAGCTTTGGTCCCGCCGACAGGAATCGAACCTGTATCTAGCGCTTAGGAGGCACTCGTTCTATCCATTGAACTACGGCGAGACTCGACAGGTAATCGGACTTCATCCAATTTGCGTTCGAGATTATAGCAGTCGCGACATTCGTATAGAGCACGTTCCGGACCGGCTATCGGTACAATGCCGACTTTATCATTTAATCCGCAGCGCTTCGAGCGATGGGTAGCTGGTTTCGAAGCCGCCGGATGCATCCTTATCATTTATGGCAGTCATTTCTTTATCTAATGCGCAGTTGGCGTTCGGCCATGTTGCGCTGCTCGACCATGCGGAATTCTCTTTGGAGCCGACTGAGCGCGTGGGCTTGATCGGTCGCAATGGCA